>NZ_JAMPLX010000002.1:0-380697 GCF_028477825.1 Providencia sp. PROV267 | reverse complement strand
AGACTGAACCAGCCGACGTTGACCCGCGTAAAGCCGCTGTCGCTGCCGCTATTGCCCGTGCTAAAGCGAAAAAAGCGGCGCAACAAGCAGAAGCTGAACCTGCAACGGCAGAAACTGAGCCAGCCGACGCTGACCCACGTAAAGCCGCTGTCGCTGCCGCTATTGCCCGTGCTAAAGCGAAAAAAGCAGCCCAAGAGAAAGCACAACTTGAGGCTCAAGTGAGTGAGGAGGAAATGCTGTCACCTGCTGCTGAACAACCCATTGAAGAAGAAACAGATCCTCGTAAAGTTGCGGTTGCTGCGGCGATAGCTCGCGTAAAAGCCAAACAAGCTCAAAAACAAAACGAACAAACAATGATAGAGTAAGTGATTAAACACCATGAAATTTAGGCCTATTGATCCAAATAACCGTCGTTTAAAAATCGCTAGCGCGCCATTTACCCATGATAACCAAAGCACTAGTCTTGTTATGCTTTGGGTTTTATTGGCTGCGATACCGGGTATTGCAGCACAAATTTACTTCTTTGGTATTGGCACTCTCTATCAAATTGTTTTAGCCATGCTGGCTGCTGTGATCACAGAAGGCATCGCTATCCGTTTACGTAAAAAGCCCGTTATTAACGTTCTTAAAGATAATTCAGCCATTGTTACCGCGCTATTACTGGGTGTGAGTCTACCGCCATTAGCACCTTGGTGGATGATCGTTCTTGGAACTGCCTTTGCCGTGATCATTGCTAAACAATGTTATGGTGGTTTGGGGCAAAATCCATTTAACCCTGCAATGGTGGGTTATGTCGTATTACTAATTTCTTTTCCTGTACAAATGACCAGTTGGCTCCCGCCCTCTGAATTACAGACTCTTAATATCAATGCACTAGAGAGCCTTTCAATTATCTTCACTGGACATACTCCAACGGGGATCACGCTGGATGCCTTGCGAATGGGTGTCGATGGAATGAGCCAAGCAACACCATTAGACAGCTTTAAAACAGGGCTATTAACTCATTCGATTTCTGATGTTTTACAGCAACCAATTTTACAAGGCTCTCTGGCGGGTATTGGTTGGCAATGGGTCAATATTGCCTATTTAATCGGCGGCCTCATAATGTTAAACCGTCGGATTATTAGTTGGCAGATCCCTGTTTCATTCCTTGCCACCTTAGCATTCTGTTCAGTAGTCAGTTGGTTATTAGATGATGGTCGCTACTCGCCACCACTAGTACAGTTACTCTCCGGCGCAACTATGCTAGGGGCATTTTTTATTGCAACAGATCCAGTTACGGCATCGACGACACCAAAAGGCCGCTTGATTTATGGTGTAATGATTGGCTTATTAGTGTGGCTAATCCGTGTTTACGGTGGTTATCCCGATGCTGTCGCTTTCGCTGTGCTACTAACTAATATTGCGGTGCCTCTCATTGACCATTATACGCAACCTCGTGCATACGGGCATGGACATAAGTAAGGAGCCTATATGTTAAACACAATGCGTCGTCATGGAGCCATCTTGGCTATTTTTGCAGCCGGCACAACTGCACTTAGTGCGGCTGTTTATACCTTAACGAAAGAGACAATCGCACAACAAGCGGCGATCGTACAAAAACAGCTACTTGACCAAGTCGTACCAACTAGCCTGTATGATAATGCATTTGGGCAGGAGTGTTATTTAGTCGGAGCAGAAGCTGAGCTAGGCAGCAAGCAACCACATCGGTTATATATTGCGAGAAAGAATGGTGAGCCTGTTGCCGCCGCCCTTGAATCTACAGCACCCGACGGCTATTCAGGTGCAATACATCTCTTAGTCGGTGCAGATTTTAATGGAAATGTGCTAGGTGTTAGAGTGACAGAGCATCATGAAACACCGGGTCTCGGCGATAAAATTGAAACACGAATTTCAAACTGGATCACTTTGCTCACAGGGAAAGTTGAATCCGACCATGACCCCAAATGGGCAGTTAAAAAAGATGGCGGTGATTTTGACCAATTTACTGGGGCAACCATAACCCCAAGAGCGGTTGTTAATGCGACCAAACGTACCGCCGTTTTTATGCAAAAAATACCACAAAATCTCTCTAGCTATCCTATTTGTGGAGCTGAATAATTATGAGTCAATCTAAAGAACTTTTTGTACAAGGCTTATGGAAAAACAACTCGGCACTTGTACAGCTTTTAGGCCTATGCCCATTACTGGCTGTTTCATCAACAGCGACCAATGCATTAGGGTTAGGACTTGCTACAACATTAGTGCTGGTTTGTACCAATGTTGCCGTATCCGCATTTCGTCGTTGGGTACCAGCTGAAATTCGTATTCCTATTTATGTTATGATCATTGCCTCTGTCGTTAGTGCAGTACAGATGCTTATTAACGCCTATGCGTTTGGCCTATATGAATCGCTGGGCATATTTATTCCGCTGATTGTGACCAACTGTATTGTAATTGGTCGCGCTGAGGCTTATGCCTCACGGAATCCTGTACCACTTTCTGCTATTGATGGCCTTGCGATGGGGTTAGGTGCAACGGCAGCCTTATTCGTTTTAGGGGCTATGCGCGAGATTTTAGGTAATGGCACACTGTTTGACGGTGCAGATTTACTACTAGGATCATGGGCCAAATCATTGCGAATAGAGGTTTTACACCTTGACTCACCATTTTTACTCGCTATGCTGCCACCGGGCGCCTTTATCGGCCTCGCCCTGATGCTTGCGGGCAAATATTTAATTGATGAGAAAATGAAAAAACGAGCCGCCCTAAAATCGGGCCAACAACCTGAACGTGAATACCAAAAAGAACAAGGATGCGGCAGCCATATTTCTAGATAAGATTAATTGTGAGCTATGAATAAATCAAAACGTATTGAGATATTGACTCGCCTGCGCGATAACAATCCCAATCCAACAACTGAGTTACAATTTAACTCCCCTTTTGAGCTGTTGATAGCGGTTTTGTTATCTGCACAGGCGACTGATGTCAGCGTTAATAAAGCAACAGCCAAATTATATCCTGTCGCTAATACTCCTGAAGCCATGCTCGCTTTGGGCGTCGATGGTATCAAAGAGTATATAAAAACAATTGGTCTGTTTAACACTAAAGCTGAAAGTGTTATCAAAACCTGCAAAATCTTAATTGAAAAGCATAATAGCCAAGTTCCTGAAGATCGCTCAGCTTTAGAGGCCTTACCCGGCGTTGGTCGTAAAACAGCAAATGTGGTGTTAAACACGGCTTTTGGCTGGCCAACCATTGCTGTTGATACGCATATTTTTCGAGTTTGTAATCGTACCAATTTTGCTCCGGGTAAAAATGTCGTTGAAGTCGAAGAAAAACTTCTCAAAGTCGTTCCCACAGAGTTTAAAGTCGACTGCCATCATTGGTTCATTTTACATGGTCGCTATACCTGTATCGCACGCAAACCGCGCTGTGGGTCTTGTATTATTGAAGATCTCTGCGAATTTAAAGATAAGGTGTACCCTGAGAATTAACATTACACTGCTCCCAGTTATTTGTTCACAATGCAAATTTTTTCTTGCTCTAAGACTTTGTCTTACGTAACAATGGGAGCCAAACTCAACCTCCATAAAAACGGTAAGTATGTTCCAAGACAACCCATTGCTCGCGCAACTTAAACAGCAACTGCACTCCCAAACGCCTCGCGTTGAAGGATTGGTAAAAAGCACCGATAAAGGTTTCGGTTTTCTCGAAGTAGATGGCCAAAAAAGCTACTTTGTTCCACCTCCACAAATGAAAAAAGTGATGCATGGCGATCGCGTTATCGCGGCCATTCATACAGACAAAGACCGTGAATTCGCTGAACCAGAAGAACTTGTTGAACCCTTTCTCAGCCGCTTTGTCGGGCGCATTCAGAAGAAAGATAATGACAACCGCTTATTTGTGATCCCTGATCACCCACTGCTAAAAGATGCTATTTCTTGTCGCCCAGTAAAAGACATCGACCATGAATTTGCTCAAGGTGATTGGGTTGTTGCACAGATGCGTCGCCATCCTTTAAAAGGTGATAAAGGTTTTTACGCTGATATCACTGAGTACATCACCGATGCTAATGACCATTTCGCCCCTTGGTGGGTCACTTTACGTCGTCATCAACTTGATCGTGCTGAGCCGCAAATGGTTCACAGTGAACGCGATGATGAAGGTATTGAGCGTGTTGACCTTACCGACCTGCATTTCGTGACTATCGACAGTGCAAGTACAGAAGATATGGATGATGCTCTGTATATTGAAAGAACAGCAGACGGTCATTTAAAACTTTATATCGCTATCGCGGATCCAACCAGTTATATCAAAGAAGGCAGTGAATTAGATAAGCTCGCTTTAGCTCGCGCTTATACGAACTACTTGCCTGGCTTTAATATTCCGATGTTACCTCGTGAGCTTTCAGATAACCTCTGCTCTTTACGCCCAAATGAGCGCCGTCCAGCATTAGTGTGTGCCGCAACCATTTTGGATGATGGTAACCTAGCTGAAGATATTCAGTTTTTCAGTGCATGGGTTGAGTCTAAATCAAAGCTGGTTTATGACGAAGTTTCCGATTGGCTAGAAAAATCAGGTAGCTGGCAACCAACTAATGATGCAGATCAGCAACAGATTGAATTACTGAAAGAAATGGCGGATAAGCGTCATCAATGGCGTCAACAAAATGCGTTAGTCTTTAAAGATCGCCCTGACTATCGTTTCTTATTAGATGACAAAGGGAATGTTATTGACATCGTCGTCGAAAGCCGCCGTACGGCAAACCGTATTGTCGAAGAAGCGATGATCACCGCTAACTTATGTGCCGCAACACAGCTCAAAAACACATTAGGCTTTGGCGTATTCAACGTTCATATGGGCTTTGAGCCATTACAAATAGAGCAAGTTGTACAAACATTGAAAGAGCATGGTATTGAGACAACGGCCGAATCCCTGCTCACCTTAGAAGGTTTCCGCCAACTACGCCGCCAATTAGATGCACAACCGACACAATTCTTAGATAGCCGCATTCGTCGATTCCAAACCTTTGCAGAAGTCAAAGGCGAACCCGGCCCTCACTTTGGATTAGGTTTTGAGGCTTACGCAACGTGGACATCACCAATCCGTAAATACACGGATATTGTTAACCATCGTCTACTTAAATCGGTTATTGCGGGTAAACCCTCAACTGATAAACCGACAGAAGAGTTATCGATTAAATTAGCGGAGCGTCGCCGAGCCAATCGCATGGCTGAACGTGATGTTGGTGATTGGTTATATGCGCGCTTTTTAAAACCTTTCGAAGGTACAGACAAGGCATTCCCTGCGGAAATTATCGATATCACACGTGGTGGTGTACGAGTGAGGTTAACCGACAATGGTGCCGTAGCCTTTATTCCAGCGCCGTTCTTACACGCTGTACGCGATGAGATCCAGTGCAGCCAAGAAACAGGTAGCGTGTTAATCAAAGGCGAACCCGCATACAAACTCAACGATATTATTAATGTTAATATCGCTGAAGTACGTATGGAAACTCGCAATATTGTTGCTCGCCCTGCCGCATAATTACTTTTGATGCTATAATAAATATGCTACTGGTTTTAGCAGTAGCATATTGTTTCTTACTTTTCCTTCTTAATGAGTTCCACTCAGATATATTGTCGCTTTTTATATACATTAATTCCCGATAATTCTGATTCGTATAATTACTGATTGTGATAATTTGGTAGCGTCCTTAAAACTCGGAGTCACTAAAATGAACACGACAAGTAAACGCATTATGACATTCACACTTGCAACCCTTATCGCAATAAGCGTTAGCGCATGCTCTAATATGTCAAAGCGAGATAAGAATACGGCTGTAGGTGCTGGCGTAGGTGCTGTAGGCGGTGCTATCCTAACGGGCGGTAGTGCACTGGGAACGGTTGGTGGCGCTGCAGTTGGTGGGATTATTGGTAACCAAGTCGGAAAATAAATCTATGGATAAGGGGGGATGCCCCCTTATCCTATATTGTGTTATCCACCCGCTAACTTCACTTGATAACCTTTTGCTTCAAGAAGTTGCTTAATCAGCTCTCTCTTATCACCCTGAATTTCAATATCACCGTCTTTTACTGAGCCACCGCAACCACATTTTTTCTTTAATTCCGCGGCCAATTTAGCCAGTGCATCATCTTCAAGATCGAGTCCTGTCACCACGCAAACGCCCTTGCCTTTGCGACCCGATGTTTCACGGCGGATCCTGACAATACCATCTCCTTTTGGGCGTTGTGCTTTCGGTTTTTCCTCTTCGATGCGACCGATATCCGTGCTATACACTAAACGGCTATTTGTATCCTTCATGCACAATCCTTAATAGATTGGTTGATCTGCTTTAATGTGAGTGCAGGGTTATCACTACGCGTAATAGGACGGCCGATAACCATATAATCAACCCCGACTTTTAATGCTTCTTGAGGTGTCATGATACGGCGCTGATCCCCAACATCACTACCAATTGGGCGAATACCTGGTGTCACTAATTTAAAATCATCACCACACAATGATTTCAGTCTTGCAGCTTCATGTGCTGAACACACCACACCATCTAAGCCACATGCTTTTGTCAATAAAGCTAAACGTTCAGCATGCTCAGCTGGCGTAGCATTAATACCAATGCCAGTCAGATCGGATTGATCCATACTGGTTAAAACAGTGACCGCTGTTAATAATGGCGCCTCTTTTCCATAAGGCTCTAATGCCTGACGAGCCGCTTCCATCATACGGCTGCCACCACCAGCATGAACGTTAACCATCCAAACGCCCATTTCTGCTGCTGCCCCAACCGCACGCGCAACCGTATTAGGAATATCGTGAAATTTTAAATCGAGAAATACATCAAAACCACGTTGGTGTAGTGATTTCACAAATTGAGGGCCATTGAAGGTAAACATCTCTTTACCGACTTTCAAACGACATTCACGCGGATCAATAAGGTCAACAAATGCCAATGCCGCGTTTGCATCTTCATAATCGAGCGCAACAATAACTGGCGAGTGAGTAGATACGCGAGCGTGGTTCTCAGTTGAAGAAATCATTTAGTAGTAGCCTTAATCATATTTGGTAATAAAGTGACGCTGTCACTGCCCATCTAAACCACGAATTGGCTTAATGGTGTCCCATGAACGACAAGACGGGCAGTGCCAATATAATGAATGCGAAGTAAAACCACATTTGTGGCAACGATAGTCAGGTTTGGTTCTAATTTGTTCCCCGACCATTTTCCGCAGCAAAATCAGGCTCTCTTTTGCTCGCCCTTCTTCTGCTTCTTTTAAATGGTAATCCATCAAACGATAAAATAACCGCATTGTTGGGTGACGTTGAATCTGATCGTTAATATAACTTGCGGCGGCTTCATGACTTTGCTTCTCAACAATAATGTCGGCGAGATACAGTTCAGCGACTGCCCCCGTATTACCCGCAACACATTGGCGTAGATACACTTCCCAAGCATCCATATCTGCGATTTGTTGATAGCAATCATAAAGTAAAGGTAAAGTTTCAGCCACCAGCTCTCTATCTTGTTCGTAGACTTGTTTAAGAACATTGATAGCTTTGTCGTAATGTTCCTGCTCGATAAAAATTCGCCCTTTCATAATTGAAACACGGGCACAATTTTTATCCGCCTGTTCGGCTTTATTCAGAAGGCTTAAAGCCCCATCAAGATCGTCACTGCCTAAGTGTTGATTGGCTAATTCACAATAAAAATGCGCAATATTTTCGCGTAACTCTTCATTACCCAATTTAACCAACTTAGTCGCCGTTTCGATTGCTTTCGTCCAATCACTGGTTAATTGAAAAATCGCCAATAATGACTGTAGTGCACTTTGCTTAAAATCCACCTCATCCGTCAATTGCTGGAACATATTTTCAGCACGATCGTAAACCCCTGCGGCCATATAATCACGACCGAGTTGTTGCGTGGCTAATAAGCGTTGTTCAAAGGATAATGCGGCACTTTCAACAAGTGACTGATGAATACGGATGGCTCGTTCAACTTCACCACGTGAACGAAATAAATTACCTAAGGTTAAATGCGCTTCAAAGGCGGAACTGTCTTCCTTGAGCATATCAAGGAATAAATCAACCGCTTTGTCTTGCTGATTTGATAAAAGAAAGTTAACGCCCGTAACATAATCACGTGACAGGCGGTTAGCATGTTGCTGCTTGTCTTGTTGAGCGCTTCGACGCCCCATATACCAGCCGTATGCAGCGGCGACAGGTAACAACAGAAACAGCAACTCAAACATACAAGATTATTCCTTGCTCTTTTGAGCCACAACTTCTGTAGATTCAGAGATGGTTTTATCATCCACACTCAATTGTGATTCAAGACGTCTAATTTTACGGCGTGCATTTTTCAAGCTCACCACAGCACGCAGATAAAATAGCCCTGCAACTAACCAACCCAGTACAAAGCCGACACCAAACAAAGAGGCTAAAAGTGAAGATAATGCAAAATCTCCTTGTGCAATCAGGTAGTTAAATGTAATAACCTGATTATTGCTTGAGCCTAGCGTGATTGAAATAATAAAAATAACCACAGCTAGTAATAATATCAGAAAATATTTCACATTCTTTCCCGTTATCCGTTCTTATGAAAACAAATTATCTACCTGATAAGGTAGCATTTCTGGCGCACTCAGACAAAGTAATTTATCTTATACGCCCACTTTGTTAATGTATATTGAACCTTATTTAACCTACATGTTTTTACTTTCACTCAAATTGGGTGTTTTATCCCTTAAGAGCGTACACGCCATCATCGCTAAAATTGCACTAATGATAATAGAAGCGATTGCATCTGAAGGCCAATGCATCCCTAATAATAACCGACTAAATACGATAGCTTCCGCCCATACCGCCAGCACGATGGCAAGTGCATATTGACGACGCTGCCAAAATAATCCAATCAATAAAAGTGCCCAGCCAGCCGCAAATAGTACATGCCCAGAAGGAAATGAGTAGCCAGTTTCCGCTTGCCAATGTTTGCGTAACCATGAAGGAACCTGATCACTTTGTTTAACGGTTTGTTTGATAACGTCTGCTCGCTGCTTTCTTTTTAAGTCATAAAATTCTGTCGCTGAAAGCCCATATTCTTTTTCTAGCCAAACCACATATGGGCGCGGCTCTTGGAAACTATTCTTAACAACGCTTTTGATCCCTTGTCCTACCAAAATACAGCATACAACAATAACAACCCATTGAAGGACACTTTTCAACTTTGGTTTACAGATATAAAGGGTCAAGGCTAATAATACGATAGAGGTTATCAGACTATAAGGGAGACCAGCCGTTTCTGTTAGCCAAAATAACCATTTAACCGATTCTACATTCTGAGACGGCAGCCAACTCCACCCTACCATCAGTAACGCTGTAGGAGGTATGATTAATAAAACAGCAAAGACTAATATCGGGTAAATTGATTTATTCATTTTATGCTATCCATGTCAGTTGACTGTTCGAATCAATAAAATTAGATTCACAAATGATTAACTCTGTTATAGTAATGCATAGTGGACTGTGTGCAAATAAATGTCTGCGCTATATGCTAGATGTCATATAGTATCGATAAGCAATATTTTTATCGATTAACGTTATTAATTAAGCAAGAGTTATCTCAACTAATGAATGAAAATATGCAGCTAAAACGCGTTGCCGAAGCCAAATTACCAACTCCTTTCGGCGAATTTTTAATGGTAGGGTTTGAGGAAATCGCAACAGGTCGTGACCATGTCGCACTGATTTTTGGCGATATTTCAGGTCCAGAGCCTGTTCTCAGTCGGATCCACTCGGAATGCTTAACCGGAGATGCATTATTCAGTTTACGCTGTGATTGTGGCTTCCAATTAGAAGCGGCACTGTCTCAGATCAGCAAAGAAGGTCGAGGCGTACTGCTCTATCATCGCCAAGAGGGTCGTAATATCGGCCTACTTAATAAAATTCGTGCTTATGCCTTGCAAGATCAAGGTCTAGACACCGTAGAAGCCAATCTCAAACTAGGCTTCAAAGCGGATGAACGCGACTTTACGCTCTGCTCTGATATGTATAAGTTATTAGGTATTAATGAGGTTCGCTTATTAACTAATAATCCAAAGAAAATAAATATCATGCGTGAAGCAGGTATTAATGTCGTTGAACGTGTGCCATTAATTGTTGGTCGCAATCCAAGTAATGCTCATTATCTCGATATTAAAGCTGAGAAAATGGGCCACATGTTATTTAAACATCAATAATCCTTCTCATAATGGAAGAGTATGACACTGCTCTTCCTTGACTAATATTAAAATGATAACAATCGGTTGTAGCACTTTTGCCGATTGATATATTCACTTTCATTTCATAAGGTTTATACTGTTTATCAACAATGATCTCGATGAATAAATTTAATACGTTAAGTTTATTTTTCTGATAACAAGGAGCTACGGTGAATAACCTGCATTCTATCCAACGCATGAGAAGATTACGTAAGACAGAAAAAATGCGTGATCTCTTCCAAGAAACGCATCTTTCTCTTAATGACCTGTGCCTTCCAATCTTTGTTGAGGAAGGGCTTGATGATTATAAGCAAATTGACAGCATGCCAGGTGTTGTACGTATTCCAGAAAAACGTTTAGCTTATGAAATAGAGCGTATTGCCAAAGCAGGTATTAAATCTGTTATGACTTTTGGCGTCTCTCATCATTTGGATGAAACAGGGAGTGATGCTTGGCAAGAAAATGGTCTTGTCGCACGCATGTCTCGTATCTGTAAAGAGACAGTACCTGAAATGATTGTGATGTCAGATACCTGTTTTTGTGAATACACTTCACACGGCCATTGTGGGGTAATGCATGGCGATATCGTTGATAACGATGCCACTATCCATAATTTAGGTTTACAAGCTGTTGCAGCCGCCCGTGCAGGTGCTGATTTTATCGCCCCTTCTGCTGCAATGGATGGGCAAGTTGCCGCTATCCGCCAAGCTCTAGATGCAGCTGGTTTTAAAGATACCGCCATTATGTCTTATTCGACTAAATTTGCGTCAGCACTCTATGGCCCATTTAGAGACGCGGCAGGCTCTTGTTTAAAAGGGGATCGCAAAACCTATCAAATGAATCCAATGAACCGCCGTGAGGCAATTCATGAATCCTTAATTGACGTACAAGAAGGCGCGGATGCATTGATGGTTAAACCAGCAGGTGCCTACCTTGATATTATTCGTGACCTACGTGAACGTACTGAATTGCCTATCGGTGCTTATCAAGTCAGTGGTGAATATGCACAAATTAAATTTGCTGCAATGGCTGGGGCTATCGATGAAACCCGCGTCACTCTGGAAACATTAGGCTCTATCAAACGGGCTGGCGCTGATATGATTTTCACCTATTTTGCCCTGCAATTAGCCGAAGATAAAATTTTGTCACGATAATGAGCGCGTGAGAAATAACAACATGCCCGCTGTCGAGTCGATTAGCGGGCATGTTATTTTAATAAACAGCAATGTTTGAGGGTACTTAAACAAAATCGCCTGTTATGCTTTTTGTGCTGCCAGTTGCTCTGTAAAGCGCTGAGCATAATTTAACGCAATGCGAGGTTCATAGAGACCCGTAATAAGTAATTTCTGTTCGCCATTCAATGTATTAGCCACAACGCCCCATGATCCAATATCCTCTCTTGTTTGATAGATTTCATCTGGAACTGGCGATTTTTCTGGCATTGTAACTATCTCATTAGCGAAAGATAATGGTACGATTTCAAACGAGGCATAATCGGCATTTCGTCCTAATGGGAATTCCCTATCAACCAATAAACGAAGATCGCAGACTTCAGTTTCTGGGGTTTGCATGACAATGGAATAGAGATTCGGAATATGTTCAAGAATATCTCGGACTTCATCTAAATAATGATGATTTGGCGAGGTGGTAATTAAAATGTCAGCCGCCCAAAGCGCCCCTTTGTAAAAATCCGTTGCGTTAATATCTGCCATATATTAATACCTCACGTTGGTGATTTTATTGGTTTTGTGACGTCTGATTTAATGTCAGCAACCCCACATTTATCTTGGCTAGTTTAAATATGAGCCATAATCTCTACTCGTTTTTGCCTCACGATAAAAAGTAAAACATACCTCTTTCCAATAACGAAATTTTTAAAATGATATCTCTGCATCACTCAATATAGATAGGCAATCATCATAGCCTAGACTCAATCCTCATATATTGCGAAATAACAATAAAAAACGCCCATCGTGCAAACAAACACAGATGGGCGTTGTTAACTTAGAGATTAAAGATTAATGGAGCATTTGGCGGATCACATAATGCAGGATGCCACCATGACGGTAATATTCCATTTCTGTTGAGGTATCAATACGGCAACGTGTTGCAATTTCTTTGACCTGTCCATCACCATAGGTAATTTTCACAATAATATGTTGACCCGGCTCAATGGATTGCAAGTGTTCTATATCGATACGTTCATCCCCTTTAAGGCCCAATGTCTTACGCGTTGTACCTTGTGGGAACTCTAATGGGATAACCCCCATACCAATTAAGTTAGAGCGGTGAATACGTTCGTACGATTCCGCAATAACGACACGGACACCAAGTAAATTAGTACCTTTAGCCGCCCAGTCACGGCTTGAGCCAGAACCGTATTCTTTACCTGCAATGATAGCGAGAGGCAGCTTTTCCTTTTGATACAGCATCGCCGCATCATAGATCGCCATCTGTTTACCTGTAGGGATATGTTTCGTATATCCACCTTCAACCCCCGGCACCATTTCGTTGCGAATACGGATATTGGCGAACGTACCACGCATCATCACTTCATGGTTACCACGACGAGAGCCATATGAGTTAAAATCGGCGGCAGCTACGCCATGCTCTTGCAAATAACGCCCAGCTGGACTATCCGCTTTGATATTACCCGCAGGTGAAATATGGTCAGTCGTTACCGAATCACCCAATATTGCCAAGATATGTGCGCCATGAATATCTTGAACCACTTCCGGCTCTGCTTTCATCCCTTCAAAGAACGGTGGATGGCGAATATAAGTCGAATCTGGCTGCCAATCATACGTGGAAGAGCTTGCCACTTGTAATGCTTGCCATGCCTCATCACCATCGAAAACCGCACTGTACTCTTTGCGGAACATTTCTGTTTTAACTTTTTCAACGGCTTGAGCAATTTCAGCACTGGATGGCCAAATATCTTTTAGATAGACATCATGACCTTGTGCGTCTTTGCCTAATGAGTCAGTTTTAACATTAATATTCATGTTACCCGCTAACGCATAAGCAACCACCAGCGGAGGTGACGCTAACCAGTTCGTTTTGACTAAAGGATGGATACGGCCTTCAAAGTTACGGTTACCCGACAATACCGCACCAACGGTTAAATCCGCCTCTTTGATCGCTTGCTCAATCGGATCAGGTAATGGCCCAGAGTTACCTATACAGGTTGTACAGCCATACCCCACTAAGTTAAAGCCGAGTTTATCAAGATAAGGTGTTAGTCCTGCCAGAGCTAAATAATCCGTTACCACCTTAGAGCCTGGTGCCAACGAGGATTTCACCCAAGGTTGACGAGTTAGACCTTTTTCTACCGCTTTTTTAGCGAGTAAACCTGCCGCCATCAACACACTTGGGTTTGATGTGTTCGTACAAGAAGTAATCGCTGCAATCACAACAGCACCATCGGTCATTTCAAAGGTTTGTCCTTGATAATTGACTGTCGGATGTGCACCTTTCTCTTTTTTGTTAAGCTCCAGCTCAATAGCGGCTTGGAATGCTTGCGGAACTTGACCCAGTTCAACACGATCTTGTGGACGTTTAGGACCGGCTAAACTAGATTCCACCGTCGACATATCCAATTCTAATGTGCTCGTAAAGATAGGTTCATCACCCGCATGACGCCATAAACCTTGCTCTTTACAATAGGCTTCCACCAGCGCAATTTCATCATCGCTGCGCCCAGTTAACTTCATATAATCTAATGTGACGTTATCGACAGGGAAGAATCCGCAAGTAGCACCATACTCAGGAGACATATTGGCGATAGTCGCCCTATCAGCCAGCGGAAGATCAGCTAAACCATCACCATAAAATTCAACAAATTTACCGACAACACCATGCTTACGTAGCATTTGTGTGACTGTCAGTACCAAGTCTGTCGCTGTAATACCTTCACGCAATTTACCCGTCAGTTTAAAACCGACAACGTCTGGGATCAGCATGGATACCGGTTGACCTAGCATTGCAGCTTCGGCTTCAATCCCACCAACCCCCCAGCCTAATACGCCAAGACCGTTGATCATCGTGGTATGCGAGTCGGTGCCCACAAGGGTATCTGGATAAGCATATAACTTCCCATCCACCTCTTCATACCAAACCGCTTTACCTAAATACTCTAAGTTGACTTGGTGGCAAATACCGGTTCCTGGTGGCACAACCCTAAAGCGATTAAAGGCTTTTTGCCCCCAACGTAAAAAGAGGTAGCGTTCATGGTTACGCTTCATCTCAATTTCAACGTTGTCATCAAATGCTTTATCCGTGGCAAATTCATCAACCATTACCGAGTGGTCAATGACCAGATCAACTGGCGAGAGAGGATTGACTTGCTCAACATTACCACCTAATGATTTAACCGCTTCACGCATTGCAGCTAAATCCACGACCGCAGGTACACCCGTAAAGTCTTGCATTAGTACCCGAGCTGGTCGGTAAGCAATTTCTCTATCTGCATGCCCTGTTTTCTGCCAATCAATAATGGCTTGCAGATCGGCTTCTACTACCGATTTGCCATCAATATTTCGCAATAAGTTTTCAAGTAATACTTTAAGGGATTTGGGTAATTTTGTGGCATCACCGAGTTGCTGAGTCGCAATCGGTAGACTGAAGTAATTATAGAGCTTGCTTCCGACACTGAGTGTTGCTGCACTCTGTGTTTTAAGACTCAACGACATAACTCCTCCTTGGTTTTTTATGATGATTATCGGTCATCTTATTTACCTAACAAATTACAGTGAATTTGTTAATTAGTTGTAATTATAGTTGCTGAAAATATTTACTTTATGGATTTTGTGTCAAATCCATAAATTTGCTGTGCTTATCATCAAAAAAACAGTAAATGGCGGGGAAATTTAGCCAAGTGACTCATAAAAAGAGTAGTAGAATGCTAGGATTTTGAACTTGTCAATTGAACGCTGACATTGGAATAGCTAAATAGAGAACAAAAAAGTGAGTCACTAAGCTTCTAGTTGAATTCACATCAGTCACTAAAAGCTTAGCTCTCGTTTGAAAGGCAACCTAAAGTTAGATGATAGGCAATTTAATGTCTTTAAACATTTCCTCAATATCTTCATTGTTGCGCAGTGCAATCGCCCTATCTACAACATCACGGGTTAAATGAGGGGCAAATCGCCAAATAAAGTCATACATATAGCTACGTAAAAAACTGGTACGTTTGAAGCCAATTTTCGTTGTGCTATAACTGAATTTATCGCGCATATCGATGACAACCAGATCACTATCCAACTCTGGGTTAACCGCCATACTGGCAATAATCCCAATGCCCAACCCAAGCCTTACATAGGTCTTGATAACATCCGCATCTGTCGCCGTAAAAATAATTTTAGGTTCTAAATTGGCTTTTTGGAATGCCACATCTAATTCAGAACGCCCCGTAAAACCATGGGTATATGTTACGATTTGGTATTGTGCAACATCTTCAATCGTCACATTTTTCTTTTCGGCTAACGGATGCCCTTTTTGCACCACAACACAGCGGTTCCAGTGATAACAAGGTAGCATGATCAAGTCACTGTATAGGTGTAACGCTTCAGTAGCGATCGCAAAATCACTATTCCCTTTGCAAACTTCCTCTGCGATTTGCGTTGGGGAACCTTGTTGCATATGCAGTGAGACATGCGGATAGCGCTCGATAAAACCTTTGATTACCGGCGGAAGCGCATAACGTGCCTGAGTATGTGTTGTTGCAATATGCAAAGTGCCTTTATCTGGATAAGTATGCTCCCCTGCAACGGAACGGATCGCCTCAATTTTTGAAAGCACTTCCCGTGAAATACGGATAACTTCTTCCCCTGCTGGCGTAACATGAGTGAGATGTTTTCCGCTGCGAGCAAAAATTTGGATCCCCAATTCGTCTTCCAACATACGCACTTGTTTGCTAATACCCGGCTGTGAGGTAAATAACCCTTCAGCGGTTGCAGAGACATTCAAGTCATGATTAACCACCTCAACAATATAACGTAATTGCTGCAATTTCATTTTTAGGTCCACCTATACAGAGCCGTAAGGAATTCGCTATAGCTAAAAATTATTATTTATAACTAAAAGCTATATGTATATGATTTGATATAACCAATATATCATCATTATGCTGAGTGTGAATAGCTAGATGATAAAATTTCACCTAAAATAGTTTAAATTTGAAATTATCTTCATTGTTAACTAGTAAGAAAATGCAAAGTTACATTTAAATTTTCCCAATCTATGCTTGAATAGCTGATAGGCAGTTTTGCAAGATAAATGAATCGGCTTTAATCTTAAGTAATGGAAACAATAATTCTCAACGAAGAGAGGGTATTACATGCAGAAAAAAATTTTGGCGCTCCTTATCAGTATGTCAACCATCGCTATAGCGCCTAGCCTTTATGCCAAAGAAGTTTCTTATGGCGACCAAAAGATTGTTTTATCTGATAATATCGCTTCAGGGGATGATTTTTATCGCTACGTCAATCAGGACTGGATAAGCAAAGCGAAGATCCCAACAGGCATGCCGCGCATTAACTCATTTGTTGAGTTATACCTCACGACAGAGAAACAACTACAAAGCATCATCGATCAGTTGCAAAGCTCACCAGAGAAGGAACTCAATCATAATCAACGCAATATTCGTAATTTATATGTAAGTTATCTTAATGAAGACGCGATAGAAAAAATAGGAATAAGCCCTCTCAAAGATGACCTTGATGCAATTACTAATGCAAAAAATCATAATGATATTAGTAAATTAATGGCACTTCCGGCCTATACGCCATTTATTTCTTATTGGGTAGACTTGGATGCTAAGCAGCCGGATACTTATGTTTTATACCTTGGGCAAGGCGGTTTAGGCTTACCGAACCGTAATTATTACCTCGACGATACCCCGCAGATGGAGGAGATCCGCAAAAATTATATCGCCTATATTGCCACTATTTTAAAACTGGCGGGCGAAAATGATGTTGAGAAAAAAGCCCAACAAATTTTCGCACTGGAAAAATCAATGGCACAGGCTCATTGGAGCCCAGAAGCGCGCCGTGACACAATCAAAAATTATCACCCAATGACACTGAACGATATGAAAAAGTTCACTCAAGGCTTTGCATGGGATAACTTTATTCAACAGTGGCAACTTTCAGACAAACAATTGAATAAGGTGATAGTTGAAACGGATACCGCAGTAGAGCAATTAGCCAAAATTTATGCCAATACCCCTGTATCGACACTTCAAGACTACCTACGTTTTCACTATTTAAGTGATCAAGCCCCCTATTTGAATCGCGATTTTTCTGACGCCCGCTTTGATTTTTATTCGCGTAAACTTAACGGCGTAGAAAAACAGCGGACACGCAAAGAGCGTGCTCTGGAAACCGTCAATCGCTTACAGGGCGAGCCTATGGGGCAAATCTATGTTGAGAAATATTTCAACCCTGAATCAAAAGCGAAAATTACCGATCTTGTCAGCTATGTCAGAGGAACGTTTAATTCTCGCTTAAAAGATAATGATTGGATGGATGATGCAACACGCCAAGAAGCGCTTAAAAAACTTGAGCAATTTACCGTTAAAGTGGGTTACCCTGACAAATGGAATGATTTCAGTAGTATCAATCTAAAACCCGATACGCTACTGGATAACTACAAACAGGTCTTAAACTGGGTCTATAACGACAATATGAGTAAGATAGGACAACCTGTCCGTAAATGGGAATGGGGGATGACGCCTCAAACCATTAATGCATACTTTAACCCAGTGCAAAATGAGATAGTGTTCCCAGCCGCAATACTACAGGCACCTTTCTTTGATCCTAATGTTGACCCTGCCTATAACTATGGCGCAATTGGCGCTGTAATTGGCCATGAAATGGGCCATGGGTTTGATGACCAAGGCAGCTTGTATGATGGTACTGGTCAGTTGCGTAACTGGTGGAGTGATGACTCTAAACAGCACTTTAAACAAAAAACCGATAAACTGGTTGAACAATATAATAGCTTCTCCGTTGATGGACAAAAGGTTAATGGTCAACTCACATTGGGTGAAAACATCGGTGATTTAGGCGGGCTGAACATTGCTCTGAGCGCTTATAAGCAATTCGTTAAAGAGAATTATCCAAATGGCGAAGCGCCAATTATTGATGGGACAACCGGTCTGCAACGATTCTTTATTTCTTGGGCAAGAACTTGGCAAGAGTTATCCAACAAAGAGTCCGAGCGTAATAAAATTTTGACCGACCCACATAGCCCTAACCAGTTCCGTGCCAATGGTGTTGTTCGTAATATGGATGAATGGTATCAAACTTTCGGTGTCGATAAAGACAGCAAATTATACCTTGAACCTGAACAACGCATTCGTATTTGGTAAATGCGCTTTCCCCCTTGATATCTGCGGCTTTCATTTGAAAGCCGCAACCTTCAATTCTCATATCGGTTATATCTACAGGTAACGTTCAATCGTATTAACCATTCCCTGTTAAAAACAAATAAATTTTCTTTAAGCACCTATTTTATTAGTTTTCAAATAGTTAAAAGCTCTGAGTATTTCAGAGCTTTTAGATTAAGTCTCAAAGTAGTACGGTTTTATCAATTACTGTTTAAATATACAGTATCAACTATTTGATCACACCACAAGCCATGCGTGCACCACCACCACCTAACGCTTCAGGATGGTCGGAGTAATTATCCCCACCCGCGTGTACCATCAGTGCACGGTTTTCAATCTCTTTTAGTGTTTTTAAGCGCGGTGCTAATACGGCATAATCGGCATTACCTTTGGCATCAACCACTAAGCCCGGAAGATCCCCTAAGTGGCCTGTATTGTCATAAGGCCCTTTATGGACACCTGT
This sequence comes from Providencia sp. PROV267, assembly GCF_028477825.1. Classification (NCBI taxonomy): domain Bacteria; kingdom Pseudomonadati; phylum Pseudomonadota; class Gammaproteobacteria; order Enterobacterales; family Morganellaceae; genus Providencia; species Providencia sp. PROV267. The sequence goes on along the minus strand of NZ_JAMPLX010000002.1, from coordinate 361,586 downwards.
TTTTGCCGGATCCATATGTCCACCTGCTTTTAATGCTGGTACTGATTTGCCATCTTTTTCAGCAGGCTCACAGCTTGGGTTTTCATGGATATGGAAACCATGGATACCCGCTTCTAAACCTGCTAATTTTGGGGTAAACAATAATCCATAATCGGTTTCAGAAATAACAACTTCACCAATCGCCTTGCCTTCACCTTGTGGTGTAGCTTCTTTCAGTACTACTGTTGTTTCTGCTGCATTTGCTGCAAAAGCCGTTAATAAGCCGGCCAGTAAACACATTTTGAATTTCATTCTACCTCCAGTTGTGAGCTTTCTAACCTAATCGCTGCTTGTGATGTTTATTGCTTAAAAGCAAATACACATCAATAAATTATTATTTATTGATAATTGCTATTTATCAGCATAGCAAACCGTCATCATATTGCTTTGCGGTTAGCCACATAAATCAACACTTAAGCCAAATAAGTGCATTTTTAAGACGGCTCCTGAAAGGAGATCAAATCATCATAAAAATAAGATGGAGGGAGAGTCTGTCTGTGGTTAATGATAAAAACCTCGTAGGCTCACAGAAAATGATGAACAACAGAAATGAAAAAGGCGATAGAAATTAACCTATCGCCTTTTAATCGCTAACGTCAGTGAATGATTATTTCTCTTTCACTTCCCATTTGCCGTCTACAAAAAATGCACTCCAACCTGTGGCTTTGCCATTTTTCTCTGAAGAAACATATTGCTGTTTCGTCTTACGGCTAAAACGCACAACGGTTGGATTACCATCAGGATCTTTTGCAGGCGCGTCAGCTAAATAAACCAGCTTTTCAGGTAGTCTATCTCTAAAGCGTTGCAACTCCTCAACCAATGGCGCTCGCGTTTCTCGTGATTTCGGGAAGGTGTTTGCCGCTAGGAATACGCCAGCCGCACCATCGCGCAACACAAAATACGCATCTGATTTTTCGCAAGGTAATTCAGGTAATGGTACCGGATCCTCTTTTGGTGGAGCAATCTCACCATTTTTTAAGATCTTACGGGTGTTTTTACACTCTTCATTTGTGCACCCCATATAAGGCCCAAAGCGCCCTGTTTTTAGGTGCATTTCTGAACCGCATTTATCACACTCAATTACTGGGCCGTCATAACCCTTAATGCGGAACTCACCCTCTTCAATCTCATAACCTTCACAAGCTGGGTTGTTACCACACACATGCAGTTTGCGTTGATTATCAATCAGGTAGCTATCCATTGCTGTACTGCATTCTGGACAGCGACGCTTAGCACGCAGCGCGTTGGTTTCCGCATCATCCCCCTCAAGAATATTCAATACTTCATGTTCAGGGATCAAATTGATGGTTTTTTTGCAGCGTTCTTTTGGTGGTAACGCATAGCCTTCACAACCGAGGAACACCCCTGTTGAAGCTGTACGGATCCCCATATGACGTTCACAATCAGGACAAGTAATTGAAGTGATCACCATAGGGTTCGTGCGCATTCCGCCTTCTTCAGGATCTCTCTCTGCAATATCTAGCTGTTTGCTAAAATCAGAGAAAAATTCATCAAGCACCGCTTTCCACTCTGCTTCGTGATTAGCAATATGGTCAAGCTGATCTTCCATGCGCGCAGTAAAATCATAGTTCATTAGGTCATTGAAGTTTTCTTCCAACCTATCTGTCACGATTTCACCCATTTTCTCCGCATAAAAACGACGGTTCTCAACCTTAACGTAACCTCTATCTTGGATCGTAGAGATAATTGCCGCATAGGTTGATGGACGACCAATACCGCGCTTCTCAAGCTCCTTAACTAAGGAGGCTTCGCTAAAACGTGCTGGTGGTTTCGTAAAGTGCTGACTTGGCAACAATTCAACCAGCGACAATTCAGAGCCTACTTGGATTGGTGGCAATGTTTTGTCTTCATCATTTTTGCGCAGTGCAGGCATCACTCGCGTCCAACCATCGAAACGCAATGTACGGCCTTTCGCTTTTAGCTCAAAATCCCCTGCTTTCACCGTTAATGTTGTTGAATCATATTTTGCAGGCGTCATTTGACATGCCACAAATTGATTCCAAATTAACTGATAGAGCTTTTTCGCATCTGATTCCATATCTTTCAGTGCATCGGGTAGAACATCAACACTGGAAGGACGGATAGCTTCGTGCGCTTCTTGCGAATTATCTTTGCTAGTGTAAATATTGGCGTCTTTAGGCAGATATTTTTCGCCAAAATTATCGCTAATATAGCCACGTACCATATTTAATGCATCTTGGCTCAAGTTAGTTGAGTCAGTACGCATATAGGTAATATAACCCGCTTCATAAAGGCGCTGAGCCATCATCATGGTCTTCTTCACACCAAACCCAAGACGGGTGCTAGCGGCTTGTTGCAGCGTTGATGTGATAAAAGGCGCACTCGGCTTGCTGGATGTGGGTCGGTCTTCACGGTCAATCACTTGGAAGCGTGCTTTTTCTAGCAAACTCACCGCAGCGTCAGTTTGCGCCTTAGTGACTGGCTTGAACGCTTTGCCTAATTGATGCGTAACCTGCATACGTAATGCAGCCGTACTTTTATCCGCCAAATCCGCATGAAGTTCCCAATATTCTTCCGGCACAAACGCTTTAATTTCACGTTCACGTTCGACAATCAAACGTACCGCAACGGATTGTACGCGACCTGCAGATAACCCTCTCGCCACTTTTTTCCATAACAGCGGCGATACCATATAACCTACTACGCGATCCATGAAACGGCGAGCTTGTTGAGCATTAACTCTATCGATATTGAGTTCGCCAGGGCTATCAAACGCCTGAGTGATCGCATTTTTAGTAATTTCGTTAAACACAACACGGCTAAAGCGAGAGTCTTCACCACCAATCACTTCGCGTAAGTGCCATGCAATAGCTTCCCCTTCGCGGTCAAGGTCCGTCGCAAGATAGACATGGTCTGCATCTGCCGCTAAAGCTTGTAATTCAGAAACCACCTTTTCCTTACCCGGTAAGATCTGATAGTTTGCTTTCCAACCATGGTAAGGATCGACCCCCATACGCTTTACAAGCGCGGCTTGAGGATCTTTTTTAACCTTTTTAGTTTTGTCGGTAGATGAGCCTGTACTCTTTTGTGAGCCGGACCCGCTTTTCGGCAGATCGCGAATGTGGCCAACGCTGCTTTTTACAACGTAGCCACTGCCAAGATACTTATTGATCGTTTTGGCTTTTGCCGGGGACTCCACGATAACAAGAGCTTTACCCATATTTACCTTTACCTAAATTTCTACAATGGCGCATTTCTACATGAAAATGCACAAAATGAAAATCTCTTTTTTATATTGCGGCACAATTGCAATATATCAATATAATTTCTTCAAATAGTTTGCGTTTACGCAAAAACTACCAAGCTAATCACGCTATGCTAAAAAGAACATAAAGTGTTCTAGCTGACTGATTTTAGCCATATAATGGCTAATTATTGCCAACGAAAAGCACACACTCTACCTGATAAAACGCCAGACGCAACCAATTATTTTTTTAAGGGGGCTAACTTATGGACAACAATATCCAATCTATAACACAAAATGAACTTCTCGAAAAAGCTAATGAGATCATAAGGAAACACGAAGACTTCATTCATGGCATGTTCGTTGATACGGTAGAGCAGCATCGTGATACCTTAGTGTTCAAAGGTGAATGCTTTTTAGATGCCAATGGTATTCCAACAGCGAAAAGCACGGCGGCATTCAACATGTATAAACATTTGTCTCATATTCTTTCTGAGCAATACCGTCTTAAGTAAAGAGACGTAGCCAAAAAATTACCGGCTAAGCGCCGGTAATTAATGATAGTTACGAAATCTATTTTTTGCGAGAAAACCGAATCTTAATTTAATTACATAAAAGGTTTTTGCCCGCGCTGCCACCAACGCAATAACAATTTATCAATATTTTCAGACATGCTACCCGTAAAACGTTCTAACATCTTTTTACCTTGTGTATAGCGAATACTGATGATTTCTTTAGTCTCTATTGCTGAAATAATAATATCGTCACTCACGCCAATTTGGTCAATTAAGCCTTTATCAAGTGCTTGAGTACCATACCAATATTCTCCAGTAGCCACCGCGTCAATATCTAATGATGGACGATTATGATGCACAAACTGTTTAAATAACTCGTGAGTTTCATTCAGATCTTCGATGAATTTCTTACGTCCTTGTTCGGTATTTTCACCAAGCATAGTTAATGTGCGTTTGTATTCACCCGCCGTATGCAATTCAACATCTACATCATGTTTTTTTAATAAGCGGTGAATATTTGGCACTTGTGCAACTACCCCAATAGAACCAATGATGGCAAATGGAGCCGCAACAATCTTCGACGCAATACACGCCATCATATAACCGCCACTTGCGGCCACTTTATCAACCGCGATAGTCAACGGAATATTTTTTTCTTTTAAACGGGAAAGCTGTGATGCCGCTAAGCCGTATCCATGTACCATGCCCCCAGGGCTTTCAAGACGCAGCAAAACTTCATCGTCTTGTTCCGCCACGGCTAGAATAGCGCTGATTTCTTCTCTTAAAGAGCCGACTTCACGAGCATCCATACTGCCTTTAAAATCTAAGACATATAAACACGGTTTTTTGACCGTTGATTGGCCTGCTTTTGCCCCTGCTTTTTCACTTTTCGCCTTTGCTTTCTGTTGCTTTTTAAAGGCTTTTACCCAAGCTTTATGCTCAGAATCATTCATTTTTACTTGCTGCATTTGGCGCTGGCGTTCGCGATAACGTTCCCCTAAGTCGGTAATTTTCAATTCACCTCGCCCACCTTGGCGACGCATTCCGACACCAAAAACAAAAACAGCCAAAGCAATAATTGCAACGACTATTGTGACGACTTTTGCCAAAAACAGTCCATACAGAGAGAAATACTCCACAAAATCATCCTTCTCATATTTATCTTGATAAAAATAGTCTCATGATTGCTATTAAACAACCAGTAAAATAACGTCGTTTCTATCGTAATCTTACTTAAATTTCTACGCTACATTAGCCAATAGCATCAATCAATGAGATGATATCGTAACTGTTAACAAATAGGATAGGAAAAATACCATGCTCCACTATCAACCTAAACATGACCTTTTAAGTGGCAAAACCCTTTTGGTTACTGGGGCCGGTGATGGAATTGGCCGTGAAGCCGCATTAACCTATGCTCGCTTCGGCGCCTCTTTGATTTTAGTCGGTAGGACACAGCATAAACTTGAAGCCGTTAGCCAAGAAATCGAAACATTAACCGGTAAGGCCGCAGATATCTATGTCGTTGACTTGTTGACAGCACCTCATGAACAATATGTTGAGTTAGCCAACGATATTGCTAAAAAACACCCTTATCTAGATGGCGTATTGCATAATGCAGGTCTTTTAGGGGTTGTTGCCCCAATTATCGAACAACCTGTCGATTTATGGCATGACGTTATGCAAGTTAATGTCAATGCGTCGTTTATGTTAACTCAAGTGCTGTTGCCTTTATTACTGAAAGCACCAACAGCATCGCTCGTTTTCACCAGTTCCAGCGTCGGTAAAAAAGGCCGTGCAGACTGGGGAGCCTACTCAGTTTCTAAATTTGCCACTGAAGGCTTAATGCAGATCCTTGCCGAAGAGTATAAAAACAGTGGCTTGCGTGTTAACTGTATCAATCCAGGGCGTACTCGCACCAGTATGCGTGCCAGTGCAGCACCAGATGAAGATCCAATGACTATCAAAGCACCAGCCGACATTATGCCAATTTACTTATATCTTATGAGTAATGATAGCTTGCGTAAAACAGGCATTAGTTTTGACGCTCAACCCGCTCAAAATGTTAAAACAACGGAGTAATTTTTATGTCTCAAAGCCGGCATGAAGAGCGTCAACAACGTTTGAAAGAAAAGGTTGATGCTCGAATTGAATCTGCGCAAATCGAACGAGGTATCTTGCTAGTTTTTACAGGAAACGGCAAAGGTAAAACAACAGCAGCGTTCGGTACAGTATGCCGTGCTGTCGGTCATGGACAAAAAGCCGCTGTCGTGCAATTTATTAAAGGCAGTTGGGATAATGGTGAGCGAGAATTATTAGAGCCTCACGGCGTTCCTTTTTATGTCATGTCTACCGGTTTTACCTGGGAGACTCAGGACAAAGAAGCTGATACTCTCGCTTGCCTTGATACATGGCAATATGCGCTGCGGTTACTGGCTGATCCATCCATCGATTTAGTGGTACTTGATGAGATCACCTATATGATTAGCTATGACTATCTGCCATTGGAAGAGGTTATAGACGCATTAACTGATCGCCCTGAGCACCAATCAGTGATTATTACTGGGCGAGGCTGTCACCGCGAACTGCTTACTTTAGCTGACACCGTTACTGAAATGCGCCCTGTGAAACATGCTTTTGATGCTGGAATAAAAGCACAAAAAGGGATTGACTGGTAATCGTATTCATCTGCCGATACATAGCAACTGTGTATCGGCAATTTAATTACATCATCAGAATGCCGGCACCGAAGATCGCTCGGGTTTGCTGCATAAACTCTGCATATTTGCATTTTTCAAGTAATGCCGTGCCATCATTTCTCATTTGGCTATAAATCACTGCCATGTGTGAAATTTTATTGTGGTATTCGTTATAATAGAACTGTTTTCGTTGTGGGTCTAAAGAGCGACGAAAACTATTAACCAACCCAACCACTTCTTGTGCATACATTTGCAGAACTTCATCGGTAAAATTAGGTGTCGTGAGTGGGTAATCGAAATGCACTGTGACCGATTGCTTTTCACCATGAGGCACTTTTTTCACCATTAATTGTGATATAAAGGCATCGCCACGGTGGATTAGGTCAGTCAGCTCCTTATGTGTTAAACACTTCGTTTTTACTTGGCTAACGGCAGCCGAGCTTGATAGCGCTTCTGGTGCTTGTTCACCAACTGGAATATCACAGTTAAACACATTATTATCAATGATATAATCGTTACTGCTATTTATTCTACCACTGAGTTGATAGTGACCCACCACCAGCGATTGTTTGTTCAGATGGTGAAGTGATGGGATCCCTTCTGTCCCATACACATAATTGTACGCGTAATAAAATTGCTGAGTTGGGTTGAGAATGCCACCTTTATTGCCTGGGTAAACAATAAACTGAACAGGTTCCCCCGTCGTCGTTATCATAACGTGGACACCAGGCTTCAATAAGAGGCTTCCCACACTTTGATTAGGAACAACAATCGGATGGTAATCCATAAAAAAAATGAAACTATCTGATGTATCATTCGTAAAATAAAAACGCCCGCTTTCTGATATTATGCTTTGATTATTATCACATCCACTAATCATTACGCTTAAGCAAAGTATCATCAACGCCTTTATTAATCGAAAACTAAACATGTAGTATAATTTACCTTTGTTTATTCCTTTACATCATAACGGTAACTTAAACACAGAATATTCTCAAATGAGTTTGTATCATTTTGTGACAAATACATAACCAAAACTAATAAAAAAGGTTATAGATAACTCTATAACCTTTTCGATAAATCAACACAAGCCAAAGTCATTAAATGCGTGTACGACGCTTTGCTGTTGGTCGAGATGATTGACGTTTAGACGCAGGCCTTGCTGCTACTTGTGAATGGCGTTTAACCGCACGACGGATCTGGTTTGCTTTGATGCGTCGTTGGTCTCGTTCAACAGCCACCTTAGTTTCTGTTTCAGCTTCAAGCCCAACCAACTCTCTTAGGTAATTGGTTTGTTGTAGGCCTAACTCAGTCCAGCCACCACGCGGCAGACCTTTAGGCAGGTCAATATCACCGTATCGCACCCGGATCAAGCGGCTGACTTGGACCCCAACGGCTTCCCACAAACGGCGTACTTCACGGTTACGCCCTTCTGTTAAGGTCACGTTATACCATTGGTTCATCCCTTCACCGCCACGGAAAGAAACCGTTTTAAATGCGGCCGGGCCATCTTCAAGCTGAACGCCTTGAGTTAATTGACGTATTTTTGCATCAGTGATTTCCCCAAATACACGAACAGCATATTCACGCTCAACTTCGCGACTTGGATGCATTAAACGGTTAGCCAGTTCACCATCGGTAGTAAACAGTAATAACCCACTTGTGTTCACATCGAGGCGACCAACCGCAATCCAGCGAGCTCCCACAAGTTTTGGTAAACGCGTAAATACTGTCGGGCGACCTTCTGGATCATGGCGAGTACATAGTTCACCTTCTGGCTTGTAATAAGCCATGACACGACAGATCTCTTTTTCAGGTTCTTTTATCGCTAATATCCGACCATCTAATCTAATTTTAGTCGCCGGTTTTACTTCAATACGATCACCTAGCGTCGCGATTTTACCATCGACACTAATGCGCCCTTCTTTTAGAAAAGTTTCAATTTCACGACGGGAACCATGCCCAGAGCGGGCAAGAATTTTTTGTAGCTTCTCAGTTTTTTGCGGTTTAGCGCTCATATAACCCTCAAATGTCGCCTTCACAGGCGTCAAATAGTTTTTCGTACACAGTGACGAAAAATAACGAATTGGAAAACCTGCGTATTATACACAGGTTTATGAGGATGCCCTATTATTAATCGACCCGCGATGATTATCGCTTATTCGAAAGGAGATGGGTCACCAGTACCGACACGAACGACAACCGGGCTATCATCCGTGAAATCAATTACTGTTGTGGGTTTTTGACCAATGTAACCACCGTGGATAACTAAATCGACCTGTTTACCGAGTAAATCACGGATCTCTTCAGGATCTGACTGCGTAAAGTCATCCCCCGGCATAATGAGGCTGGTTGACATTAATGGCTCACCAACAGCTTCAAGGAGGTCTCGAGCGATAGGATTAGACGGAACCCTTAACCCAATGGTTTTACGTTTTTCATTCATTAAGCGGCGAGGTACTTCTTTAGTTCCGCGCAGAATAAACGTGTAGTTGCCGGGCGTATTATTTTTAATTAACCGGAATGCCGTATTATCAACATGTGCATAATTTGATAGCTCAGAGAGATCTCTGCACATCAAAGTAAAGTTATGGTTGGCATCAAGTTGACGTATGCGACAAATACGCTGCAATGCCTCTTTCTCTTCCAACCGGCAGCCTATTGCATACCCAGAATCGGTTGGGTAAACGATAACGCCGCCCTTATTTAAAATTTCAACACTCTGGTTGATTAACCGAGCTTGGGGATTATCCGGATGGATATAAAAAAACTGACTCATACAGACCTCTGATCTTTAGTATTGACAGCATCATCCGGTAAAAACCTTAAAATGGCACTATCTATTTACAATAAGAAAACACATCTCTAAAAAGACGCACTACTTTAATGACTTTCCAAATCACTCAGGTTGTTTCACTGGAAATGAGAATATCGAGAGGATAACTATGTGGCTAGCATCGTGCTCGGTATATCACTCCCACTGCACACTCAACCCAAATTGAAGTATCACTGTTATATTTTACACCGCATTTATTATACATCAACGCATTATGTCGTTTTTACTTCGTCCCATAATGTCCAAACCGCCCGTTGATCATCAGGCAGCCACAGGTTACGCCCAAGTTCAATCCACGAACATGGACGATGGAAATCGGAGCCCATTGACGTTTTTAAATTCGCGGATTGTGCAAGTTCATCTAGATACTGCTTTTCATTGGCAGGTTGCTGACAATGAGACACTTCCATTGCATCCCCCTGACACTGTTTAAAATAAGCTATCAAGCGTTTCAGCCATTTATTCGAAAGTTGATATTTCGAGGGATGCGCGAGTACAGCCACGCCCCCAGCTTGCTGGATCACCTTAACGGCCTCATCAATGGTGCACCATTTTGCCGGAACATAGCCCGTTTTCCCCTTTGATAGATAACGCTTAAAAACGTTACTGATAGTTTTCTCTTTCCCCGTTTTTACCAAATACTGAGCAAAATGCGCTCTGGTGACTTGTCCACCTTGGGCTATTTCTAACGCATTTTCCCATGCATCCGCTATGCCTGCTTTTTGTAGGCGACGGCCAATCTCCTTTCCGCGCTCGACCCGTAATACCGATTGCCGCTCTAATAGCTCAACCATTGCGGATGCTGTAGGTGAAAAATTTAATCCCACAATATGAATTTCAATATTTTCCCATAAGGTGGAAATTTCAACGCCATTAATCAAGGTTAAAGGGCGTTGTGCGTGTGAAAGGTATTCACGAGCCTCAATAACACCTTCACAGGTATCATGGTCAGTAATAGAAAGTACGTTAACCCCCATCTCAATTGCTCGCTCAACAACCTCAATGGGCGACAAATCACCGTCAGAAGCCTGAGTATGGCAATGTAAATCATATCGGGTCATTAATGGGCTCGAAAATTGTGACATAGCCTATTTCACTCCTTTTTCCCGTTTCTGGATATTTTTCCTAAATATAAATAACAAACCGCTTGACACAACTCACGTGATCCAGTTTACTAGTACACGAGACAAGTTACTGACCCGTATTAATGTGATTATCCAGAGAGGCACTGTATGAATATTCTTAATCTATCAAATCGTTGGTGGCGCAACTTCCCAAATTGGGCGGATGCCGCACACGCATAGATTAAATATGCCTAAGTGCCTAACCCGCCTTCACCAGCGGGTTTTTTTATGTCTAAAAACTGTTAAAAGGCAATAAAATGAATAACCAAAACACAACATTAGCACATTTTAGTTTTCTGGATAGTCCAATTAACTATCAGCAAGATCCAACATTGCTGTTTCATCACCTGTGCCACGACATTCCAGCAACTATGTTACTGGAGTCCGCAGAGATCAACAGCAAAGCCAATTTACAAAGCCTATTGATTGTCGAAAGTGCGCTACGCATTCGTGCATTTGGTCAACGGGTAGACGTTGAAGCATTGACTGAAAATGGTGCTCAATTACTCCCAGTCATAGCAACACAACTAGCTGATAAAGCTCAACATTATGAACTATCAGCACAACATTTGACGATGACATTTAGCCAACCGAATGGTGATCTTGACGAAGACAGCCGCTTAAAAAGCGCATCATGCTTAGATGTATTGCGTTTATTGCCAACATTGGCTCAAGCGACTTCACAAAAATCTGAAAACCTATTTGTCGGTGGGTTATTTGCCTATGATTTAATTGCCAGTTTTGAATCACTTCCTGAAGTGAAAACGATAAATAATTGCCCTGATTACTGTTTTTTTGTCGCAGAACACTATTTAGTGATCGACCATCAAAATCAAGCGGCACGCCTAAAGAGCGCTATTTTTTCGACTGTGGATAGCCATGTAGAAACGGTCACACAACGTCACAACGAGCTGATAGCGGCATGCCGTCCGTTCTTATCGCCTCTTCCATTAGGGAAAACGGAACAATTTCACGTTGAAACCAACAAAAATGATCAGCAATACGGTGCGGTAGTCAATGCAATGAAACAAGCCATTTATCGTGGTGATATTTTCCAAGTCGTGCCATCACGGAAATTTTCAATGCCTTGTCCTTACCCATTAATTGCTTATCAAAAGTTAAAGGCACAAAACCCGAGTCCTTACATGTTTTTTATGCAAGATCAGGACTTTTCACTGTTTGGCGCATCACCTGAAAGCGCATTGAAATACAGTGCAAGTGACCGCAAAGTTGAGATCTACCCTATCGCAGGAACTCGCCCTCGTGGTCGTGATGCCTCGGGAGCGATTGACTTAGATCTTGATAGCCGCATCGAACTTTCCATGCGTACTGACCAAAAAGAGTTAGCTGAACACCTCATGTTAGTCGACTTAGCCCGTAATGACTTAGCGCGTATTTGTGAGCCTGGTAGTCGCTATGTTGCAAACCTCACAAAAGTCGACCGCTATTCATTTGTTATGCATCTAGTATCACAGGTGGTTGGCACACTACGCAGAGATCTCGATATCTTTCATGCATACCAAGCGTGTATGAATATGGGCACGCTGACCGGAGCGCCCAAAGTTCGCGCTATGCAATTAATTGCTGAATATGAGCAGGAGCGCAGAGGCTCTTACGGTGGCGCTGTAGGCTATTTTACTGGTAAAGGGGATTTTGATACTTGCATCGTGATCCGCTCAGCCTATGTGGAAAATGGTATTGCTACGGTACAAGCGGGCGGAGGTGTCGTTTTAGACTCCTCCCCGCAAGGCGAAGCCGATGAAACACGTAACAAAGCTCGCGCAGTGATCCGCGCAATTGCCCAAGCACACCAAGCAGAGGAGTTATTTTAATGGCTAACATACTATTACTCGACAATGTTGACTCCTTTACTTACAACCTCGTTGACCAATTGCGCTCAGGGGGCCATCAAGTGGTCATTTATCGCAATACCGTCAGCGCAGAACGTATTCTATCTGTCCTCAATAACATGGATTCCCCTTTGCTGGTGTTATCACCGGGACCTGGGAAGCCAAGTGACGCGGGTTGCATGCCAGCGATCCTTCAACAAGTGATCGGTAAATTACCAGTGATAGGTATTTGCTTAGGGCACCAAGCGATTATTGAAGCCTATGGCGGGCATGTTTCCTCTGCTGGAGAAATTTTGCATGGTAAATCATCCATGGCCACCCATGACCAACAAGCGATGTTTGATGGTCTCGATAACCCAATTCCCGTTGCGCGCTATCACTCTTTGGTCGGCAGCCAAGTCCCTGAAAAACTGACAATTTGTGCACAATCTAACGGCATGGTTATGGCTGTTCGCAATGACAGTGATCGTGTTTGCGGTTTTCAGTTCCACCCCGAATCTATCCTAACAACTCAAGGGGCTATTTTACTGGAACAAACCGTTGCATGGGCGCTTTCAGCATCGATTGGCACAACAACACCATCATTTTAACCAGGGAAGAGACTCTATTATGCAAACTATTTTCGATAAACTATTCCGTGCACAAGCATTAACACAACAAGAAAGCCAACAGCTCTTTAATGGCATTATTCGCGGTGAATTAACGGAAGCCCAATTGGCTGGAGTGCTCGTCAGTATGAAAATGCGAGGTGAACAACCCGAAGAGATCGCTGGAGCCGCTTTAGCTTGCTTAGAAAACGCACAACCTTTTCCACGCCCTGACTACCCATTTAGTGATATCGTTGGTACTGGCGGTGATGGTGCCAATAGCATCAATATCTCAACGGCGAGTGCTTTTGTTGCCGCTCAAGCGGGGATCAAAGTCGCAAAACACGGTAACCGTAGCGTTTCTAGTCGTTCCGGCTCATCTGATCTACTCGCTGCTTTTGGTATTTCATTAGATTTAAGTGCACAAAGTGCGCGTGACGCATTGGATGAATTAGGCGTTTGCTTTTTATTCGCACCTCAATACCACAGCGGTTTCCGTCATGCGGCTCCTGTACGCTCTCAATTAAAGACACGCACGTTATTCAATGTGTTAGGCCCATTAATTAACCCTGCACGACCGCCTATTGCATTAATCGGTGTGTATCAAGCGTCATTAATTGAACCTGTAGCAAAAACGTTACAAATGCTTGGTTTTACACGTGCAGCTGTGGTACACAGTGGTGGAATGGATGAAGTTTCTCTTCATGCAACCACGCAAGTTGCAGAATTGAACCAAGGCGCTCTGTCTTTCTATCAGCTCAATGCCGACGATTTTGGGTTGCAAGCTTATCAGCTATCTGATTTAGAAGGCGGAACGCCAGATGAAAATCGAATTTTGCTAAGTAATTTGTTACAGGGTCACGGAAAGCCTGCACATGAAGCCGCCGTTGCAGCCAATGTCGCCATGCTAATGCGGATCAATGGTTATGAAGACCTAAAAGCCAATAGTGAACACGCTCTAAATATTATTCGTAGTGGTGCTGCATTTGATCGCGTCACTGCGCTCGCTTCAAGGAACCAATAAAGATGAAAGCAACCGTACTGCAAAAAATTGTTGATGATAAGCTAATCTATCTGGAAGAGCGTAAACAACAACAACCTTTAGACAGCTTTATTGATAAAGTGCTCCCATCGAGCCGTCGTTTCTATGAAGCACTGTCCGCAAAACGCCCTGTATTTATACTGGAATGCAAAAAAGCATCACCATCAAAAGGGCTAATTAGGGAAGATTTTGATCCTGCCGTCATAGCGAACATTTATGCACCCTATGCGTCAGCTATTTCCGTCTTAACCGATGAAAAGTATTTTCAAGGGAATATGGCGTATTTGACCACTGTCAGTCGTACGGTTAAGCAACCCGTTTTGTGTAAAGACTTCATTGTTGACCCATACCAAATCTACCTTGCGAGATATTATCAAGGCGATGCTATTTTACTGATGCTCTCTGTCGTGAGTGATGAGCAGTACATTGCACTTGCAGAAGTCGCACACCAACTGAATATGGGTGTACTGACTGAGGTGAGTAACGAAGAAGAGTTAGAGCGAGCCATAAAACTAAAAGCGCGAGTTGTTGGCATTAATAATCGTGACCTCCGCGATTTATCAATCGACCTCAATCGTACCCGCGAATTGGCACCGCGTCTGCCAGAAGGCACCATTATTATTAGTGAATCCGGCATTCACCGCCACCAGCACATTCAATCTTTGAGCCAGTTTGCCAACGGTTTTCTGATTGGTAGTGCTTTAATGGAGCAAGCCGATCTTAACAAAGGATTGCAAAAATTATTAATTGGGGAACATAAAGTTTGTGGCCTAACCCGAAGCCAAGATGCGCAAGCCGCCCTTGCTGCGGGAGCAACTTACGGCGGCTTAATTTTTGCTGAAAACTCCCCGCGAAAAGTGACCCTGTCACAAGCAAGGCAGATAATACATGCCGCTCCACTACAATATGTTGGTGTTTTCCGTGACCAATCTGCTGATTTTGTTGCCCATATGGTCGAACAGCTGGCTTTATCAGCAGTGCAGCTCCATGGTCATGAAGATGCCGATTATGTGAAAAATCTACGTAGCCATTTACCTGAGCATTGTGAAATCTGGAAAGCCGTCAATATGTCACAACCTGATTTCAGCCAGTTTGATGGGCAACCGATTGATTTGCTGCTACTTGATAATGGTCGTGGCGGCAGTGGTCAAACTTTCGATTGGAGCAAGATCCCAAATAGCAGCCAATTTCGCGTGATGGTTGCAGGAGGCTTAAATGCCGACAATTGCCGTCAGGCTGCGACACTATTATGCAATGGATTGGATTTTAACTCAGGCGTTGAAACTGAACCGGGCATCAAAAGCGAGAAAAAACTGAATCAAGTTTTCAGTTCATTAGCACTCTAATCATCAAGAAAAGTAGCGCAATAGTGACTAAGAACTGAAATTGAATATGAATAGCATGACATCAAGAGACGAATAATAATATGAGTAAATTAGACCCCTACTTTGGTGAATTCGGTGGACAATATGTTCCTGAGATTTTAATTCCAGCCCTTAACCAACTGGAAGATGCCTTTATTGAGGCTCAAAACGATCCGACATTTATTAAAGAATTTCATGATCTCCTTAAAAATTATGCCGGTCGCCCTACTGCATTAACACTCTGTAGGAATTTAACCGAAGGCACTAAAACGAAACTATATCTAAAACGTGAAGATCTACTTCATGGTGGCGCACATAAAACTAACCAAGTATTAGGCCAAGCATTATTAGCTAAGCGAATGGGTAAAACAGAAATTATTGCTGAAACGGGTGCAGGTCAACATGGCGTCGCAACCGCTCTAGCGTGTGCTTTGCTTAATATGAAGTGCCGTATTTATATGGGGGCAAAAGATGTTGAGCGCCAATCACCCAATGTTTTCCGTATGAAGCTAATGGGTGCGGAAGTGATCCCTGTACACAGTGGCTCAGCTACCTTAAAAGATGCTTGTAATGAAGCGCTTAGAGATTGGTCTGGCAGTTATGATAAGGCGCATTACTTGCTAGGAACAGCGGCAGGCCCACATCCATATCCAACCATTGTCCGTGATTTTCAGCGTATGATTGGCGATGAAGCAAAACAACAGGTACTCGAAAAAGAAGGAAGGCTGCCTGACGCCGTGATCGCTTGTATTGGTGGCGGCTCAAATGCAATTGGCCTCTTTGCATCATTTATTCCTGAAGAAAATGTGCGCCTTATCGGTGTGGAACCTGCGGGTTTGGGTATCGAAACAGGCCAACACGGTGCACCACTCAAGCATGGTCGCGTCGGCATCTACTTTGGTATGAAGTCACCGATGATGCAAACGGATGAAGGGCAAATTGAAGAGTCCTACTCTATTTCCGCTGGGCTTGATTTCCCATCTGTTGGACCACAGCATGCACATTTAAACAGTATTGGGCGAGCGGATTATGTTTCCATTACCGATGATGAAACCTTAGTTGCCTTTAAATTGCTATCACGTAAGGAAGGTATCATCCCTGCATTAGAATCATCACATGCATTAGCGTATGCACTAAAACTCGCGGAAAAAGAGCCAAATAAAGAACAATTACTGATTGTGAACCTTTCTGGCCGTGGCGATAAAGATATTTTTACCGTACATGATATTTTAAAAAGTAAGGGAGAAATCTAATGGAACGTTATACTCAACTTTTTGAACGCTTGAACCGCGTTAACCAAGGTGCTTTCGTTCCGTTCGTAACATTAGGCGATCCTGACGCTGAGCTATCCTTAAAAATTGTAGATGCCCTAATTGCTGGTGGCGCTGATGCATTAGAAATTGGTATTCCTTTCTCCGATCCTCTCGCTGATGGTCCTACTATCCAAAATGCGAATTTAAGGGCGTTTAAAAGTGATATTACCCCAACATTGTGCTTTGAACTTTTGGCTCAGATAAGGCAGAAACACCCTGATATGCCCATTGGCTTACTTGTCTATGCCAATTTGGTCTTTAGTAATGGCATCGATAACTTTTATTCACGTTGTCAACAAGCTGGTGTCGATTCAGTATTGGTCGCAGATGTTCCTATGCGTGAGTCAAAGCCCTTTCGCGAGTCTGCCTTAGCACATGGTATTGCGCCTATTTTTATTTGCCCGCCAAATGCTGATGAGCCATTACTCAAGCAAATTGGTGAATATAGCCAGGGCTATACTTACTTATTATCAAGAGCAGGAGTGACAGGAACAGAAAAACGTGCTGAAACACCATTGACTAACTTAATTAGTCGGTTAAATGAGTATCAGGCAGCACCACCACTACAAGGATTTGGTATTTCTGAACCATCTCAAGTTAGCGAAGCAATCGCTAATGGCGCAGCTGGTGCCATTTCAGGCTCTGCCGTGGTTAAAATTATCGAAAATAATCTTCATCGCCCTGATATTATGCTGGCAGAACTTACCCAGTTCGTGGCAAAAATGAAGGCAGCAACACAAAAATAACGATCCCCCCACCCTCGATAAACGCCATATCCTGTATGGCGTTTTTTATTTACGATTTTAATTTGCCATTACGGACGTCTATAAGTTGAATTTTTTCCACTTTCTACTGATACTAAAATTATCAGCAAGAAACTAATTGTAATCATTGTTTATTATGCTGATAAGATCTTGTTGGATGACTTAACCATCACGTATTTTGGCGTTTGACACCTTAGGAGATAAAGGATGAAACTATTCAAATCTGTTAGTGCATTACTTGTCGCTTTCTTTATGGCTTTCACGCTAGCTGCTTGTGCACCAACCGATAAATCTGAAGGCACTGGTGGCTACATTGATGATACTGTCATTACGACTAAAGTAAAATCTGCCCTACTGGCTGAGAAAAACCTAAAATCAACTCAGATTAGTGTTGAAACCTTTAAAGGACGCGTGCAATTAAGTGGCTTTGTCGATTCTAAAGCAGATGCAAATAAAGCCATAGAGGTCACTAAAAAAGTAAAAGGCGTCCAATCTGTCATTGACTCAATGAAAATCCGCTAATACATCATCAATCAACCATTATAAATATCAGCTCAAATTGGGCTGATATTTATATCAGAAATATGTCTTACATATTTCCTAAAAATAATAATTACGTTACTTTAATACATTAACAATTGTTGGTATTTTGTTATTTTATCGTTATAAAAAATAGAGGTTATTATTTTCTATGAAATCGTATAATAGATAAATTACATTTTTAGTTAAAAAAATATTCCTAATTTGTATCCAAAAAAAATCCGAGAATAAATATTCTCGGATTTACTACTACATTCCATTTCAAGTTAGGCATCTGCCTATTATGCATCCTGCAAATTCGATTAGAAGCGGTAACCTACGCCAAACATAAATACGAATGGGTCAAGGCGAGTATCAACTTTTTGTTGAGCGCCGTTAAATTTAAATTTAACATCCGTATCAATATCCATCCACCAAAGAGAGGCGTTTAACATCCAATTTTCAGTCAGCATGTAGTCCATACCGGCTTGCGCTGCAAAGCCCCAAGAGCTAGACAGGTCAAGGTCACTCAAGCCCAGCTGTTTTGCCCCTGAATTAAATTTCTCATCAAAGAAGAAAGTATAGTTAATACCTGCACCTAAGTAAGGGCGTAATTTATCTTCTTTACTACCAAAATAATATTGTGCCATCAAAGTAGGAGGTAAATGATGAACTGTCGCAATATTGCCTAATTCACCTAAACTAACTTTATGCTCGAATGGCGTTGCAGCTAATAATTCCACACCGATATTATCGGTAACCATGTAGCTGAATGTCAGCCCTAATTGAGTATTATTATTTGCATTAAAATGACCTAGGCCACCTAATACATCATCAGAGCCTGCATTCGGACGGACAGTTGCAGTACCTGCACGGAAAATAAAATCGCCAGCTTCATGAGCAAATGAAGCAGCTGGTGCAAGCGTTGCGGCAGCTAAGACAAGCGCAGTGAGTTTTTTCATTATTAATCCCATTCCTGTGTTTATTATTTTGGTTTAAATATACCGTTTAATTTTATTTAATGTTCAAATCAAGATCACATCTTTTAATAAAGATAACCTAATCTGACTAAGTTGAATTTATTATTCCATTTATAATTTTTTTGATTTTGATGTAAATCAATTTTTGTTATATATACTTTAAAATAAGAATTGATTACCTCACTTTTAAATTTAATACACCACTTAAAGTTGCATTTAAAATATCCCTTAATAAAGATAGTAAAAATAAATGAAATCGCCTTTGCTAATCAGTCTTCACGCTGACTGCTCCTTTTTTGCTCACCCCCAGTCTTTTCTGATCTTTCTCTACCTATGCGATAGATACTCAGTTACAATCAGCTAAAATTTTATCCCGTTTGTAGATAGGAGCAGTTACATGTCCATTTCGGCCAACTCACTCATCAATGATAGTGTGAATTTTTTCAAAAATCAGTTAGGTGGCCTATTCACAATAGCGCTGTTAGCAGCTGTTGTGAGCGTTATTATTTACGCTATATTGATACCCGATCCACAACTCTTTGTGACTTATCTAGAATCTCTTAAAAAACTCACTGAAGTAGGGAGTCAGGGCGCCCAATACTGGTTGGAAAATATGACAGATCAAGAAAAAAATGCGATCATCCATGTTTTCTTTGGTACACTCCTCCCCACTATCTTAGGTAGCACCATATTAATTTGTGGGGTTTTATCCTATATCAACCGTCTTTCACGTGGTGAAGATATTACTGCTATGCAAGCCCTATCCTCATCATTGCCAAAAATCCCTTCTATTTTTTTACTCGTCCTCATTTGCTCTTTGCTTGTGCAGATAGGGATTAACTTGTTTATCGTTCCTGGGGTTCTTCTTGCAATTGGCTTTTCCTTAGCCCCTGCCGTGCTAATCAGCGAAAATGTGAGTCCATTTAGCGCAATAGGTAAAAGCTGGAAAATAGCCTATGCAAATTGGCGTATCATCTTACCTATGATTATGATTTGGCTAGCATCACAAATGCTGATCGCTTTACTTTTTAATATGTTTGAACTGAATTATATCGTATCTAACGGGATTTCATTTTTTGTCAATAACCTGATTGCAGCCTTTGTCCTGCTTTATTTTTTCCGCCTATATATGCTGGTGAACCTCAAATAGTGTTGTTCACTGGCACCATAAAAAAACTGCACCTAGTTATTATTAGGTGCAGTTTTTCATTTTAAATCGAAACTAGAGCGTAACTTGTTCTTCCATCTCTTTTATCTGTTTTTGTTGCTTACTTTGGATCAAACGGATAGCAAAATAGATATCAGGTACGACTAACAGATCATCATCTGAGCGACTAATTTTATTTTTCTCTAGCCAACTGTTGATTGATGTTCTTCTCCCCGCGAGTACTAACGTCACTCCTTTTGCCTTTAATCCAGTCACGATATCGTTCAAGGCCGAAAAAACACTCACATCATTATGAGTGAAACTAACAGCAGCATCGACAATCACCCATGCAGGACGTTTAGGCTGGTTATCCAAATGCTTATTTAAACGCTCTTTAAAATAGTTAACGTTAAAATAGGTCAATGGAGAGTTAAACCGGTAGATAAGCACGTCTTCAACAGGTTGAACGCCATTATCTTTAGAAATCGAATGCAACATTCCTTGGTCATCGACCCCTAACAATTGGTCTGTTGGGCGGAAAATAACCCTGATAAATTGTAATAACCCCAGTAAAACTGCCAATCCCACGCCGTTAATCAACCCTGCCACCAGCACTGCACCTAACGTAAAAATGCTCAGTGTAAAGGCTTGCTTATTACGTTTACGCATCGATAAAATATTACGAAAACTAAGTAGTGACCATGTCGATACAACCAGTACCATTCCCAACGCTGGCATTGGGATGTACTCTAATAGATCAACCGAAAATAAAAGTACGATTAAAATAGCTAACGCCGCAACAATAGAGACGAGTTGGGTTTTACCCCCCATCATATCATTAACGGCAGTACGGCTGCTGGCGGCACTTACAGCAAATCCTTGTGACAACGCTGAGGCGAGATTTGCCATTCCCAATGCTCGTAACTCTTGATCGGCATCGACAGAATAGCCATTTTTACTTGCAAAACTTCTTGCCGTCATCATAAAACTAACAAAGCTAATAACGGCTAAGTTAAGTGACGGAGTGATCAGGTCACGCATTAAACCAGGATCAAACTGCGGCATTGGAATAAAAGGTAACCCCTCACCTAAATCCCCTACAATACTGATACCATATTTTTCAATATTAAATACATAACTGACCAAGGTTGCCAAAACCATTGCAATTAATAGTGATGGCCACAGATTACGTACTTTTTTGATCACAATGATAACCGCGAGCGTCGCAACTGACATCAGTAACGTAGGAATATGACTATCTAATAGCGCGGTAGGAAACGCCACCAAACGTTCAATAAAACCGCTCGGTAACTGAGTAATACCAAATATTTTCCCTATCTGGCTGACAATAATAGTTAATGCGACTCCATTTAATAACCCTTGCAAAATAGGTCGTGATAAAAAATCAGCAAAAGTTCCTAACCTAAATCGTGCGGCAATTAAACACCAAATCCCTGTCATCAAACTCATGACAATTATCAATTGCCATCGCGTCGCATCATCCCCCATAGCTAAAGGACTGACCGCCGCAGCGATTACCGCACAAGTCGCCGCATCGGGACCAATAATTAACTGTTTAGATGTGCCAAATAATGCGTAGATAATCATTGGAAAAACACAGGCATATAACCCTATAATCGCGTTTATTCCCATGAGTTCGGCGTACGCAATTGCAACAGGCAAAGCGACTGCAGCAACCGATAACCCCGCTTTTATATCAGGACCAAAATCAGCAAAACGATAATTAAATAACGTTGCTAAGCCGGGCATCCAGACAAACAGTCTCGCCTTTATCATTGTCGGAAAACTCTCTAAAAATTAATGAGTTAAATTATTATAAATACTATATATATCCGATATATTAAAGATTATCTATCACTTATCTCAAATAAAAGTAAAATAGTGCAAATATGATTGGTAACAAAGCATGTTTATTGGTAAAAAGAAGCAAATTTTTAACAATTAGCGCAAAAATCAGTTAAACTACCTCATTATTTTTTATGCAAGGCTTCGGTAACCACGGTTATGAAACAACTTATTGATTTTATCCCTCTGGTGATATTTTTTATTGTCTATAAAATTTATGGTATCTATTATGCCAGTGGTGCTCTATTAGTAGCGACGCCTCTTGCGTTACTCGCAACTTATTTAATTTATAAGCACGTCGAAAAAGTGGCCAAAATCACCTGTCTGATTGTGATGATTTTTGCTTCTCTCACTCTTATTTTCCACACGGATTCTTTTATAAAGTGGAAGGTGACCATTATCTATGCACTGTTTGCACTGGCATTATTGATTAGCCAATGGTTTACTGAAAAACCATTAATTCAACGTATGTTAGGCAATAATCAAGAAATTAGGCTGCCAGACAACATTTGGGTCAAGTTAAATAGTGCATGGGTGATTTTCTTTATTGCATGTGCTGCGCTGAATGTTTATATCGCATTTTGGTTGCCTTTAGATGTTTGGATGAATTTTAAGGTATTCGGTTTAACCGCTGGCACTCTGATTTTTACTGTGCTCAGTGTGATTTATATTTATAAAAATATGTCCAAAGAGCCTAGAGAGCAGCCAACAGAACAATCTAAAGAAGAAAAATAAACGTATTCAATAAAAAACCTGCAAAAGCAGGTTTTTTTGTCTTTAACGTCCTTTACCTAATGCTTGTTCGATTTTCTTATCTGTATTGTATTGCGATAATGCATACACTGACCAAATCGCTGCTGGAAGCCAACCGATTAAAGTAATTTGTAAGATCAGACAAATAATACCTGCAAATGGGCGACCAATAGTAAAAAATTGCAGCCACGGTAGCAAAATTGCCAATATTAATCTCATGTCACCTCTCCACTACAGACTTAAAAACCTAGGATATCGCCATTGTAGACAGTCAACTTTCAATATGAAATATAAAAAACACTTCTTGCAGTTTCTTTGCATTTTTTTAGTCTATTACATTGATTATGTTTATGGTTTACCCTGCATAATAAACAATTAAAGCTCCCCTTTGCTGTTTTTGGCAGCAATGAAGTCGTCGAAACATGATTCATCGTGACGAATACTCTGATTCTAGTTTATGATAAAAAACGAATTTGAATCGTTTTATATTTTGATAAAGAGTTTGATATGCAATTACCAAACGGGGAATTAGTTCTACGTACTTTAGCTATGCCTGCCGATACAAATGCAAATGGGGATATTTTTGGCGGCTGGCTAATGTCTCAAATGGATATAGGTGGCGCGATATTAGCCAAAGAGATCGCGCTGGGTCGTGTGGTTACTGTGGCGGTGAATGGTATTAAATTTCAAAAGCCCGTCGCCGTAGGTGATGTGGTATGTTGTTACGCTCGTTGCTTAAAAACGGGCAAAAGCTCCATTACCATTAATATCGAAGTATGGGTTAAAAAAGTGGCAACGGAGCCTGTAGGCCATCGTTATCGTGCAACCGATGCCGTTTTTACCTATGTTGCCGTTAATGATGATAATACACCTCGTGAACTGCCAAAAGAGAAACAGCATTTTCAGTTAGAAAGCACTGAATAGCGCCTGCATATCTATCGCCCTTAACGATAAAACCCCCACAACACTCTCTGTTATGGGGGTTTTATTTAGGGTCTATTTTGATTATTGCTTTAAACTTGGCTCACCGTACCATCAATTTTAAAGTAGATTTCTGTGACATAACCTTTTGCTGGAAGTTTTTCAAAAACCCAACGGTTCATCGCGCGTTTTACATCACGTTCAAATAAACCTTTAGGTGAAGATTCTACAAATTCAATATTCGTAACGCGGCCATCTTCAGTGATGTCATAACGTACTTTAACATAGCCATCTTTACCTAAGCGACGAGCGCGGTCTGGGTATGCAGGTGCCTGCTTGCGTAGCGCTTTAGGGCCACGACGCTCTGACGATTGAGCACTGTTCGTTGCCCCTTTGTTATTCGCCATGACGTTTGTATTCGATTTAGGTGCCCCTGCGTTAAGATTAGATAACGGTTTCAGATCATTTTTCGCTAACTGTTTCTCAACAGGTTTAACATCCTTTTTGATTTCACGCTTTTCTTCTTTCTTAGGTTTTGGTTTTTTCTTAACTTCAGGTTTCTTTTCTAGCGCGATCGCAGGTTTTACAACAGGCTCAGGCTCAACAATCGGCTCGGGTTCAGGTTCTGGCTCGGGTTCCGGTTCGGGTGCAGGTTGAGGTTCAGCGGCAGGCACCTCCGCTGGTTCATCTGATTCAAACGAGACCATGGCAACCGTTATTGGCTCCACCACAGGGGGCATTTTCGGTTGATTGAAAATCCATGCCATAGCAAGCCCTGCGTGAATAGACAATGAAATGATAATAATAAGAGGCCAACGGATCCAACGCATAAGAATTTTCTACCCTACGACTTTAAACCTTAAGAATATGACTGATAGTTTAAATGCAAATAGCAATCATATTCAATAAGGTTTGTCACTCAAAGCGAAAATTGTGAAACCGGACCTCAATCTTTTCACTCACTCCACTGGGTAAATAGCAAGGAGCGACGGCGTTTGTAGATATCAAATTTTCTTATCGCGTAAATAGTCATATTGCGCCTTGAGTGCCCTTCAAGCCAGCGACGACGGCGACGTAATGATTGTCTCAACATCCGCCAGCGACCAACTTCATGCCTACTACGTCTCATTTTTCTATCCTTTTATTACTGAGTTTAACTACGTATGAAATTGGCAAAATATTATAGACCTTTGGTCACGCTAGCCAAGAAATACCTGTCATTTGATAAAAAAACCGTTCGAATAACGATGTTCATGATGCTAAAGGGGAACTTATAAATAGAATTAATTGTTTTTTCACCATTAATCTATAAGATTTAGCAAAGCTTTTACGATGAATGTTTGCTAAATTCTATCAGTGTTAGCATCAATTTTTATTTTTTATCAAATCTGTTTCATTTTTTGACTATTTTTACACTCTCCAATTTGTGAGGCATGTAATCGATTATGGCAACTGTGTATACGCTATTGAGCTGGTTATTATTTTTCGTCTATTGGCTAGTCATTGCAGCAATTACCGTTCGAATCCTTGTTAAACGACGCCCTGTCACTTCAGCGATGACCTGGTTACTGATCATCTACATTCTGCCATTGGTCGGTATCATTGCTTATATTGCCTTCGGTGAGTTGCATTTAGGTAAACGGCGGGTTGATAAAGCGCAACAGATGTGGCCCTCTGTGGCAACTTGGCTCGAGAATTTACGTCACTCTAAACACATTTTTGCCACTGAAAATAGTCCTGTTGCCGAGCCTCTGTTTCAATTGTGTGAGAAACGGCAAGGTATTGCTGGCGTTAAAGGCAATCGAATTCAATTGATGACCACTTGTGAAGAGTCATTAAAATCGATTGTCAATGATATCAATAATGCACAGCACTCAATCGAGATGGTATTTTATATCTGGCAACCCGGGGGATTGGTAGATGGTGTCACTGAAGCCCTACTCAATGCCGCTAAGCGAGGTGTCAAATGCCGTATTATGGTTGACTCGGCGGGTAGCTGGCATTTCTTCCGTAGCGATTACCCCGATAAAATGCGTGCGGCAGGTATTGAGTTTATCGAATCCTTAAAAGTCAATTTAATGCGTTTTTTCTTACGCCGCATGGACTTGCGTCAGCACCGCAAAATTATCGTGATTGATAATTATATTTCATATACTGGAAGTATGAATATGGTTGACCCTCGCTACTTTAAACAGGATGCAGGGGTCGGTGAATGGGTGGATATCCTTGTGCGTATGGAAGGCCCTGTCAGCACGACATTAGGTATTGTCTACGCCTTTGACTGGGAAATGGAAACGGGGCAACGTATTTTGCCCCCCCCCCCAGACACGAATATTATGCCATTTGAGCAAGCTAACGGTCACACCACTCAAATGATTGCATCTGGGCCAGGGTTCCCTGATGAGTTGATCCAACAATCACTGATGACGGCTATTTTCTCTGCCCGCAAACAGCTTATCATGACGACCCCTTATTTCGTGCCGAGTGATGATCTATTGCACGCGATTTGTACTGCTGCCATGCGCGGAGTTGATGTCAGTATTGTTATGCCAAGGCAAAATGATTCATTTCTCGTGCGCTGGGCAAGCCGTTCGTTTTATACTGAACTACTTGAAGCTGGCGTGAAAATTTATCAATTTGAAGATGGCCTGCTACACACTAAGAGCGTTCTGGTCGATGGTGAACTAAGCCTCGTTGGTTCAGTTAACTTAGATATGCGAAGCTTATGGCTGAATTTTGAAATAACTGTTGTGATTGATGATAAAAACTTTGGTAGTGACCTTACTCTTGTTCAATATGATTATATCGCACGTTCCACACGCCTTGAGATAGAAGAGTGGGAGCAACGGCCTTTCTGGAACCGAGTTGTTGAACGTTTATGCTATTTCTTTAGCCCATTATTGTAATTTTTTATTTTAGGAACTGTCATGACTAAGCCACAATCCATTAAACTTATTGATGAAGATGAAATCATTGAGATAGCCTATGACCTGTTCCTTGAGCAAGCAATGGATAATTTAGAGCCAGCCGATCAGGTTATTTTTGCATTGCAATTTGAAGAGTGTGGCGCGGCTGAAATTGTTCCTCTCAGCCAACATTGGCAGGATGTTATTCAGCCTGATTTTGATTTAGATACATTGAGTGAAGTGATTATTGGGTTGGCGCAATCCGATGACGATGAAATTGCTGACATTTTTGCCCGCATTTTAATTAGCCGCCATCCAGCCCAACCTTTTCACCATATTTTATGGAAGCGCTAGTTTCGTTAAACATGCCGCAATGAAGATATAGCAACCTGCTATTATGCTATTAAAAGTAATCGTGAATTTAAATTCGCTAACCGCGCCCTAGCCTTTGAGTTAGGGCGCGATTTTTATGGTCAATATCAATAAATGATCCCAAGAAAAATGCCAGTCAGCATCACTAACTGGCATTCTAACTAGGCATACAAATCCGTTATAGTGGATCGACTTTTAAACAAGATACCGCATGTTTAAAGCTCCCTTCTAATAAAGGTTTTGTTTTAGCACAGCCTTCATCAGCAAGTGGACAGCGAGTTCTAAATACACAACCTGAAGGCGGATTAATGGGTGACGGCAGTTCCCCTTCAAGTAATTCAATGGTTTTATTTTTTTCCTTGTCAGGATCAGGAACGGGTACCGCAGACATTAGTGCTTTGGTATAAGGATGAAGTGGATTGTTATACACTTCATCATAGGTGCCTAATTCAACGGCATTTCCCAAATACATCACTAATACACGGTCAGAGATATGTTTGACGACCGCGAGGTCATGGGCAATAAATATTAAGGATAGGCCCATTTCCCTTTGAAGCTCTTGTAATAAGTTAACGACTTGCGCTTGAATAGAGACATCAAGTGCAGAAACAGGCTCATCACAAATGACCAGTTTAGGCTCAAGGATCAATGCCCTTGCTATCCCAATACGCTGGCACTGCCCCCCTGAAAATTCATGGGGATAACGGTTAATCAGATTAGGTAATAACCCTACCCGCATCATCATTTTTCTGACCTTTTCGATCACTTCAGATTGCGGCATTTTTGGATTATACGTTTTCAGTGGCTCGGCAATAATGTCGCCTATCGTCATGCGAGGGTTCAGCGATGCCAAAGGATCTTGGAAAATCATTTGAATATCGCTACGTATATCCCGCCACTGTTTTTCATTTAATCCTAATAAATTATTCCCCAGCCAGCTCACAGAGCCGCCTGTCGATTTTACTAAGCCAATAATGGCACGTGCGAAAGTTGATTTCCCGCACCCTGACTCCCCAACAACACCTAATGTTTCGCCTTCATACAGACGTAACGTCACGCCATCAACAGCTTTTAAGCTTTTATCAGGCTGCCAGAACCACTGTTTTTTATCTCGAATAGAGAAATGCACTTTTAAATCATTGACCTCGAGCAAAACTGGCCTATTTTCATGTTGTGTCATACCAGCTCCTCCACCGGCTTAAAGCAAGCTCTTAATCGACCCGCTGAAAATGCATTCAGCTCAGGCTCTTGTTCAATACATTGTGCATTCGCATATTGGCAACGTGGCGAGAATGGGCAGCCTTTTGGTAAGCGCAATAAGTTAGGAGGGTTACCCGCTATGGTCGCTAGGCTTTCATCATCGCCATCCAAACGCGGCACTGCGGCAAGTAGCCCTAATGAATAAGGATGAGAGGGTTGATAGAAAATATCTCGGGCTGAGCCATACTCCATAGTGCGCCCCGCATACATCACTAACACTTTGTCACACACGCCTGCGACGACACCTAAGTCATGGGTGATCAAGATAATAGCGGTATCAAACTCTTTTTTCAGTTCATTTAACAGAGTCATGATTTGTGCTTGAACCGTGACATCTAACGCGGTTGTCGGCTCATCGGCAATCAATAACTTAGGCTGACACAATAACGCCATCGCAATCATAACCCGTTGACGCATCCCCCCAGAAAACTCATGGGGATACATATTCATTCGTTTACGTGCTTCTGGCATTTTAACGGCATCTAACATGCGAACAGATTCCTCAAATGCCTCTTGCTTACTCATCCCTTTATGTAGCATTAACACTTCAGATAATTGTGTGCCAATCTTTAAATATGGATTGAGAGAGGTCATCGGGTCTTGGAAGATGATAGAGATTTCTTCCGCACGCATCTTATTTAACGCTTTTTCTTTTAAATTTAAAATTTCACGCCCGTTAAATATCGCTGAGCCACCTATTTTGCCGTTACGCGCTAACAGCCCCATTAATGCAAATGCTGTTTGTGATTTTCCTGAGCCTGACTCACCGACAATACCCAGTGTTTCGCCAGCACGTAGTTCAAAATTCAACTTGTTGACTGCGGTGACATCACCATCAGGAGTTGAAAAGGTCACATTGAGATCTTTTACACTCAAGAGAGGGTTAGATGATTGAATATTAGACATAATAGCTCCCTCTAACGGTCTTTCGGGTCGAGGGCATCACGTAAACCATCGCCGATAAAGTTAAAACAAAACAGAGTTACTACTAGAAAACCCGCGGGGATCAGTAATAGCCATGGCGTCACTTCCATTGAGTTTGCCCCATCACTCAATAACGCTCCCCAGCTACTAAGCGGCTCTTGTGTCCCTAACCCTAGAAAGCTTAAAAATGATTCAAATAGGATCATACTTGGCACCAGTAATGACGCATACACCACAACCACACCTAATACATTAGGAACGATATGGCGCAAAATAATATGGCGAGTACTCACCCCACAAACTAAAGCAGCCTCAATAAACTCTTTGCGTTTCAGTCCTAAAGTTTGCCCACGAACGATACGCGCCATATCCAGCCAAGAAACCATCCCTATCGCAACAAATATCAATAAGATATTTGTACCGAAGAGTGTTACCAACAAGATCACAAAAAACATAAATGGAAATGAGTTTAAGATCTCCAACAAACGCATCATGATGGAGTCCACTTTCCCGCCAACATAACCTGCAATAGAGCCATATAAGGTACCAACAACCACAGCAACCAATGCAGCAGCTACCCCTACCATCAGAGAAATTCGTCCACCAATCGCTACCCTCACCAAAAGATCACGGCCAGAGGCGTCGGTGCCAAAATAGTGACCACTTGCCAAATCAGGAGGCATCGACATCATTTCCCAATCAGTATCATCATATAAAAAGGGAGATAACATGGGGGCAAAGATGACAAATAAGGTGATCAAAAATAGGATAAAGAGGCTAAAAATTGCCGCTCGGTTATGCATAAACCGACGTCGTGCATCCTGCCATAAACTGCGCCCTTCAATATCTAATTGCTCAGAAAGCTTTTCCAGAGCTTCACTATTTTTTTGATTTAATAACATAGCGTTCTCTCCGGACTAATAGCGAATTTTCGGGTCGATAACGGCATACAGCACATCGACAATAGCGTTAAAGGTAATCGTTAATACGCCAACTAAGATTGTTAGGCTAAGCACCAAAGAGTAATCACGGTTCAACGCGCCATTAACAAACAATTGCCCTATACCTGGTAAACCAAAGATAGTTTCAATAACCATCGAACCCGTAATAATCCCCACAAAAGCAGGCCCCATATAAGAAAGCACAGGGAGTAATGCTGGTTTTAAGGCATGTCGTAAAATGATCGTACGCAGTGGTAAGCCTTTTGCGCGTGCTGTACGAATAAAGTTGGAGTGCATGATTTCAATCATGGAGCCACGCGTAATACGCGAAATGCTTGCAATATAAGCTAGTGATAATGCCACCATCGGCAAAATCATATGTTTGAGGTTACCACCATCCCAGCCACCACCGGGGAGCCATTTCAAATGAATGGCGAATATCAGCACCAATAACGGTGCCACAACAAAGCTTGGGATGACAACCCCCGTCATGGCGAACCCCATGACTGTAAAATCCCATTTGCTATTTTGATTCAATGCGGCAATAACCCCCGCTGTCACACCAAAGAAGACGGCGACGATAAAAGCAGTTGCACCTAATTTCGCAGACACTGGGAAGGCTTTTGCCACTAAGTCGTTAACGCTGTAGTCTTTATATTTAAATGATGGACCAAAGTCACCTTTAGATAATTGAACTAAATAGCTGAAATACTGTTTATACATAGGGTCATTCAGATGGTATTTCGCTTCAATATTTGCCATAACTTCAGGTGGTAATTTACGTTCCCCCGTAAAAGGGCTGCCTGGTGCTAAACGCATCATAAAAAATGAAATTGTAATAAGAATAAAAAGTGTCGGGATCGCTTCAAGTAAACGCCGTAAAATAAATTTTAACATTGCCCTTTCCTACTTCCGTTGCTTAGTCGGACCAATAATCATATTGTTATCCGGCTCCGAAGAGCCGGATTATTATTGTTAGTGCTTGATAATATAAAGGTCTTTTGTATGCAGGTTGTCTAGCGGGTCTTTTCCTGTATACCCACCTACATACGGCTTAACTAAACGAGTATTAACATAGTAATAAAGAGGCACAACAGCGGAGTCTTTATCTAGGATTTTTTCTGCTTTATTGTACAAATCAGAACGTTCTTCATCTGTTTTCACTTGCAAAGTCTGCTTCATCACCGCATCAAATTCTTTGTTCTTATAGTGAACCGTATTATTACTACTATTAGACAGTAACATATTGAGGAAGGAAGACGGTTCATTATAGTCAGCACACCATCCTGCACGTGCGACATCATAAGCACCTTGGTGTCGGCTATCTAAGAAGGTTTTCCACTCTTGGTTTTCCAATTTCACTTCTGCGCCGATATTTTTCTTCCACATTGATGATGCAGCAATGGCAATACGTTTATGTAAATCGGAGGTGTTATACAGCAGGTTAAATTTCAACGGATTTGATTTATTATAACCAGCCTCTTCAAGTAGCTGTTTCGCTTTTTCATTGCGTTGCTCTTGCGTCATGTTGGTATACCAATCCGGTTTTTCAGTTTTCATGCCACTGGTAAATGGCGGTGTGAAACCATATGCCGGAATATCCCCTTGAGCCTTCACTTTATAGGTGATCACATCCCTATCCATTGATAGCTTCAATGCCTCTCTGACTCGAGGGTCATTAAATGGCGGTTTTTCGTTATTAATTTCGTAGTAATAAATGCACAGATATGGGTTCACGCGTAACTCATTAGGCATGCTTTTTTGTAGGCTCTTAAATTGCTCAATTGGTAAATTGCTATAGGTCATATCAATTTCACCGCTGCGGTAGCGGTTAACGTCAGTCACCTCTGAAGAAATCGGCAGGTAGGTCACTTGATCGATAATGGTATTAGCGTTATCCCAATATGTTGGACTACGCTCAAGAACGATACGTTCGTTAACGGTCCAATCTTTTAGTTTATAAGCACCATTGCCTACAAAGTTTTGTGGTTGCGTCCATTTAGCGCCATATTTCTCAACCACTTTTTTATTAACTGGTGACATTGATGAGTGGATCATCAATTTGGGGATATAAGGAACCGCCTCACTTAACTCCAGCACAAGAGTATGATCATCTAATGCTTTAACACCCAGCTCTTCGGGTTTTTTCTTTCCGGTAATAATATCATCGACATTCTTAATGTGTGCATATTGTAAATAGCTCGCATAAGGAGAAGCGGTATCAGGGTCAACGATACGTTGGAAACTATAAACGAAGTCTTGTGCTGTTACAGGGTCACCGTTTGACCATTTAGCCCCTTCACGAATTTTAAACGTCCACTCTTTAAAATCTTTATTTTCCCAACTTACAGCTGAGCCAGGTAAGATTTCACCATTAGGACCCACGACCGTTAAACCTTCAAAGAGATCACGCGCTAAAGCCGATTCAGGAACACCTTCAATTTTATGTGGATCTAGGGATTGAGGTTCAGAGCCATTATTACGGACTAACGTTTGTTTTTCTGCAAGTTCAACACCAGCAGGCACTGTAGCGGCAAAGCTGCTCGCTATCCCCCCTGTCATCAATCCAGCGGCAACACCTAAAGCAATCATGGTTTTATGAATGTGTTTACTCATTTTATCCGTTACTCCCATACCATATATTATGGTGACATTGTGGATTAATATGTTTACCCATTCGGTAAACTGTTTTTTTAATTATTTAATTACTATTTATTATCTTGATTTATATATAACCGTTTAATATCCATATTATCAAGAGGGTCTTTTCCTTTGAATCCACCAACCGAAGGTTTAATTAAACGCACACTGACCCGATAATAGACGGGAATAATCGCTGAATCTTGATCGAGTAGTGCTTCCGCCTGCTGATAGATTTGTTTACGACTGGCGTCATCTGGCGCGCTCAATGCCTTTTCTAACAAAGCATCGAATTTTGAGTTTTTATAAAATGCGGTGTTATTACTGCTATCTGACGACATAATATTTAAAAATGCCGATGGTTCATTATAATCAGCGCACCAAGTCACACGCACAACATCATAGTTACCATCATGGCGACTCTGTAACGACGTCTTCCATTCTTGATTTTGTAAACTTACCTCGGCTCCAATATTTTTTTTCCACATTGAAGCTGCGACGATAGCCTGCTGTTTATTTTGATCGGATGTGTTATACAGAAGTGAGAATTTCAGTGGATTTTGCGCATTGTAACCCGCTTCTTCCAAAAGAGCCTTTGCACGCTGGTAGCGTTTTTCATTACTCCAATTTGCCCACTCTGGTGGGGAAAAATCGCCATTATTAATGAAAGTAGGTGTAAAACCATAAGCAACAATTTGCCCTTGTGCCATTATTTTATTCGTAATGGTTTCCCTATCTAACCCGAGCTTTATCGCCTCTCGCACTCTCGGATCGGTAAATGGTGGTTTGCTATTATTAATCTCGTAGTAGAACGTACATAGGTAAGGACGAATATATAATTCGTTCGGCCGTTCTATTTGCATTTTTTTATAAAGAACAGGCGGAATTGCTGAATTACTGATATCAATTTCACCGCTACGATAACGGTTTACATCACTCACTTCTGAAGAAATAGCTAAAAATGTCGCTTCATCAATTTTACTGTTTTGATTATTCCAATACTGTGGATTACGCTTCAAAACAATCCGTTCATTGACAACCCATTTATCTAATACATAGGCTCCATTGCCGATAAAATTTTTGGGCTGAGTCCATTTATCGCCATATTTTTCAATCGCCTTTCTGTTTACGGGCTTCATCGCCGTGTGATTAAGCATATCGATAAAATAAGGTACTGGATGGGTCAACGTGACTTGCAAATGTTTCTCATCCAACGCTTTCACACCAAGAGACTCAATTGGCTTTTTACCTTTTAAAATTTCAGAAGCATTCTCAATATAGGCATTTTGCAAGTAACTTGAATAAGGAGAGCCTGTTTTAGGGTCGGCTAACCGCTGCCAGCTATACACAAAGTCTTGTGCAGTCACTGGTGTACCATCGCTCCACTTGGCATTATCTCTGAGAGTAAACACCCATGTAGTATAATTATCATTAGTCCAACTTTCGGCAACACCGGGTGTCACCTTACCATCCACATCCGTATAAACGAGCCCTTCAAGAAGATTAAGAATAATATTGCTCTCAGGGATCCCTTCGACTTTATGGGGGTCTAATGACGAAACCTCTGTGCCGTTATTAATGGTAATCGCTTGCTTAATCGACGCAGACACTGGATCTGCATTAGTGTGTAATGCAACTAAAAATATAGGTAGTGAATACAAACTCTTGGTAAAAAAATTCATTATCACCCTCAACGGTTATTTGGTTGCTACAACAAACTTCAGCATCCTATCTGGTTATTTTGTTTCGCGTCATACCCTGAAACTTAGAGTATTTCCCTTTGGATTAGTTTTAATAATCCACTTTTGGCCTCTCACATTTTTGTTACAAAATGTTAAAATTGTGTAATCACCCGCAAGCTAGACAAGCCTGTGTTAAACTAAAAGCGTTATGATTTTATTGTATAAATAGATGATTATTCTGTTATTCATCTATTCGCGCAATTGAGACTTGTTTAAACATATCATTAACATTGAATAAATTAAATAGCGCAAAAATTTACTTGGCTCACATTTCCTTACTTTTTATGCCTTATTTAGCAAAAAATGCGACATATTATTATAAGAAAGGGGAATTGAAATCAGCACAAAATAACAGCAGATTAGCAGGCAAAAGATAATCTATTTATGACTATCATTTAGTAGAATAACACCATCATTTTTTATTAGTGATACCTATAAGGTAAAAAACGATAATGGTGTTTATTTGTTTGGCGTTTTTTTAATCGGAATATTATTACTAATGTAATAGACACTTATAGATCACCATATAATAGTGATCTATGAGCAAGAGAATTAGTATGTCAAAAAATGATTATAGAAGACCGGGAAATATTGCTTTAACCCCCGTAACAATAAACTCTATTCCCAGAGACATCAGAAGCAGTCCCATAATTCGCGTCACCACGTTAATCCCTGTTTGCCCTAAGTAGCGAACAAGCAATGATGCCGAGCGGAACAGTAACCAACAGCAAAATGCAAACACAATACTTGTCAGCGCCAGACCGATAAAGTTTTGCCAACCATGCCACCGAGATGACCAAACGATACAAGAGCTAATTGCCCCCGGCCCTGCCATTAGCGGTAATGCAAGTGGTACTACCCCGATACTATCTCGCACTGCTGTTTCTGTTTTCTCTTGTTTATTTTGTTTGTCTTCACCGATTTTCCCACTGATCATCGACATTGCAATCGTTACAATTAATATTCCACCCGCAATGCGGAATGAATCGATAGAAATACCAAATACTTGCAGAATTGAATCGCCGATTAATAATGATGTACATAAAATGATAGCGACAGAAGTATTCGCTATCGTATTTGTTTTGTTACGCCCAGCGCTACTTTGATAATTAGTCATGCTAATAAACACAGGCAGAATTCCCACTGGGTTTACTAACGCAAAAAGACCAATAAAAAATTTTATATAGCCTGATAAATCAAGTAATCCTGCACTCACGCATCAGCACCTTTAAATAATCAGATTTAAGAAAATCACAGATAGTTAAAGTTTATCACTAAATAAATAAAATAGATTCTGCTAAGTTTTATTTTAGCGGTTACTGTTAGTTATTCGCTTAAACTTCATGCAAATAATATGATTTTTTAGCTCTTTTTATTCGTTATCAAAAAATATTGTGTCTAATTTCAACAAAAAACATGCATTCCCTCAAAATAGGCTTGCTGAAAGGAGTCAGCTTTGGATTTTTGTGATCTAGATCACATCAATAAACACAAATAATGCTAATCTATTCTTAACTGATAGAGGGAGTTAAT
Source organism: Providencia sp. PROV267 (assembly GCF_028477825.1). Lineage (NCBI taxonomy): Bacteria > Pseudomonadati > Pseudomonadota > Gammaproteobacteria > Enterobacterales > Morganellaceae > Providencia > Providencia sp. PROV267. The sequence goes on along the minus strand of NZ_JAMPLX010000002.1, from coordinate 325,723 downwards.
TTAAGAAAAGTACGCTTTTCACCTTGTACTAAAAGCTTTTTAAGCCAATAAGCGGATAAATAAAATATGTTAATAAATATAAACTATAATTTATCTACTCAGTTTTTAGCGTTTTAATGTTTCAAGAAGCACTGCTCATTGGCTTAAAAAGTTTAACATTTATCAGGAGTAATCTCTATGTCAGTAACTAATGTTACCGAACTCAATGACCTCGTTGCTCGTGTCAAAAAAGCTCAGCGTGAATTCGCTAACTTCTCTCAAGAGCAAGTTGACCGCATTTTCCGCGCAGCAGCGCTTGCAGCAGCAGACGCACGGATCCCGCTCGCTAAACTTGCTGTAGAAGAATCAGGTATGGGTATTGTTGAAGATAAGGTGATCAAAAATCACTTTGCCTCTGAATATATTTATAATGCCTATAAAGACGAAAAAACCTGTGGCGTGCTTTCTGAAGACCCAACTTTTGGAACAATTACTATCGCTGAACCTATCGGTATTATCTGTGGTATCGTTCCAACCACTAACCCAACCTCAACCGCCATTTTTAAATCTTTAATTAGTTTAAAAACGCGTAATGCAATTATTTTTTCTCCGCACCCTCGCGCTAAAAATGCAACCAATAAAGCGGCAGAAATTGTTCTTAAAGCAGCTATCGAAGCTGGTGCACCAAAAGATATTATCGGTTGGATCGATGCACCATCGGTCGAATTATCTAATGCATTGATGCATCACGAGGATATCAACCTGATTTTAGCAACAGGTGGTCCTGGTATGGTGAAAGCGGCATACAGCTCCGGTAAACCTGCTATTGGTGTAGGCGCAGGTAATACACCGGTTGTTATCGATGAAACAGCCGATATCAAACGTGCTGTGGCGTCTATCTTGATGTCAAAAACCTTCGATAATGGCGTCATCTGTGCATCCGAGCAATCCGTTGTTGTCGTCGATGAAATTTATAATCAGGTTCGTGAACGCTTCGCGACCCACGGTGGCTATATACTGCAAGGTAAAGAGCTTAAAGCCGTTCAAGATGTTATTTTGAAAAATGGTAGTCTGAACGCAGCAATTGTTGGTCAAACTGCATATAAAATCGCTGAAATGGCCGGTGTTACTGTACCTGTAACCACGAAAATACTTATTGGCGAAGTCAAGGTAATTGCAGATTCAGAGCCATTTGCCCACGAAAAATTATCGCCACTCCTTGCCATGTATCGCGCTAAAAACTTTGAAGAGGCTGTAGACAAAGCCGAGCAATTAGTCGAAATGGGGGGTATCGGTCACACCTCTTGTCTATATACAGACCAAGATAACCAAGCTGAACGTGTTAATTACTTCGGCGTCAAAATGAAAACCGCGCGTATCCTCATCAATACGCCCGCTTCACAAGGGGGTATCGGTGACCTCTATAACTTTAAATTAGCGCCTTCTCTCACACTTGGTTGCGGTTCATGGGGTGGTAACTCAATCTCTGAAAACGTTGGACCAAAACATTTGATCAATACTAAAACCGTGGCGAAAAGAGCTGAAAATATGTTGTGGCATAAACTTCCTAACTCAATCTATTTCCGTCGCGGTTGTCTCCCTATTGCACTTGAAGAGATCGCAACGGATGGCGCAAAACGTGCATTTATCGTCACTGATGGCTATTTATTTAACAATGGCTATGTTGAAGAAGTGGTAAATGTACTGAAAAAACACCATATTGAAACCGACGTTTTCTTTGAGGTTGAAGCTGATCCTACATTAACGGTCGTCCGTAAAGGTGCCGCTCAAATGAACGCCTTTAAACCTGATGTCATTATTGCATTAGGTGGTGGCTCCCCAATGGACGCGGCCAAAATTATGTGGGTTATGTACGAACATCCAGAAACGCATTTTGAAGAATTAGCACTACGCTTTATGGATATCCGTAAACGTATTCACCGTTTCCCTAAAATGGGAGTGAAAGCAAAATTAGTTGCGATTACAACGACCTCAGGAACAGGCTCTGAAGTTACCCCATTTGCAGTGGTAACGGATGATAAAACAGGTCAAAAATACCCATTAGCGGACTATGCACTGACTCCAAATATGGCTATCGTCGATGCAAACCTTGTGATGAATATGCCGAAATCACTGACCGCATTTGGTGGTCTGGATGCTGTGACTCATGCGATGGAAGCCTATGTTTCTGTATTAGCGAATGAATACTCTGATGGTCAAGCATTACAAGCGCTTAGCCTATTAAAAGAGTACCTACCGACGAGTTATCATGAAGGGGCAACCAATCCTGTTGCAAGAGAGCGTGTCCATAACGCTGCAACCATCGCTGGGATTGCATTTGCAAACGCATTCTTAGGGGTTTGTCACTCAATGGCCCATAAATTAGGCTCTGAGTTCCACATACCACATGGGTTAGCGAATGCCTTATTAATTAGTAACGTCGTTCGTTATAATGCTAACGATAACCCAACTAAACAAACGGCATTTAGCCAATATGACCGTCCACAAGCACGACGCCGTTATGCTGAAATAGCCGATCATTTAGGTTTAACAAAATCTAGCGACCGTACCGATGCTAAAATTGAAAAACTATTAGCATGGCTTGAGGAAATCAAAGCAGATTTAGGTATCCCTAAATCCATACGTGAAGCGGGTGTGCCTGAAGCAGACTTCTTAGCACGCGTTGATAAGCTCTCTGAGGATGCATTTGACGACCAATGTACCGGTGCAAACCCTCGCTATCCATTAATTTCTGAATTGAAACAGCTATTACTGGATTCCTATTATGGACGCGAATTCACTGAACAAACATCCACAGCAACAGCAGCAAAAGTGGAAAAGAAAAGTTCAAAAAAATAGTTAGGTAGCTAATTAATAAGAGAGGCACTGATTTAAAACTCAGTGCCTCTCTTTTTTAATAAGGATAATAAATGATTATTATCCTTATAATTTTTATGGGAAAGTGACTTTCCCTATTACACGATTAACTTAAATCTACTTTTAATTGTTATACGCAATTAATTAAAGTGAATCGCTTTTTTGGGAATAATGCCTTGGTTCATTAACTTAGCCTGTTCGATGGCTTCTGTATAATGCTTACGGCAGACAGAAATATACTTCTCATTACCGCCTATATCGACCTGTGCCCCTTCATAAAGAGGAATACCATCACTCCCTATCCTTAATACTTTATTGGCCTTACGGCCGCAATAACACACGGTTTTTAATTCAACTAATTTATCAGCCCAAGCTAATAAATATTGGCTTCCAACAAATAGTTCACCTGAAAAATCAGTTCTCAGCCCATAGCATAAAACAGGTATATCACTGTTATCGACAATATCGCATAACTCTTCAACTTGCTGTTTTGTTAAAAATTGACACTCATCAATTAAGACACAATGTACCTTTTTTGTGCTATTTTCATTTTTAATGACTTCCGCCATATTTGTGGTTGGCGTAAATAAAAGTGCATCTGCAGACAACCCAATACGCGATGAAACTTTACCCTGCGCAAAGCGATTATCGATTTCTGCCGTGAAAATCAGCGTACGCATCCCCCGCTCATTATAGTTATAAGAAGATTGCAACAAGGATGTCGATTTCCCTGCATTCATCGCAGAATAGTAAAAATATAGCTGAGCCATCAGCCTAGTTCCTCTAAATTAATAAACAAGATAATTTTACCATAAAACATGTCATTAGATTAACAGTCATCATCTGGAAGCACTTAAAAATACAGGCATCAAATAGAGATATCGCCATTGATTTTGCTAAATCTTACCAATAGTAATCACTCTTTTCCCTCTTAAAACAGGTAAAATATCGAACTATCATTGGTAATGATATAGCGTGCTCCTTAAAACATAGTACTAATTTACTGTATCAAAAAAAGAAAATTTACGTTTAGTCTCTCTTATTTGCTTCATTATCATGCCACTAATAACCTGACGTATTCTCGATGCGCCCTTCAAATTATAATCAAAAAAATTTCCAGCTAATTGAATCCGTTTTTCATTAGTTTGGATATTGATAATAGTGGTATATATATATCAGTGAAAAGTTAATATTTCTTTTGTAAAAAAATTGCTTTTACTAAAGATAACTTTTAAACTAATAGTGCAAATTAGCTATTGCAGAAAATAAAATAGCATTCTATTATTAGTGTACACAGGCCAACAATTAAATTTGAGACCAGGAAAATGAGCGAATCTTTAAAAGCATTAAATAACATCCGTACTCTTCGTGCTCAAGCAAGAGAAATTGCTTTAGAATCACTGGAAGAAATGCTGGAAAAATTAACTGTCGTTGTTGAAGAACGTCGTGAAGAAGAAAATCAAGTTCGTGCAGAGCAAGAAGAAAAGAACCGTAAGCTAGAAAACTTCCGTCAAATGGCAGAAGAGCAAGGTATTGATCTGAACGAACTGGTTCAAATTTTAGATACAGGTAAAGGCTCAAGCACTCGTGCTAAACGTGCTGCTCGCCCAGCTAAATATAAATACGTTGATGAAAATGGCGAAACTAAAACTTGGACTGGCCAGGGTCGTACCCCAGCAGTTATCAAAACCGCCATTGAAGAACAAGGTAAATCTTTAGACGATTTCCTAATCTAAGATCCATAACCTTATTCCCCAAAAACACCCTTATATAAGGGTGTTTTTTTTATCCTACGTTTAAGTTTTATTATCACTTATGCCGCTATTAGCCATTAAATTGTTAATCCCCTCCTGCTCCAAGGATAAGCAATCCTCTTTCGCTCGTTTTAGTCATCCTTTTATCTGCTAGTCATTTATTAATATTATTTAAATTTAAGCCATCGCTAAAAGTAAAGTTATGTAATCCTACTCAAACTTTTTAAGCATACGATTGAATAATAAAACTTATACGATACAAAAAAAATTGATGTATTTTTCTTCTAAATACGTAAATTAAATTAAGCAATAATTTACATTAATTGATACTTAACTATTGAAAAGCTACAAGGCGCACAAACAAAAAAAGCTAACATCTAGAGTTAGCTTTTATAAATCATCATAAGAAGAAACTGTTTATTTTTCTGCTTTAGAACTGTTCAATTTATTCGATATGGTTTGGATCCACTCAGAAAAATCTTCCCCTAATGAATCATGTTGCATACCATATTCTACGAATGCTTTCATATAACCTAGCTTATTACCACAGTCATGACTTTTACCACATAGATGGTACGCCTCTACAGGAGACTTATTTTCCATCATAATCGCAATAGCATCGGTTAATTGAATTTCATCCCCTGCCCCTGGTGCTGTTTTTGCTAGTGCATCCCAAATTTTTTCCGATAATACATAGCGGCCAACAATCGACAGATTTGATGGTGCTTCTTCTTTCTTCGGTTTTTCTACCATGCGGCTAATCGGTTTGCTTTCACCAGGAAGCAACGTTGCACCATTACAATCTACAATCCCATAATTAGAAACTTCATCTTCAGGAACGGGCTCAACCAAAATTTGGCTTGCTCCCGTTTCTTCAAAATGGGCCAGCATTTCGCTCAAATTAAACTTGGTTAAATCGGTGCTATAACGATCTAAAATAACATCGGGCAGAATAACCGCAAAAGGCTCATTCCCCACAAGAGGCTTAGCACATAAAATCGCATGACCTAAGCCTTTAGCAATACCTTGACGCGTTTGCATGATAGTTACGTGACTTGGGCAGATAGATTGCACTTCATCGAGTAATTGACGCTTAACACGAGCTTCTAAAATTGCCTCAAGCTCGAAACTCGTATCGAAGTGGTTTTCAATCGAGTTTTTTGATGAATGAGTCACTAAAACAATTTCATTAATACCAGCAGCGATACACTCATTAACAACATACTGAATTAAAGGTTTATCAACGAGTGGTAACATCTCTTTGGGAATTGCTTTAGTCGCGGGTAACATACGAGTGCCAAGACCTGCGACAGGGATTACTGCCTTGCGTACCTTTCTATTTGTCATTTTAGTCATAACTCCAGAATTCTCCTAAGCACCCAAACTCTTTATATAATCAACGGTAATAAAGGTGCGTTTTTAGTGCGAGGCAGTATAACAGGAATAATTTTTGGATAAATAGTACAAAGCCCTAATTAGAGCCAATATGACACTTACTGGAGTAAATTTAAACAAAACTTAAGATTCAGGATTAAACATTAATTTAATATTTTGGTGGTTATTCCAAATTCGACATTGCCAAAATGTCCCTCGTACATCGAGATGATTGGAGGGTTGATGTTTTAAAGTTCCCAATGGAACACTCCTAGATAAGCTATATTGAGCATTCTCTGTTGCAACTTCCGCTTCTAACCCTCCACTAGCCAGAATAATCGCTTTATTACGCGTATTGAAGTACCCCAGTAATATCGGAAATTGCCCACTAAATCCGGAATCCTCTAATAAATAATTTATTTGATTAATAATTTTATCGATATTAGGTAGTTTTTTATCTGGAAAACTTACCGCATTTTTTAATAAATCGTTAAATACAACACGGATCAAGAACGCTGCCATAATTCCCTCCTGTGGAGAGCGTTCTATATCAAGGCAATAAAAACCAATTTGAGTATCTGATATTGGTGCGAGATCAAGAAGTAGCCCGAATCGGTTAATTTCATTTAATTGACGGTAATTAACGCGATAGCCATTAATCACTTGATTTATAGGTGGCTGCAATTGCTTTAACACTGGCGTGATATCTTGGTTATCATAGTTTATCAGTGTGGGTTGTAACCTATTAACAACTTGATCGTTGTATTGCTCAGGATACAAGTTACTCTGAATAGTAACTTTCAACTCCTCTAAATTTTTTATTGGTTTCAATAAAGCATCTTTTGCACCTAACCGTAGCATACGGTCAAGCTGCGTGAAATCTGTTGTTGCAGAGATGACAATAACAGGGATGTGAATATTTCGTGTGACCAACTCTGCCATAAAATCTTCACCACTCATGACAGGCATATTCAAGTCACACAAAATCACATCAGGGTTAAGGTTTTCTTCGGTGAGACGTATTAATGCACTCTGACCATTATCCGCGACAAAGACTTGCATCCCCTGAGCATGTAAGTACCCTTCTAACATTGAACGAAAAACTTTTTCATCTTCAACGATGAGTATCTTTTTATTTTTCATATTTAACCTACTTCTAGCTTTCATCGGTTATTTACTACCAATACTATTATTCATATGACAAAATCATTGTACTGTCATTTTTAAAGTATAGTTATTTTTATACCTTATACTTATTTTTATAGAGTAGAAGATGGAACAATCCCTAAACAACTGTTGTTTTTGTGGCAATTCACTCCCTTTTAGCCAATGCTGCCAACCTTATCTCGATAATCAGGCAATCCCTGAAACACCCGAGCAATTGATGCGCTCTCGCTATAGTGCTTATGTGACAAAAAATGCCGATTACCTTATCGCAACTTGGCATCCTGATTGTCATGCCAATAACTGGCGTGAAGAAATAGAACAAAGCTTCTTACAGACACAATGGCTTTCTCTTCGTGTCATTAGTTCTTCTTATGCTAAAAATAGCGATGAAGGTTATGTGGAATTTTCAACTTGCTTTATTGATGAAAAAGCTGATCATAAACAGCTTATTCATGAACGTTCCCGTTTTCTGCGTATAGAAAAACGTTGGTATTACATAGATGGTATTACACCTAAAACAGGTCGAAATGATCTATGTCCATGTGGTTCCGGCAAAAAATTCAAAAAATGCTGTAACAATCATTAGTGGTCATGTTTTACCCATCGTAACGGAAATGCATAATGTATCGTTTGCTTATGTGCGCTCTAAGCCCTTCAAGCTACTGCTAAAACGATGCGCGAAAACATCTATTTATCGGATAGATGCAAGCCCTGTTTGCGCTATTTACAGTCACTTGAAGTATGATGAGTATGTAAGCTTTGTAAGTTAAGGATCAGACACTTCCATGCAACAAAAGAATGTACAAAAAAAAGTCCTTCGCACCATTTGTCCTGATGCAAAAGGCTTGATCGCAAAAATCACCAATATTTGTTACAAACACCAGCTCAATATCGTACAGAATAATGAATTTGTTGATCACCGCACTGGTCGCTTCTTTATGCGTACAGAGCTTGAGGGGATTTTTAATGATGAAACCCTACTCGCTGATCTCGATGACGCCCTGCCGGCAGGTTCAAAACGTGAATTAAATTCATCAGGCCGTCGCCGTATTGTCGTTATGGTCACCAAGGAAGCTCACTGTCTAGGTGACTTATTGATGAAGAGTGCATACGATGGTTTAGATGTAGAAATTGCGGCGGTTATCGGTAACCATGACACATTGAAAGGCCTTGTCGAACAATTCGGTATTCCTTTCCACCATATTAGCCATGAAGGTCTAACGCGTGAACAGCATGATGAAAAAATGATTGCGCAAATTGACCAATATCAGCCTGATTATGTGGTCTTAGCAAAATACATGCGTGTATTAACCCCAGCGTTTGTACAGCATTATCCGAACCAAATCATTAATATTCACCACTCATTCTTGCCTGCATTCATTGGTGCCCGTCCATATCATCAGGCATATGAACGGGGCGTTAAGATCATTGGTGCGACGGCTCATTTTGTTAATGATAATCTTGATGAAGGCCCTATCATTACGCAAAACGTTATTAATGTAGACCACACCTTCACAGCCGATGATATGATGCGCGCAGGTAGGGATGTTGAAAAAAATGTCCTTAGCCACGCATTATATTGGGTATTAGCTCAACGTGTTTTTGTTTACGGAAACCGTACTATTATCTTGTAATACGAATATTTGCTGTTTAAATATGCATGAAGCGCAAAAAAACAGCATTTGAACAGCTTTTAAAAAATTAATACTTTACAGGGGCGCGTCATTTGATATGATGCCGCCCGCTGTCAACGAATACAGCAACTCAAAATCTGGTGGGATACCCAAGCGGCCAAAGGGAGCAGACTGTAAATCTGCCGTCACAGACTTCGAAGGTTCGAATCCTTCTCCCACCACCATTCAAGCGTTCCCTTCACCTAAAGTATCAATTGTGTCTATAAATCGATTTAATACACTAGAGTGTGACTTAGACTTATAAACATAGCAGCAGCAATCCTCAATAATTGAATTCAACGGAATATAGTTAAGCAACTTATCATTCACGTCATTTTCAGGGTAGTAATCAATAATTGCAATAAAATCACCAACTTGAAGAAAACTCTGGCAGTTACCAATATTATCCATTTGCCGAATACTGGCCTTATTACCTTCTAGTTCAACCTGATTAAGCAGCTCCCCCATTAAACTGCTCTTATAAAATGCAGGATCACACAGCCATGTGCATTGCCTTAATAGCGCCATAATATTGTAATGATATTTTTCATATAATTCATTACGACAATAAATTCCTAATGATGCATTCTCTATTTTTCTTTGTAAGGAAAAACGCTCACTGACGACAGGTTGAGAACTTAAAATAACCGTATTACCATCGTAATCAACAATTTCATCAACCTCCTCATAATTAAACCTCAATATATTAATTTGAACATTATTTTTATTTGCTGCCTGATAAAGGTGAATAAGAAAATTTTCTTTCCCCCAGTCATAATAAATATTGGCTTCATTGACAATATAACCTGTGAAATGTTTCTTAGTTATTTCCTTCTCTTGTAAGTAAAGATCACGTAAGTCATTATATAACTCTTGACCATCCTTAGTTAAAGTCATACCAAACTTTTCTCGTTTAAATAGGCGTTTTCCTAAGCTTGTTTCAAAGTCTTTAATTGACTTAGCAATTGGTGGCGTCGTTCGGTTCATTACCCTAGCAGCCTTACTTAATGAGCCATTTTCAACAACTGCCATAAATGCCTCTAATTTTCTTGAAAAGAACATATCTATGACCCCATTCTGTTTATTAAACATGCAAAATTCAACATTATTAATCATTAAAAACAATATGTTGAATAGCCCATCACTTGACATATCAGATGAAAATTTTAATTTAATTTTTCATTGAATGAGTAACAATTTTTCATAAAACTATTTTTATATTTTCCAACAATGCAAAGCAATATATTATACTGTTTCATTTCATTATTTTTTATGACTCGACTATTAAATCACATTAAATATAAATCACCAATTTGAAATCAGTGAACATATTTTTCATTAATTGTATAACTAATAATCTTATTTAAATTTTAAGATAAAACATTACGATTATAATTAGAGCTATAAATATTCATTAAGCATAATTCAATTTATATTTAAATAGTTATTTAATAGTTACAGTCTAGTCATCATCTGTTAGAATCTCGATGTACAGACAAAAATCTAATAGGTGATAAAAGACCATGAAATTTATCTCTTTCAACATAAATGGCCTCCGTGCTCGCCCACACCAATTGGCAGCTATCATTGATAAGCATCAGCCAGAGGTGATAGGTCTACAGGAAACCAAAGTTCACGACGAAATGTTTCCTTACGATGACGTTAGCAAGTTAGGCTATCATGTATTTTATCATGGTCAAAAAGCACACTATGGCGTCGCTCTCCTGACTAAAAATAAGCCTGTTGCAGTTCGAAAAGGCTTTCCTACCGACGATGATGATGCACAACGCCGGATCATCATGGCAGATATTGAAACCAATCATGGTTTATTAACTGTCGTAAATGGCTATTTTCCTCAAGGCGAAAGCCGTGAACACCCAGTAAAATTCCCTGCTAAAGAGAAATTTTACCAAGACTTACAAGACTATATTACATCAACCCAGACCCCTCAATCACAGCTATTGATCATGGGTGATATGAATATTAGTCCAACTGATCTGGATATTGGTATTGGCGAAGCGAATCGTAAACGCTGGCTAAAAACAGGTAAATGCTCATTTTTACCCGAAGAGCGCGCATGGATGGAACGACTGCTAAATTGGGGGCTTGTCGATACTTATCGCGCAATGAACCCTGACGTGGATGATTGTTACTCGTGGTTCGACTACCGTTCAAAAGGTTTTGATGATAACAGAGGCTTACGTATAGATTTACTCTTAGCGTCTACGGCTCTTTCTACACGTTGTGTGGCAACAGGGATTGACTACGAAATACGGGGAATGGAAAAACCTTCAGATCATGCCCCCGTTTGGGCCGAGTTTGATTTAACCAAAGGCTAACTACTCTTTTTTGTTCGATAGGGAAGATTTTCCCTATCGACCTCTCCGATAACCATCAAATGGCTCACACTCACTAGTAGACTACTCTTGCTCACTTTTTTTCGGTTTTTTCGCCGATTTTGCGGGCTTTTTAGTCGTTTTATTCTTTGTGACAGGCGGTAACTCTCGAAATGCTCGTAAGTTAGTAAACTGACGGGCGTGATGAATAAGCTGCGTTAATGTCGCACTAAGCGGATTCATAAAATCAATATAACGCGTTTGTTTTTCACTGATTTGCGTCAAAATAGATTCCCAATGCGCCGTCATATCTGGCAATGTGGCCATATCAGGCAATACATGAATTAACGCTCTGCCCGCTGGAGTTGAGTGAATATAGCGACCTTTTTTATATAAAAACTGACGCTTAAATAGCAGATCAATAATACCTGCTCGCGTCGCTTCAGTGCCTAACCCATCAGTTTCACGCAATACCTTTTTTAAGGCTTTATCTTGAACAAAACGCGCAATCCCCGTCATCGCGGATAATAGTGTCGCATCCGTAAAAGGCCTTGGGGGTTGCGTTTGTTTTTCAAGCACTTCGCCTTTTTCACACAGTAACTCATCCCCCTTAGCAACAACCGGTAATGGGCTACCGTCATTTTCAGCATCGCGCTCTTTACTGCCTAATACGACTCGCCAACCCGCTTCCGCTAAAAAACGCGCTTTCGCAATAAACTTGCCCTTTTCAATGTCAAGCTCAATCGTACATTTACGGTAAACGGCATCTGACATAAATTGAATGATATATTGACGGGCGATCAGTTGATAAATATTGGCTTCATGCTCCGTTAGTTTTACTGATACGGCTTTTGCGGTTGGAATAATAGCATGGTGAGCATCCACTTTTTTATCGTCCCAGCAGCGATTTTTTTTATCTAATTCAGGTAATTCAAACTGGGTTAATTCAGGTTGATGTACTGAAATCGCATTCAACACAGAATGACGTCCAGCAAAATGCTCATCCGGTAAATAACGGCTATCTGAACGTGGATACGTGATCAATTTATGAGTTTCGTATAAACGCTGGCAGATATCTAAAACTTCTTGAGCGCTTAGCCCAAACTTTTTAGCAGCTTCAATTTGTAGTGCAGAAAGGGAGAATGGTAATGGCGCAATTTCAGATTCGCGTTTGTCCTGATACTGCGTAACAAAAGCAGGCTTCCCTGTAATACGCGACACCACATGTTCAGCAAGAGGACGATGAAATAAACGCCCTTCTTCATCTTGATAATCAATACAAGATTCACTTGGTTGCCAAGTAGCCACAAAACGTTCATTTTCTGGCGTCACAATATGGGCGCGTACCTCAAAATAATCTTTAGGTACAAAGTTTTCAATATCTTCATCACGGCGAACAACAAGGCCTAATACAGGGGTCTGTACTCTCCCTACTGATAATACGCCTTGATACCCGCCACGTTGCCCCAACAATGTGTAGGCACGCGTCATGTTAATACCGTATAGCCAATCCGCTCTTGCTCTTGCTAATGCCGAAACGCATAAAGGAATAAACTCTCGGTTTTCACGTAACCGTTCGATGGCTCTTTCAACGGCTTGAGGGTTAAGGTCATTGATTAAACAACGTTTGACTTGCTTTCTTTTCTCATCAGAAAGCTTCAAAAAATCTAATACCTCATCCACCAGCAGTTGCCCTTCTCTATCAGGGTCTCCGGCATGAACGACTTCCGTTGCCTGTTTGAGAAGGGAATCAATCGTTTTAAGCTGCTTTGTCACTGCGGAACGTGGTTTTAACAACCACTTTTCAGGAATGATCGGCAGATCTTGCAGATTCCAGCGAGCATACCGAGGCTCATACGCATCTGGCTCAGCTTGTTCCAATAAGTGGCCTATACACCATGTCACTATTTGGTCATCACCGCACTGGATAAAACCATCCCCTCTCTTATGAGGTTTTGGCAACACATCCGCTATTGCCCTAGCGAGGCTGGGCTTTTCCGCAATAAACAAACGCATGAATTAATCTATCACTTCAATTAAAGGTACATTTTCCCGATGGGGTAATAATTTGCCGATAGACTGTAACAAAACACCTTGCTGCTGTGCAATGTCTTTAATTTTAGCGACCTCAGAAGGTTCTACTGCTATCAGTAAACCACCCGATGTTTGTGGATCGCATAATAATTTGCGTTGAGCCTCTGTCATCGGCCCAATAAGATGCCCATAACTTTCAAAGTTGCGTTGGGTTCCCCCAGGCACACAACCGGCATCGATATAATGTTCAACATTTGCAAGTTTCGGTACTCGGCTAAAGGATATTTCTGCTCGTACCTTTGAGCCTTCACAAATTTCACTCAAATGCCCAAGTAGACCAAAACCCGTCACATCAGTCATTGCAGTCACGCCCGGTAACGGTGCAACAACAGCTCCCAGTTTATTCAACTGACACATTGTTTGTGCCGCAAGATTTTGGTGCTCTTCGGCTAATAACCCTTTTTTCTCTGCGGTCGTTAATACGCCAATGCCCAGCGGCTTAGTCAGAAAAAGTTCACAACCTGCTGTTGCTGCACTATTTTTCTTCACATGCTCTGTATTTACCACCCCAGTTACCGCTAAACCAAAAATCGGTTCTGGTGCGTCAATAGAGTGACCACCTGCAAGCGTAATCCCTGCATCGGCACAAGCCGCTCTCCCTCCTTCAATGACTTCTCTTGCCACTTCGGGAGATAGTTTCGCAATAGGCCACCCTAAAATAGCAATTGCCATAATGGGTTTACCGCCCATAGCAAACACATCACTAATCGCATTAGTCGCCGCGATACGACCAAATTCATATGGTGAATCAACAATGGGCATAAAAAAATCTGTCGTACTGATAATCCCTATGCCATTGCCTAAATCATAAACAGCCGCATCATCTTTTGTTTCGTTACCTACAAGCAGATGAGGATCATGAAATTTGGCCTGCTCTGTATGAAGGATTTGTTCCAAAACTTTTGGGGCAATTTTGCAACCACAACCTGCACCATGGCTATACTGTGTTAATCTAATTTTTTCCATTACGCTCGGCCTTATCAATTAAAAGTAAGAAACAAATTCTTGCATATCAGGGATCTGTACTTTTGCAGGTGCTTTCAGTTCAGGCGTACCTAAATATAAAAAGCCCACAATGCGATCTGTCGGTGCACAACCTAATCCTTCACGCACAACCGCATCTTCCGTCCAAGAACCTGAACGCCAAATTCCCCCAAACCCTTGGGCAACCGCCGCCATTTGCATCGCTTGTACCGTACAACCAGCAGCAACAACTTGTTCCCACTCAGGTACTTTAGGGTGTGCTTGAGTCTTCGCGATAACTGTAATAATCAAAGGTGCTCTAAACGGGGCATTACGCGCTTTCTCTTCCACTTCCGGCCCTAAGTTGCCCTCTTTCGCTGCTTTTTCAAGTAATTGGCTAAAGTGATTTAACCCTTCGCCTTGCATCACAATAAAATGCCAAGGCCGTAAAGCACCATGATCAGGAGCACGCATACCTGCCGCTAAAATATTTTGCAATTCATCGCCTTGTGGTGCTGGGGTTGTTAGCCGTGAAGCTGAACGGCGGTTCAATAAAAGGGTTAAAGCATCCATATTCCTCTCCGATTCAGAGTAAACTGATATAATAGTCATTCAAACAAGCAATCATTATTGCGCTGATTAATGATTAAATACCCCAACCAGGGTTAGGTACTCAGCTTAAAAACTTATCATTCATCTTATTCGCTAACGAGTACCATGGTGTTATATTGATTAATTGATTGAATTATATCATTTGTGTATGTTGAAAAATATCATCACGACATTGTACAACGCTCCAAAGCGTATTGTTATGAATAAAAATATTATTCATTTGCAGACAACTGTTTTTATTTCGTTAAGATAACAAGTGCAAATTCGTGTGTCGGAGAAATTATGCGTCAAACATGGAAAATCATCGCCACTGTATTTAAATTCAGTTGGCGAATACTAAATTTTATTCGGGAATTGGTTTTCAACACTATTTTTCTTATATTGTGTTTTTTAGTTATTGGTTCGATAGCGCTATATCAATCCGATTCTAAACCTGACCAAAACTATTTTGGTGCACTTTATGTTGACTTACAGGGTATTGTCGTTGATCAGGTCTCAACCCCCGATCCTTTTGGCCGCATGAGTCGTGAGTTATTGGGAACCCCTAACAACCGCATGCAAGAAAACTCACTATTTGACATTGTCGATACCATTCGTAGTGCAGCAACCGATGATCGTATTACTGGCATGGTATTACGTTTAGATAACCTCGTTAGTGCAGATCAGCCTTCCCTAAACTTTATCGGGAAAGCGATTACTGAATTCAAAGAGTCTGGAAAACCTATCTATGCTGTTGGCGATAGTTTTAGTCAGTCTCAATATTATTTAGCCAGTTACGCTGATCATATTTTTCTATCCCCTCAAGGTATGGTGGGGATCCAAGGCTTTTCAACAAACACCCTTTACTACAAATCCTTGTTAGAAAAATTAAAAGTCAGTAGCCATATTTTCCGTGTGGGGACTTATAAATCTGCTGTTGAACCGCTAATGCGAGACAATATGTCACCAGAAGCACGCCAAGCGACTAAACAGTGGCTAGATGCGTTATGGAATAACTATCTTGATACACTAGCCAAAAACCGCCAAACCACTGCGAAAGGTATCTTCCCTGGGGCAGATGTGTTACTTAGTAAGTTACGTGCCTCCGGTGGTGATAACGCAAAATACGCATTAAATCAAAAATTAGTTGATAAGATTTATACGCGTGAGCAAGCAGAAAATGTGCTTAAGAATCAATTTGGCTGGAATAAACAAGAGAAGCATTTCAATTACATCAGTATTTATGATTATTCAGGTAAGCTGACCAGCACAACTGGCTCTGAAACATCAGCCACAGCGGGTAATATTGCCGTTATCATCGTTCAGGGCGCTATCATGGATGGCCCTCAATCTCCGGGTATTGCAAGTGGTGATTTAATTAGCTCACAAATTCGCGAAGCCCGTTTGAACGAAAATATTAAAGCAATCATCTTACGCGTTAATAGCCCTGGTGGTAGCGTAACGGCTTCTGATCTTATCCGCAACGAACTCGCGTCTGCACGTGCTGCAGGTAAACCCGTCGTCGTTTCAATGGGCGGCATGGCTGCATCTGGCGGCTATTGGGTTTCAACCCCTGCGAACTATATTGTGGCAAGCCCGAATACGATTACGGGTTCGATAGGCATCTTTGGCGTAATCAATACCTTTGAAAATGCCTTAGATTCTGTCGGAGTGTATACTGACGGTGTATCAACCACCCCACTTGCCGATATCTCTGCAACCAAAGGAATTAGCCCTGAATTTTCCGATATGATGCAAATTACTATCGAAAATGGTTATAAAACCTTCATAGGTTTAGTCGCGAAGTCACGTAATAAAACGCCAGAAGAAATTGATAAAATCGCCCAAGGCCGTGTTTGGATTGGCAGTGACGCGAAAAAAATTGGCTTAGTCGACCAATTAGGAGATTTCGATGATGCCGTGACTAAAGCGGCTGAATTAGCCAAACTCAATGACGTCTCATTAGATTGGATGCAACCTGAGTTGTCATTTATGGATCAGTTAATTTTAGAACTCAGTAGCACTGCCCAAGCAGTGATGCCTGACATTCTACAGGTCTTCTTACCAGAAGCTGTTGCTACCGACATTCGTCAACAGGCACAATTCTTCTTAAAAATGAACGATCCTCAAAATCGTTACGCATTCTGTTTAAATTGCGCCGAAATTAACTAACTTCCCTGATCCCCTTTAGCACACCTAAAGGGGATCCCTCTATTTATCTTGCCTCTCCTCTCGCAAATCCCACTTAAACAGTAGATAACAATAATTAAATGAGTCAAAATTGTTATATCTTCATATAAAACAAAGGATAGTAATAGCTGCTTATATTGTTATTCATGCTATTCGTCGAACATTAGGTAACTCAATGCAGAAGAAATCGATTTATGTTGTGTATACTGGCGGAACCATTGGTATGCGCCACTCCCCACAAGGTTATATTCCAGTTTCAGGGCACCTTCAGGCCCAATTAGCTAAAATGCCCGAGTTCCATCGCCCTGAAATGCCTGAGTTTACCATCAAAGAACACCAGCCTTTAATCGACTCCTCTGATATTACGCCAGAAGATTGGCAAATCATTGCCGATGATATCAGTGAAAACTATGCGCTGTATGATGGCTTTGTTATCTTACATGGCACTGACACAATGGCTTATACGGCATCAGCATTATCATTTATGCTAGAGAACCTACGTAAGCCTGTAATTGTGACAGGGTCACAAATTCCCTTAGAGGCATTGCGTTCAGACGGCCAAACTAATCTACTTAATGCCTTATATCTCGCTGCGAATTACCCCATTAATGAGGTCGGTTTGTTCTTTAACAATAAACTGTATCGAGGAAACCGCACCGTAAAATCGCATGCCGATGGTTTCGATGCGTTCACTTCCCCCAACTGTCCACCATTAATGGAAGCAGGTATTCATATTCGTACTTTTAATACCTGCCCAGCCCCAATCGGTGTTGGCCCATTAATCTGCCACCGGATCACACCACAACCGATTGGTGTCGTTATGCTCTATCCCGGACTGTCTATTGAAATTGTACGTAACATACTCCAACAACCTGTAAAAGCTCTGATTTTACGCTCCTATGGTGTCGGAAATGCCCCACAACGCCCTGAATTACTGAAAATTCTCCATGATGCTACAAACCGAGGCATTATTGTGGTAAATCTGACACAGTGCATTTCAGGTCGAGTCAATATGGAAGGCTATGCGACAGGACATGCACTTGCCGAGGCAGGCGTTATCAGTGGATTTGATATGACATTTGAAGCTGCATTGAGTAAGTTACATTACTTACTTAGTCAAGAATATACACCGGCACATGTTCGGGAATTAATGCAACATAATCTTAGAGGTGAACTCAGCTATGCCGATGAATAAGCCAAATGAGGATTTAGTTAAATCCGCTTTACTGTTAGTTGATCTACAAAATGATTTTTGTACAGGTGGTGCCCTTGCTGTCGCCGATAGTGAAACGGTAATAAAAACAGCGAATAAGGCGATAGAGTTATGCCAACGACAAAATATTCCGATTATCGCTAGTCAAGACTGGCACCCCGCTAATCACCTGAGCTTTGCTGTTAATTCAGGAACACAAGTTGGTGACATTGGTACGCTTAATGGCATTCCCCAAGTGTGGTGGCCCGTTCATTGCGTTCAAGGGGAAGTTGGCGCTGAGTTTCATCCGGAACTCAACCAAGATGCCATTTGTGAAGTTTTTACGAAGGGTGAAAATCCGCAAGTAGACAGCTACAGTGCTTTTTTCGACAATGATAAAGTAAGCCAGACGCGATTACACGCTTGGTTACAAGAGCAACAAATTACCCAATTATTCATTATGGGGATAGCGACCGATTATTGTGTCAAATTCACGGTACTTGATGCGTTAAAGCTGGGATATAACGTTGATGTACTTACCGATGGTTGCCGAGGCGTAAATTTATCCGCAATGGATAGTGAACTCGCATTAGCCGAGATGTCACAAAAAGGGGCGACCCTACTCACCACCGATTCTCTGCAATAATTAACAACGACGTACCTTGCCCTTTTAAGGCAAGGTATTGGCTAGTCGCTAACACTATTGGTTGTTTGACATAGATTGAATAAAAAGCACACGCGAGTACCTCTCCCCCATATCCATGTTTTATCAACGCTGATTGCGCCATTTTCAACCACGGCGACAAGGCACACTGTTCATTTCGTTTTTCTGTATGCCTAGCGTGTTATTTCGCCTGTCGCCTGCCTCTAATTGCGATTATTCGTCTTTATTTTGTGGCTTCAAGGTTGCCAACATTTCCCCTTGAAACATCGATTTAAGTTCCTGCTTACTTTTCATCGTGATCTGCCCATCCGTACCAATGGTCATATGTTCAGGATCATGATTATGACGAGACTGCCATAACATCACCATCTGTAAGCTATGCTCTTTTTGCTCAGGGGTTAATGCGACACCATCAGGCCATTTTCCTAATTCAACGGCTGTCACCAAACGCTGATAAATTTCAGGGGTCATCACTGATAACAGTTGCTCTAATTGCTCTGGCTCTAAATTTACACTCACTTCACAACTCCTTCAAAGAGACCCAGTTAGTAGTTCATTTGACATATTATCTATTTCAACTTAGCTGAATCGATATTGCTTAATTTAGTTTTCAGCGTCAGCTAGCTTCAGCACCCTATCCACGGGTCTTTTCGCCAGTTTTCTCATCGATAAAACTTAATGATGCTGAATTAATGCAGTAACGTTGCCCCGTTGGTTGTGGACCATCAGGAAACACATGTCCTAAGTGGGCATTACAATTTTGACAACGCACTTCAATCCGATGCATTCCATGGGAGAAATCTTCGATATACTTAATCGCATCTTCAGTCATTGGTTGATAAAAACTCGGCCACCCGCACCCTGCATCAAATTTAGTGTCTGATAGAAAAAGTGGTGTACCACAACACAGGCATTCATACACCCCATCTTTACGATTATGCAATAACACACCAGTGAACGGACGCTCGGTCCCTGCCTGCTGAGTGACATATTGCTGAATATCATTTAGCTCCGAGATATCAATCGGTTGCTTACTTTTATCTGTCATATCAAACCCAAATATTGAAATAACTGAGTGGTATTAAGCTAAGAATACCCCCATTTGGTGCAACAAAAAATTAACAACACGTTTTATAAAGATATTCTAAACTAATTAACATAGTGCTTTGTGTTTTGATTTGTGACGAGTTTCACATATATCACTGATAGCAGGTTTCATTATCCCGCACAATCCCGATAATACGTGCGGATGTATTTGCCTCTAAAGTGGCTGACAAGTAAGCAATTAGTGCGAGTTGTTTTGATTTTTTTCAATAATTGACACGATTCCGCTTGACGGCTGGCAAGGTTTTGGTAACTTTAACTACAACTTAATTCACGAATAAATAGCTGGTGGAAATACTATGACTATCAAAGTAGGTATTAATGGTTTTGGTCGTATTGGCCGTATCGTTTTCCGTGCTGCACAAGAGCGTTCTGATATCGAAATCGTTGCTATCAACGACCTGCTCGATGCAGACTATATGGCATACATGCTGAAATATGACTCTACTCACGGTCGTTTCAACGGTACTGTTGAAGTTAAAGATGGTCACCTAGTTGTAAATGGCAAAAAAATTCGCGTCACTGCAGAGAAAGATCCTGCAAACCTGAAGTGGAACGAAGTTGGTGTTGACGTTGTTGCAGAAGCAACAGGTATCTTCTTAACTGATGAAACTGCACGTAAACACATCCAAGCAGGCGCGAAAAAAGTTGTTCTGACTGGCCCTTCAAAAGACGACACGCCAATGTTCGTTATGGGTGTTAACCATAAGAGCTATGCAGGTCAAGAAATCGTTTCTAACGCTTCTTGTACAACTAACTGCTTGGCACCTCTGGCTAAAGTTATCAATGACAAATTCGGCATTATCGAAGGTCTGATGACGACTGTTCACGCAACAACAGCAACTCAAAAAACTGTTGATGGTCCTTCTCACAAAGACTGGCGTGGTGGTCGTGGTGCTTCTCAAAACATCATCCCATCTTCAACTGGTGCTGCTAAAGCGGTAGGTAAAGTTATTCCTGAGTTGAATGGCAAACTGACTGGTATGTCTTTCCGTGTTCCTACTCCAAACGTTTCAGTTGTTGACTTAACTGTACGTATGGAAAAACCAGCCACTTACGCTCAAATCTGTGACGCTATCAAAGAAGCGGCTGCGGGCGAGCTGAAAGGTGTTCTGGGTTACACTGAAGATGACGTTGTATCAACTGACTTCAACGGTGAAAAACTGACTTCAGTATTCGATGCTAAAGCAGGTATCGCACTGAACGACAACTTTGTAAAACTGGTTTCTTGGTATGACAACGAAACAGGTTATTCAAACAAAGTTCTAGACCTGATCGCTCACATCTCTAAATAAGAGTTATTAGCGTTTTATGGTTAATTTGAGCCGCCTTTAGGCGGCTCTTTTGCTTTTATTCGCTCCTAAATTGTCAGGAGCCCCTCACTTACCTCTTAGAGTGAATGACGGTTTTCCTAAGTTCTGCTAACCTATTTGTATTCACTGTTTCTCTATTCACAGGCAAATAATTATGCACGATAAACTCTTTGCTTTACCGGTGATTAAGCAACTTTCAGCCTACATTAGCCAACGCCAATTGGGTGAATTACCCTTAATTATTGTTTCGCATCCTAAAGTGCGTGGTGCCGTTAGTATTCAAGGTGCACAATTAATCGATTGGCAACCTTGTGGTCAAAAACCGTGCATCTGGCTAAGCAGTGAAAGTGCTTTCAAAGCAGGTACAGCCATTCGTGGGGGTATCCCTATTTGCTGGCCTTGGTTTGGCCCCGCGGGTAGCCCAAGTCATGGTTTCGCCCGCATTTTACCGTGGCAATTTACTGCACATAATGAACATGAAGATGGCGTGATCCTCACCTTCACTCTGACAGATAACGAATATACACGCAAACTATGGCCGCATGAGTTTACATTGATATTGCGAATGAAACTCGGTGAGACCTGTGAGTTAGAATTAGAAAGCTATGGTGATTTTGAAACCACAGCCGCAATGCACACTTACCTCAATATTGGTGATATCCAAAAAACCACGGTGTACGGTTTAGGTGGCCACTACTTTGATAAAGTCAGTGACCGTGAAGTTTATGAAGATAAGCCGCTAAAAATTAATAGCCATACCGACAGAATTTACTCTGAGCCAGAGGAATATAGTTTGATCCGTGATGATAGCTGGTCACGAACCATTGAAATACACCATTACCATAACTCTGACGTTGTATGTTGGAACCCATGGGCTGAATTGTCATGTAGCATGCAAGATATGCCAAACAATGGCTACAAACAGATGGTTTGTGTTGAAACGGCGCGCATTAATCAACCGATGAAAAGTGAAAATCAGCACCCCGCTCGCCTTTCTCTCGTTATGATGACACGCGATAATAAGCCACAAGACTGATAGTGACCTCCGCGATGAGGCGGGCTCTTTTCTCGCCTCATCATGCTGTTACGTCACTAAGGATGGCGCAAGCAGCACTTCTTCATATACCTTTTCTCTCCAACGAAATAGTACGTGATATAAAAAACCGTCTACACATTGTAAAGCATCAATAATTAAATTTAAGATAAGTATTGATTTCTATCCCACTAAAAAATGAACTCAATGAATAAGTACACCTTGTTATTATTATTGTCTGCCCCTATTGCCGTCTCTGCCAACTACTGTGACGACTTATATAAAAAATATAGTAATAGTTGGATGAGAGATATGCCAAAACAGGTATGCGAAGATGCGGTTAATGGTGATGCCGAAGCACAATTTAGCGTCGCGTCATGGAACACACGGTATCTAAGGCAACCTGAAGAAACTTATCGCTGGATAAAGATGTCAGCAGAACAAGGTTGTGCTAAATCACAGTATGTTTTAGGACTGCACTATTATGAAGGAAAAGTTGTTGATACAGATTGGTTTAAAGCGTTTGCTTGGATTAAAAAAGCGGCTGATAATGGGATTCCCGATGCTCAGGCTATGCTTGGTTTCATGTATCAACATGGTCATGCAATTGGTCAAAATTATACAATAGCTCTAGAGCTGTATCATAAAGCGGCTGCACAACATAACGAAGATGCCTATCTCTATTTAGGCCGAATGTACGAAAATGGCATGGGGGTTACCAAAGATTATGCAAAAGCTTATGAGTATTTTGCAAAAGCCAAGATCGCTCACGTCTTATCCTACCTCCCCGATTATCCTTGCGATATTTATAAAGATCCTGACTAAAATAGCCATCTACCACCAGCAAATTCGCCATAATCAACCATGTCAGCAACTATTCGTGCCCTGTTCAAATACCAATAAAAAATCCCAAAAGCACAAAGCGCATTTTGGGATTTTTTGTCAAGTCGTGGTTAGCAATTAGAAGGTATAAGTTACCCCACTCCAAACAATTGCAGAAACTGATTTATTAACCATTGGACTATCTTTCACTTCATTTGGCAGACGGTCAATACGCCCCATTGCAAAGGCACTCCAATTATCATTGAACTTATAGTTACCTGATAATTCAACATATGGAGTCCAGCTATCACCCGGACGATAGCGAGCTAAACCACTATTACGCGACTCTTTTGAAGAGACACCATACTCATAGCGGTTTTGATTTTTGCTATCCCACTTGATACCTACACCTGGAACTAACGACCAATTGTCGCCATAGAAACCATAAAGGTAAGCAACTTCTGCACGCAAACCATTACTGATCCCTAACATATCCCCCGACGCAACGGTACGGATTGTTCCCCAATCGGCTTTGTGTTTGTACGTCAAGCCCCCCATTACCGTATCGCGGCGACGATCAAGCTCACGCATATCACGGTCGTCGTTATCTTTCGGTTTGAAGAATTGAGGGTAATAATAAGCATCAAGCGAAAGTTGATCCTCTTGGTCATTCCACAAGTAGTAACCTACTGCTAACGTACGAAAATAGAAGTTTTCACCTTCATAGTTAACAATCGGTACTGGCGTAACATAGTCTTTCGATTTTATACCTTTATAAGGTGTTGATTGCGCCAAAACCGAACCCCCTACAGACCAAGTTCCAGCCATAGCTGCGGAGGATAATAAACCTAATGCGACAGCAAGTGATGTTAATTTGATTGTTTTACGCATATTAACCTGAAATATTAGAAGATTGAACAATAGTGCGCATCATACCTTGATGTGCTCTTTAGCCAAAACACTCCCACGACTGATCACATTTTTAGTTAAATTTATAACTATGTCTAATACTGTTTACACAATCATTCTAATTTTCATATACGACTGGTACTCTTTTCGCCAACGCGCACATCAGTTCATAACCAATAGTGCCTGCCGCCTGAGCAACGTCGTCTATCGGTAAGTTTTTACCCCATAGCTCAACGCGATCACCAATCTTAGCAGTTGGGCATTCGCTAACATCTATTGTTAGCATATCCATTGAAACAGTTCCTAATAGAGGACAACGCGTTCCATTTAACCAAATGGGGGTGCCTGTTGGCGCATGACGTGGATAGCCATCCGCATAACCACAGGCGACTGTGGCTATCTTCATTGGGTAAGGTGCTGTAAATTTACTGCCATAACCAATAGATTCCCCAGCTGCAATCTCATGTGTTGCAATAATTTGTGATTGCAATGTCATTGTCGCACGTAAATCTTTATCCGCAATGTCTTGCCAACGACCACTTGGTGATGCGCCATATAAGATCACACCAGAGCGAACCCAATCATAATGGGTCTTTGGGTGCCATAACGTCGCCCCTGAATTGGCAATACAGACAGGAAACTGACCATCGCTAAACTGTTTAATTATCGCATGAGGTTTATCTGTGCCTGTCGATAAATCCGAATTCGCAAAATGTGTCATTAAGGTGACCGTCTCTACATTTTCCATTGCAGACAATCTATGCACCACTTGAGCATATTCCGGCGGCTCAAAACCTAAGCGATTCATTCCGCTATTTAGTTTGACATACACGGAGATGGGATTTTGAAAGTGCCTATTTTCAATCGCATCCAATTGCCAATAACTGTGCACCGCCGTAGTCAATTGGTATTGATCTATGACTTTTAAATCATCAGGCTGGAAAAAGCCCTCCAATAACAAAATAGGCCCCTTCCAACCTTGTTCACGCAATAAAATGGCTTCATTTAGATCTAAAATCGCGAAGCCATCCGATGCCGCCAGTGCTTTCCACACATGTTTAATACTGTGACCATAAGCGTCTGCCTTCATGACAGACCATATTTTTGCATGCCCAACGTGCTGACGAACTACGGACAAATTATGAGTAAAATTTTGCAGATGAATTACCGCACTGATTGGGCGAGGCATATCTCTTCCTTCTTTTTATACTATCCGAATATTTTTCAGCCAATTGCTCAACGCGCAGGCGATAAATCACCACTATGGGTTAATTTTGTATTAAAGCCATCAATATATCTAAATACCGATAAATCGTCGGATGCAATATCAGGCTTATTCCCTGAAATCAGATCAGCTAATAACTTACCTGAACCACATGCCATCGTCCAACCTAGCGTTCCATGCCCCGTATTTAAATATAAATTGCTATAAGCCGTTGGGCCGACTATCGGCGTTCCATCTGGCGTCATAGGCCTAAGCCCCGTCCAAAACGTCGCTTGAGAAATATCACCGCCACCTTGATAGAGATCTTGTACTACCATCTTCAATGTTTCGCAGCGTTTTTTCAGCACATCCAAATTAAAGCCAACCACTTCTGCCATGCCCCCAACACGAATGCGGTCATCAAAGCGCGTTACTGCGATCTTATAAGTTTCATCCAAAACTGTTGATGTCGGTGCGCGCTCAGCATTAATAATTGGCATTGTTAATGAATACCCTTTTAATGGATAAACGGGTATTTTCACTAAATTATGCAGTAATGATGTGGAATATGAGCCCATCGCAACTACATAGCGATCCGCTTGTAATATTTCACCATCACAACGAATACCACTCACTTTATTGCCATCCGTCAGGATCTGTTCAACATGACGACCAAACTGGAATTTAACCCCCGCATCTTGGGCCATTTTCGCCAGTTTCTTAGTAAATTGTTGGCAATCACCCGTTTCGTCATTAGGTAAACGTAAGCCCCCCGTCAATTTATCCTTCACATATTCAAGCGCAGGCTCCGCTTTCGCTAACTCATTGGCGGTCAACAGCTCGTATGGTACGCCTTCTTTCTGTAAGACAGCGATATCATTGGCGGCATTATCAAACTGCTTTTCGGTCCTAAACAGTTGCAATGTTCCACCTTGACGGCCTTCATAACTAATCCCTGTATCTGCACGTAATTGGCGAATACAATCACGGCTATACTCCGCTATCCGCACCATACGGCTCTTATTCATCGCATAATGTTGAATATCGCAATTTTTAAGCATTTGCCACATCCAACGTAATTGGAATAATGTGCCGTCAGGCCTGATGGCTAATGGAGCGTGCTTTTCGAACATCCATTTAACCGCTTTTAATGGGATCCCTGGGGCACCCCATGGAGTCGCATAGCCCGGGGAAATTTGTCCAGCATTACCCGCACTCGTCTCTTCAGCAACATCCATTTGCCTATCTAATACGGTCACTTCATGCCCTTCTTGTGCTAAATACCAAGCTGTAGTAACACCGATGACCCCCGCACCTAAGACCAAAACTTTCATCACTCCCCCTGCTGCTTAGCACGAATATTTTCATTAGAATAATATTCTAGTATTCATTTTCCAATATGGTTAATTAACACTTTTAACAATTCAGACAATTAATTCAAAAACAGTTACAATTACTTTACACCTCAGATTTAAATGCTAGTGCCCATTTCTAATTGAATAGTTAAAAACAGAATAAAAACAGTCAATTAATAGAAAATTAATTTCGATTGAATTATTTTCTCATACGTTAATTTAGAGTTTTATACTATCTTGTTGGTATATTATTTTGATGACCTATTTTTTAATATATGTTATTTCCATGCAATAACATAGAAAATAAATTCACAAATTTACCTTAAAATGAATTATAGTCTTGTTGATTTTTTTATTTCAGAATTGTAGATAATTTAGTGATTTCAAGCACAAAAACAATTACCCATTTTTATCGCAAAAAATGGTTTTTGCTCTTTTCTCGTATTGGATGAATCAGATTTACAAAGTATAAGCCTTCTGGGTCTCAGTCTGCTGAAAACGCCTCTTTCTCTATCTTATTGAATCCACAGTGTATAAAACAATATAGAAACGAACGTTAATAAACGTTAATTATTACTATAAATCAAAATGTTACCACGTGAAATTAGCTGCTAAAGTCAGCAGTCAATTAATAAAATCTGACGGAGGGAGCATGATAAAAAAACGACCATTTCTTATTTTAATCGTAATGTCCTGTTTAATGACCAATCGCAGTGTAGCAGATTCAGATTGCATATCATTTAAACATTTTAAAGTGGAGCACGAGGGAAAAATTTGTTTTAGCATTCGCCCTCTGCTCACTTGCCATACTGAATGTGAGGCTGTCGAAACAATCCATAGCAAAGTACTATTTCAATGTTATTATCCTGATATAAAGCCACAATCACCCGAAATGATCACTCAAGCAGAAAATATTGCTCTCAATATTGAATACCCCATATCATGTGTGCCCAAAAAAGCGTCAGGCAATATTCAGTAGCTGACCAAGTCACTTGCAATTTCTGGTTTTCTGACAGCCAAAAGGCCAGTTGGTTAATAGCACCAAACTGGCTTCAGACATCATACAGTAACGTGAGTTAAAATTAGGATGCGCGGAATGGTTAGCGCGCATTTGCGAGGTCGTTAGGCATATTCCCTTGCATACTATGCCAAATCGTACCACTTTCTTTACCGTAATTTCTAACGGATTCCATAATACGATCGTACGCTTGTTCGCGGCATAAGTTTGACAATTGTTGATAGAAATTGAGCGCAAGGCGTCGTGCTTCCGGGTTAGAGAAATAGTAACGACCAACACGGGTATAAAGCCCTTTTAAGCCATTAATAATCAAGCCATAAATAGGGTTACCCGACGCGAAAGCCAACCCGCGGAATATATTGTAATCTAAGGCACTAAACGCATCTGCGTTATCTTCGACCTTCTCACGCTCAGACAAAACTTCCAATGATTTTTCAGGATTTTGACGAAAAGCAGTACGGATAAAAATAGCAGCGATATTGGTTCTCACCGCTAGCAAATTATCAATCAGTTGTGGCACACGGTCATGATCTAACCTTGCTAAGGTTTCAAGAATATTCAGGCCTGAAGTCTCCCAATAATTGTTCACTTTGGTTGGTTTGCCATGTTGTATCGTCAACCAACCATCACGCGCTAAACGCTGTAATACTTCACGAAGCGTCGTACGTGTTACACCAATTAACTCCGAGAGTTCCCGTTCAGCAGGTAAAATCGACCCTGGTGGAAAGCGATTGTTCCAGATGCTCTCAATAATATACTCTTCCGCAAACCCTGCAGGACTTTGAGCTTTTATGACCATATTTTTATTATTCCAAACATTTTCAGACGGATTATTATAGAAATCATACCAGATTGTCGTAAATTGAGATAGTTAGACCCCACATAAACAACAAAACCAATCATAAACTCCCATATAATGAATATATTATCTATTACTGATCAGACTTAATTTATGTAAAAGATAAGAGTAGTATGTGAATTTACTGTACAATACATCAAGTAAGAGGAAAACAATTCATAATGGATTTTAGTGTAAAAAGAGCTTTTTTAAAAAATTTTCTAGGGAATTCTCCAGATTGGTATAAGCTCGCAATAATAATATTTCTAATTATCAATCCACTGGTATTTTATTTTGTCAGCCCGTTCATCGCCGGGTGGTTACTTGTAGTAGAATTTATCTTTACCCTCGCCATGGCACTCAAATGCTATCCGCTGCAACCCGGTGGGCTTTTAGCCATTGAAGCCGTCATCATTGGCATGACAACCCCAAAACAGATCTCTCATGAGATCAGTAACAATTTGGAAGTCATACTGCTGCTGATCTTTATGGTCGCCGGTATCTATTTTATGAAACAACTGTTGTTGTTCGTCTTCACCAAACTGTTACTGAATGTTCGTTCTAAACGTACGTTGTCATTAGCTTTCTGCTTAGCAAGTGCCTTCTTATCTGCTTTTTTAGATGCGCTCACTGTTATCGCCGTTGTGATTAGCGTCTCCATCGGTTTCTATTCT
Source organism: Providencia sp. PROV267 (assembly GCF_028477825.1). NCBI lineage: Bacteria > Pseudomonadati > Pseudomonadota > Gammaproteobacteria > Enterobacterales > Morganellaceae > Providencia > Providencia sp. PROV267. The sequence goes on along the minus strand of NZ_JAMPLX010000002.1, from coordinate 296,599 downwards.
ATCTATCATCAATACGCTTCTAGCCAACACAGCAATACTGATCTACAAAATGACAGTTATATCGATACGGCTGAGAAGAAACAAACACTTGAGCAATTTAGAGCTTTCTTGCGCAGCCTCATGATGCATGCCGGTATCGGTACAGCATTAGGGGGGGTCATGACGATGGTTGGTGAACCCCAAAATCTGATTATTGCTAAGCATGTCGATTGGGATTTCGTGACTTTCTTTATACGTATGGCCCCCATTACATTACCTGTTTTTGCGTGCGGTTTAATTGTGTGTTTTTTGGTCGAAAAATTTAAATTATTTGGATATGGGGCGGAATTACCTGCAACCGTTCGCCAAGTCCTGACTGATCATGACCAAAAAAATAGCACTAAACGGACACAAAAAGAGAAAGCACAACTTATTGTGCAAGGCTTGATTGGTATTTGGTTAATCGTCGCCCTTGCCTTCCACCTCGCTGAGGTCGGGCTTATCGGTTTATCCGTCATCGTATTAACCACCGCCTTCTGTGGCATTACAGAAGAGCATGCCTTAGGTAAGGCGTTTGAGGAAGCATTGCCCTTTACCGCACTACTGACCGTCTTTTTCTCCGTCGTAGCGGTGATCATCGACCAGCAGCTATTTACACCATTTATTCAATTTGTATTGCAATCGTCTGAATCATCACAACTCTCCTTGTTCTATCTATTCAACGGTCTTCTTTCCGCTGTTTCAGATAACGTCTTCGTCGGTACTGTCTATATTACCGAGGCATTAAAGGCATCAAGTGAAGGGCTAATTTCACACCATCAGTACGAGTTACTCGCCGTTGCCATTAATACGGGAACCAACCTTCCGTCGGTTGCCACGCCAAATGGGCAAGCGGCTTTCCTATTCCTGCTGACGTCTGCATTATCGCCATTAATTCGCCTCTCCTATGGCCGCATGGTATGGATGGCTTTACCTTATACCGTCGTCATGACTGTGGTTGGGTTAATCGGTGTTGAGTTTTGGTTAATACCTGTCACACACTGGTTAGAAAGCTTAGGTTGGATTAGCCTACCTTAAGTTTAATCACCACCAACTCACCTATATTCAAAGCTACTCACATCGTCAGATGGAGTAGCTTTTGTTTACTCTATCCCCCTAATTCGGCATTACTCCTTATTTGAAATTACAAATAAAATGGTTTAGTTTGTAATGTTAGGTAAAGGCTTATTTAAAATCGCATAATTATTCTCTGGCACCTTTTTTTGTCTTACCAATAGGGGCAAAATGTGCGTACCATTAATTTAGGGAAGTAAAGTATGTTCAGATTCTTTAACTACTGCTCACAAGGACGAGGCGCTTGGCTGTTAATGGCCTTTATTGCGTTTATGCTTGAATGTGCAGCGCTCTATTTTCAGCACATTATGAAATTGCAGCCTTGTGTCATGTGCATCTATGAACGTGTTGCACTGTTTGGCATTATGATTGCAGGGTTAATTGGCGCAATAGCGCCACGCAAAATCGCTTTACGTTGGGTTGCCATCATTATTTGGGGCTACGCTGCATGGCGCGGTTTAGATCTTGCTTGGGAGCATACCATGCTGCAACTCAACCCTTCACCATTTGCATCATGTGATTTCTTCGTCAATTTCCCCGAGTGGTTACCATTAGATAAATGGGCGCCTGCTGTCTTTGAAGCAACGGGTGACTGTACGGTTAGGCAATGGGATTTCTTAGGGTTAGATATGCCACAATGGCTAATTGGTATTTATGCAGCTTATCTTTTAGTGGCTATCATTGTCGCTATCAGCCAATTTTTTCCATCACACAAAAAAGCATAGCGTAAATAGTACAATTCGCGTCCTATAAAGCGCATTGGCAGGCGCTAATGCGATGGCTCCCGATGAATGCCATTGGGAGCCACTTCTTATCATGGCATCTAGATTAAAAAATAAAAACTCATTCTGTTTTATCCACTCATGCGCTGCATTCATCCCCCTAGCTAAAAATAGCCGACCTACTGCCAACGATTTTTAAATAAATAACAGCCGAAATTACCCGCATTATTTAGATAATTGCGTGCGCTTTATCATTTAAATGAAAAGCAAGGGAGCGAAACGTGGAAATAAACTCAACAAATGGGTTAACTACAAAATTGATATAAAAAAGCCCAACATGATGCGTGATGGACTTTTTATCTGAGGGAATTTAACTAAATACAACTGCCTGTAAGTATGACATCAGCGGCACAACGTTTACCATTAGCAAATTGACAAACGGCGGTTTGGGCGCCATTCAATTCTAGGTTTAATGAAGGTAATCCACCCGCAGAAACACACGCTTCTTGCGCTTGAGGCCCTAAATTAACCACCTGTTGCGCATATTGGGAAGCTGAGCGATCGACATGATGTGCCGTATTTATGGTTTCTGAACTCCCACAACCTGCTAAAACAAACAGACTACCAACGAATAGGCTATTCCAAAAAGTAAACTTAAGCAGACTGCTTTTTTTTCGATTCATCCTAATCCCCATCCATAACTGTTTCTGTTCCCTGAATCAGTGAACACTGCTTTTAGAAAACAGATTGATGACCAAAACACCGACTATGATTAATAGCATACCAATAATTGCAGGTAAATCGAGTTTCTGTTGATAAATAAATATTGCAGCGACCGAAACGAGTACAATGCCTAAACCGGACCAAATTGCATAAGCTATCCCTAAAGGGATCAATTTAACCACTTGGGATAATCCCCAAAAAGAGACCGCATACCCAATGACGACAATCAACGATGGCCAAAAACGACTAAAACCATCTGATGCCTTTAATGTCGTTGTAGCAATCACTTCTGCGACTATAGACATCAATAAAAAACCTAGCCCCTTCATCAAGTCACCTTTTTATTATCTAACTTTATCAAAATGCTAAGAAATTTAGCATAGTTATCAATTGCTGTAATGAGCAAATATAAAAAAATACCCTGCAATAGAATCATTACTATTACAGGGGATTAAACATGTTAAGTAGTTTATTTAGTGTGCCATTGGCGCTGTTTTAACTTGTTCGCGAAATGACGCGCTATAGCGTCTAAATATAAAAGTACACCAAATTAATGAGATCAAGCCAAATATCGCCCCCACATAACCGATACTTGCCATCCCCATATGCACAATCACTTGGTTACCGAGCAAAGCACCACCACCGATACCAATATTGAAGATCCCCGAATAGATTGCCATTGCAAGGTCAGTGGCATCCGGTGCAAGATCAATCACCTTCACCTGCATACCCAAGCCCACGCACATGATGGCGATCCCCCAGAATATGCTTAAGATAACCAGCCAGCTTACATGACCACTGATTGGCATTAACAATAATAAACATATCGTCAAAACAGCAATCGCCACAGGTAGAAATGATAGTGTATATTTACCACTATAACGGCTAAAGATCATACTTCCCGCAATCCCCGCCACACCAAAAATCAGCAATAATAGGGTTGCAAAATTTTGGCTCTGTAGCGCGATATCGCGAACAAAAGGTTCGATATAGCTGTAGGCGGCAAAATGCGCTGTGACGACCACGACCGTCAGAACAAACAATCCGACTAACGCTTGGCGTTTAAAAAGTACTGGCAAGCTTTTTAATGAACCTGAATGCTCACTCGGCAATTTAGGTAAAAAGCGAATCAATGCAATCATGGTTAATAATGCGATAGCACTAATACATAAGAAAGTGACACGCCACCCTAATAACTGACCAATAACACGCCCTATTGGTAAACCTAACACCGTTGCTAACGCAGTACCTGTCGCTAATAAACCTAACGCTTGAGCCTTTTTACCCGCAGGTGCAACGCGGATAGCTAACGAGGCGGTGATCGACCAAAATATCGCATGCGACAATGCAACCCCTACTCTCGCCACAATCAAAACTTCAAAATTCCATGCAAAACCAGAAAGGATATGGCTTAAAACAAAGACAATAAATAGTAATGCTAATAACTTACGCCGTTCAATTTTGCTCGTAAGTAGCATCAGCGGCAATGACATAATGGCCACTACCCACGCATAAATGGTGATCATCAACCCGGTATGGGCTACTGTCATGTTAAAACTCGCCGCAATATCACTCAGTAATGCAACGGGAACGAATTCGGTGGTATTGAAAACAAATGCGGCGACCGCTAGTGCCACAACTCGGATCCAAGCTGTTTTTCTAGAAACCTGTGTCATTGTCTTTGCTTGCGCCTTTGTTGATATCAGCAAAAACCCATCCCCCAATCAAAAGCTGATCGGTATAGAAGCCACGTTATTGGATTTAAGCTGAGGTTTGATATTGCTTCGTTTCAAGGATTGAAAAGCAATCTAATTTATGTGAATGGTATCACATTTTTCTCAGGTATTTAAAGTGAGTCAATGCGAGAACATCAATAAAAAGTTGCTCTATTTCTGATAGCTCGCGCCTCATCAATGATTTCATGAGCCGTTAACCCAATAGGGCCTATACCTTTTTCTATTAGTAAGTCTGCCGCTTTACCATGCAACCAAACGCCGGCTCTCACCGCTTCTTCAATGGGTAATGATTGCGCCAATAAACTGCCGATAATCCCTGATAACACATCCCCACTCCCCGCTGTAGCTAACCCACTATTACCCGTTTCATTGCGCCAAGTTTGGCCATTCGGGGCAGAAATTATTGTATGGTGACCTTTTAACACTGCCCAGCAACCAAACCGCTGGCTGAGATGTTGCGCGGCACTCAACCTATCCGCTTGTATCGCCGTGACTGTTGTTTGTAACAACCTTGCGGCTTCTTTAGGGTGCGGCGTGAGTACTGTTTGTGATGATAAGGTTTGAGATAGGGGCATCTGAGCAAGTAGATTCAGGCCATCAGCATCAATTAACACGCTTTGCTGCTGTTCAACAAATGATAATGCTCTATCTATCAATAATTGCGCATCTGAAGATATACCTAAACCACAACCAATAACCCATGCTGTTGGTGTTTCACCATTTATCACTTCATTGGCTTGGCGCAACATTAATTCGGGGGCATGCTCTATAAGTTGCAATGTGAGTGGCGATTGATTAAACCCAATAATCACTTTGCCACAGCCACTTTTGAGCGCGGCAACGCCAGCAAGTACGCAAGAGCCGGTCATTCCTGCACTACCACCAATAATATTTAGCGTTCCAAACGTGCCTTTGTGACTCTGCTCTGGTCGAGGCTTAACAAATAAAGGGAATTGCTCTGCTAGCCACTGTTTTTCTATTAAAGTTAACATCACTAATCCTTTTGATATTGCATTGCGACCTTTTAATTCCTATCTGAATTCTTCATCTTAATTCATCATGTTATGGCGCAATCTATAACCTTTCTATGATACAATATTAGCAAACTCACGAATTTTTAAAGGATACTTTATTAATGAAAGCACATTTTCCAACTCAACCTGATGTGAATGAATTAGCAGCAGAAGTGACCTGTATAAAAAACCTGCTTGCACATATGCTCAAAGCAATTGGTCAAGCTGATGCAGGTAAAATTCTGATTAAAATGGAGCGTGAAATTGTATCGATGGAAGATGAAAAACAAGCTGAGACTTATCGTAATACGCTTGAACAGATCAAAGCAGGTTTTCGCCAATAGATTATTTTAACGATAAGTGCTATTTAAGGGGCTTTGTTGTTCAATTACACTTAAAACTGCACAAATAACTAAATATCCTTTATCGAAATAATTTATCTTTGCTCTCGAATTAAACCATTCTTTATTCATTTAGCTCCCCCTTCAAATCTCTATGAAGGGGGCTTTTTTTATTCTAGATTAATCTTTGACTTTTCCGTTATAAATATCTTGGCAATGTTGGATATATTTTTCCAACGTTATTTCGCCAGATGGGTCACGGTGCGCTTTTTGTTCTTCAAAAGCCCATACAGTAAAAGCCTGACCTAAATTAGCACCGGACATTCCTACTTCTTTATACATGCGGTGATAAAAACCCGTTGGAGATTGGTAAATTTCAAATTTAAAGGGAACTAAGCGCGCTGGATTTTCTACCGTCATAAACTCATTGCCAAAAACCAACGTTTTTACAAGTATGTCCATTTTATATCCTTAATATTATCTAATTCTGTTAAGGCTCATTTTCATCATTTCTTCGTTCATCATAGACCCTTCATCTACCTGACCCCAAAGAAAATCTACGAAATTCCACTTAAAGAATACACTAATTTGATCTGCATTAAATTAATTTTTGCCCATAATAAAAAACCCATGATAGATTTTTCACTACCATGGGTTTTCATCAATTTTTATGGCTAATTAGCCAACTTAACTATTTCAAATATTCGCCAGAACGTAGCGCTTCAATACGTTTATCTAATGGCGGGTGTGACAAGAAAAGTTCACTAAATGCTTTGCCACGACCATTGATACAAAACGCCATTAAACGGCCTTCTTCTTGTGGTTCATAACTGGTTTTCAAACGTTGCAGCGCAGCAATCATTTTTTCTTTACCGACCAACTTCGCTGAACCAGCATCTGCATGGAATTCACGATAACGAGAGAACCACATGGTAATAATGCTCGCTAAGATACCGAATACAATTTCTAATACCATTGAAACGGCAAAGTAAACCATTGGGTTACCGTTACTGCTTTCGCTTTCTTCATCATTGCTCGACATAAAGCCAGAAACGAATTGAGCGATGATACGGGAAATAAAGATCACAAACGTGTTCACAACACCCTGTAATAGCGTCATTGTCACCATATCGCCATTTGCGATATGACTGATCTCATGGGCAATAACCGCTTCTGCTTCATCACGGCTCATATTTTCTAGTAAACCCGTGCTAACCGCTACTAATGATGCGTCACGACGTGCTCCTGTAGCAAATGCGTTAATATCCGGCGCGTGATAAATCGCAACCTGTGGCATTTGAATACCCACTTGCTGAGCTTGGCGGCTTACCGTATTGATTAACCATTGCTCAGTTTCATTGCGGGGCGATTCAATCACTTCTCCACCAACCGATTTAAGTGCCATCCATTTTGACATTAACAGCGAAATAAACGCACCACCAAAACCAAATAGGCCAGCCATAATCATCAGGCCTTGAACACTGCTCCCTTTAACACCTGTTAAGCTTAAAATTATCCCAAACACAAACATAACGGCTAAGTTTGTGAGTAAGAATAAGGCAATTCGCATCATCTTTTTTTGATTCCTTGGTAAAAATAAATATCACGAAGAATTTAGGGTATAAATAAGGTTTTTTCATACTTTTTCAAGTGTTTTAACACGAAAAAACCAAAAATTAACATAACTTTACACAGGCTATGAAAAAGGCCAGCGATTGCTGGCCCTAATTTAATTTACTGTTTAACCAAATTATTTTTTATTTGGCAATAAATGGGTATCAGGATTAGCAAGATCAATAGCAATTTTAACTGTTTCGTCCAAATACGGGTCAGGCCCTTCGTAATCCTTAGGTAAATCATCAATTGACTTCAATAGAGGCTTACCTTCTTTTGCATTACGCTCATTGATACGTTTTAGTTTCGTTGCTTCAATTTCATTATCTTCCTTCAGACGTTGTGCATAATTTAACGAAATAAGATTTTTACTCTCTTTATTCGCTTTATAATGTGCAATGTCCTCATCGATATACTTAAACTCTGTATCTTGGCTAATACGTGCTAAGTGTTTAGTTTTTAAGTCTGATAAATCGGAAGTCACATCCCCGACCTTACTATAATTGGCAGGCGGAATACTATCCCATGGCAATGCGTTATCTTCAAAGCTTTCCCCCGTTTCAGCAGGATCTTGCCCTGTAGGCATAACAATATCCGGTGTTACCCCTTTACGCTGAGTACTGCCACCATTAACACGGTAGAATTTTTGAATGGTGTATTGCACTGAGCCTAATGCAGGCCAATCAGGCTTCAGCATTTGGTCATAAACACGACTCAAACTTCTATGTTGTTGAACAGTCCCTTTACCAAAAGTTGGTTCGCCGACAATCAGCGCCCGACCATAATCTTGCATTGCCGCCGCAAAAATTTCAGAGGCGGAAGCACTAAAGCGGTCAACAAGAACAACTAACGGCCCTTTGTAGTAAATGACATCGTCATCGTCTGCATCCTGACGCACTTGCCCATTATTGTCACGGACTTGCACAATTGGCCCTTTAGGAATAAACAAACCGGATAATGAAACGGCCTCTGTCAATGCACCACCGCCATTACCTCGCAGGTCAATAACTAGGGCAGAAACGTTATCTTTCGCGATTTTCTGTAGTTGCGTTTTAACGTCATTGGTTAAACCAACATAGAAACCCGGAATATCTAGTACGGCGACTTTTTCATTCCCGACTTTTTTAATGTTCAGTTTAACGGCACGATCTTCTAAACGAATTTGTTCACGAACGATAGTGACTACATGGGGCTTAGCCCCTTTTGTGTCAGATACCACTTCCAAACGGACCTTACTTCCTTTAGGCCCTTTGATCAGTGCGACCACATCATCGAGTCGCCAACCAACCACATCAACCATCGGCTTACCAGTTTGGCCTACACCGATAATTTTATCGCCTACTTTTAATTCTTTACTTTTTGCTGCCGGCCCACCCGCAACCAATGAATTAATCACTGTATTTTCATCGTCTTGCTGCAAGACTGCACCAATCCCTTCTAACGACAAACTCATTTCAGAATTAAACTGTTCAGTATTGCGCGGAGAAAGGTAGCTGGTATGAGGGTCGATTTCGCGAGCAAAAGCATTCATGATTAATTGGAAAACATCTTCACTTTGCCCTTGCGTCAAACGTCTTAAAGCAAAGTTATAACGCTTAGTGAGTTTTTCCTTAATCTCTTTATCATCTTTGCCTGATAGCTTCAGGTTCAGCCAATCATACCTGACCTTTTGATCCCAAAGCTTATCTAATTCTTGCTTATCTTTTGGCCAAGGCATTTTACTACGATCGACTTCAATAAAGTCATTCGCATCAAAATTCATTGGTTGCTCAAGACGAGCTAATGCATATTGGAAGCGTTCAAAGCGTCTTTTCTGAGAAAGGTTGTACAGGTCATAGAACGTATCTAGTTTTCCATTTTCCAGCCATTCACCGACTTTAGCTTTATCTTTTGCATACTCATCAACATCTGACTGAAGCAAAACGTTATGACCGTAATCCAACATATTCAGATAACGATCAAAAATTTTACCGGAAAACGCTTTATCCAAATCAAATTGGCGATAATGAGAGCGGGTAAACCTAGATGTTACCCTTTCACTTACTGTGCCATGCTGAGTATCCTGTTTTAATACAGGTAACTGAGCAGCAGTGAACTGTGTCACTGCTTGAGGATTCGCAATTGCACTACCAAAAGTGGCAACACTAACGACTAATGCAATCTTTAAAAGTTTGTTCATGCCCTGATTGACCTCCGTATCAGAACTTTAAATGTTCCGCGCGCACAATCATTGCCATTCCTGTTGGCAACTGAACTCTGACACCATCTTTAGCAATTTCCAGCACAGACGCATCCATCAGACTTGTACCAACTTTCACTTTCAGAGTCTGACCGACCTGAAGTGCGTTAATATCAGTCACTGATTTCAATTTTTGCTCTGGAGATGCTGCACCACTACGGCGCTGAGGTTTAGTCGAAGAGTTTTGTGGGCGTTCTTTATTTTCTGACTGGCGATGGCGCGGCGCTTTGTCTTTTGCTGCTGCCGGATTGCGGGTGTTTTTATCACCTGATTTTTTGGCTGCTGGTCGTTTCTGCGCTTTTTGCTCTGCACGTTGCGCTTGAACTCGAGCTTTTGCCTCAGTCAATTGTTGACGAGCATGCGTAATATGCTCCGCCTCTAATTCACCACAATCATTACCATCTAAGTCAACGCGCTTAGCGCCTTCTTTAACACCGTAGAGATAACGCCAGCTAGAGGTATACATACGCAATGCCGAACGCAATTGCGTTTTGCTAATACCATCTTCTTCGGTCAAACGCCCTACGATATCTTGAAAAATTCCGACTTTTAACGGACGTGCTTCGCCTTCAGCGATAAAACAGCGTGGAAAACGCTCAGCCAAAAACGCGATAACTTCTTTACTACTATTCAACTTAGGTTGATTTTCCATGAAATTTCCTGATAACAACGATTTTGCCAACCAGCACGGGCATGAACAAGCCGACATTATAATAGCGTTGCAGACAATTGCCACGTTCCTATTAAGTTAACATACCAATATTTAATGATAATTTGGCATCGAACACATTGCCAGATGTTGACACAACTGGCTTACAAGATGTTTTAAACCAATTTCATCATTTTGATCAAAGTGATTGAAATTTGGACTATCAATATCCAGCACGCCTAAAACCTGACCATTAACTTCCAATGGAAGCACGATTTCGGCATTACTTGCCGAATCACAGGCTATATGACCAGAGAAAGCATGCACATCATCAACACGCTGAATTTTATTTTGGCTATATGCCGTACCGCAGACACCTTTGCCAAACGGTATTCTGACACAGGCTATCTTTCCTTGAAAAGGACCAAGCACTAACTCTTGTCCACTTCTTAAGTAAAAACCCACCCAGTTAATACCTTCTAGGCGCTCATACAACAACGCGCTTGTATTCGCCAAACTTGCAATTAAATCATATTCTCCTGCCAATAGTGCAGACAAACTATCTGAAAGTTCGTGATAATACTTGTTTTTATCCATAAAATTTTCTTGTAATAATTAAATGATGCAATAGAGTAAACAATTTGTGCACCCTGTAGGTTAGCAAGTTGTCACTAAGCCGTAAATTTTTTTACACTAGATTACACGCGCGGCTAACAACTCCATGAGTAAAACAATGAATCACATTAATCATAGTGACATAATTTCGCAACACTGCTGCTATTGCAATCTTAAATTATCTATTCCTTCACATGATACTCAACAGGTTGTGATATGCCCGCGTTGCCACAGTCAGCTTGACGATGGCCGTTCTTGGTCACTAAACCGCTTATTTATTCTTTCTATTACATTATTAATGTTGGCACCTATCGCATTTTGGCAACCATTGATTTCAATCCATTTATTGGGGACACAAATCTATGCCAACGTGATCGAAGGTATTAGGCTCATCAATTCTCAAGGTGACCCATTCACTGCGAGCATTATCGCCTTCTGTGCCATCGGCGCACCTCTGCTTTTGCCGATTTCTATCGTTTATCTCTATATAGGAAGGCGTGTTCGCCTAAATCTACGCCCCGTCCTACTGATACTAAGTCGTTTAAAAGAATGGGTTATGTTGGATGTCTATCTTATTGGATTGGGGATTGCTGCAATCAAAATGCAAGATTACGCCAGCGTATTTTTGGGAAATGGTTTAATCGCTTTTATTACCATGACAGTAATTAGTCTGTTAATATTAATCCACCTAAATGTCGAACAACTTTGGCAGCTCTTCTACCCTAAAAAAGAGCAAGCTAATGACCCTCATGCTTTAACATGCCAAGCTTGCCACTATACCGGGCCTGCAAATTCACGAGGAGTCTGCCAACGCTGCCATCGCCCCTTACACTACCGCGAGCCATATAGCCTACAAAAAACATGGGCCGCACTGATTGCAGCGATGATCTTGCTTTTTCCTGCTAACTTAATGCCAATTTCCGTTGTCTATCTTAACGGGCAACGCATGGAAGACACCATTTACTCTGGTGTCGTTTCATTAATTGAATCAGGTAATTGGCCCATTGCTATCATTGTTTTTATCGCCAGTATTTTAGTGCCTTTTATTAAGATCCTGATCATGATTTTACTGTTATGCTCCATTCAACGTTGCAGTCAGACGGATCCGGTATTGAGGATGAAGTTATTAAAATTTGTGACATGGATTGGCCGTTGGTCAATGCTGGATTTATTTGTTATCGCACTCATGATGACGCTGATTAACCGTGATCAGCTAATGTCTTTTACTATGGGCCCTGCCGCATTGTTTTTCGGTATCGCTGTAGTTTTAACCATACTCGCTGTCGAGTGGCTTGATAGTCGTTTAATTTGGGATTCTTATGGAAAATCAAAATCAACAAAATGAACCTGTAGAGCAAGAGGCGATTTTACGTAAACGAGCACGTATATCACCCTTTTGGCTATTGCCTCTTGTCGCTGTGTTTATCGCAGGTTGGTTACTTTTCCAACATTGGTTGGAACAAGGTACTGAGGTGACAATTGAATTTTCCTCTGCTCCCGGTGTAGTTTCAGGTAGAACACCGATCCGCTACCAAGGTGTCGAAGTTGGGTTGGTGCAATCTGTCACCGTTAGCCAAGATATGAAGAAAATTATTGTTAAGGCCAGTATCAATAAAGATATGAAGCCCGCACTCACCTCTGGCACCAAATTTTGGCTCGTCACACCTAAAGCCTCATTAGCCGGTGTTTCTGGCTTAGATGCACTTGTTGGCGGTAACTACATCGGTATGCAACCTGGGGCTGGTGAAGAGCAACACAACTTTATCGCTCAAGACTCCCCGCCACAACTACAAACCGAAGAGGGGCAATTACTCATTTATCTCACGGCTAAAGACTTAGGCTCATTGCATGAAAACTCACCGATTTATTATCGCAAAGTGCCCGTTGGTTATATTTCTGACTACACGATTTTGCCTAATGACCAAGGGGTTTCTATCGCTGCCATAATAGAAAAACGGTATACCCGATTAGTGAGAGAAAACAGTCAATTTTGGAATGTTTCAGGCTTCCAAGGCGGCTTTGATTTAAAATCTGGTGTGAATGTCAAAATGGAAAGCCTTTCTGCTGTAATCAATGGTGCTGTTGCATTTGATTCACCGACTAATAGTGCCCCAGCACAGGAAGGGCAACAATTTGTTTTGCATCCAAACAGGCATGATATTGGACAGGATGAACAGCAAAATAAAAATAGTTTAGTGGTTTCATTATGGTCTCCTGACACCTATGGCGTCGATGCCGGACAACCTATCGTTTATCGTGGAATAAAAATAGGTGAAGTGTTACAGCGTAACTTACTTGATGATAAAGTTACCTTCCAAGTTGCGATTTTGGATGAGTACCGCCATCTTATCCGTAACGATACCAAGTTTGTTGCCAATAGCCGCGTTGATGTCCAACTTGGCTTAACGGGGATCCAGTTTCAAGGTGCAACGCCGCAAGAGTGGTTAGATGGTGGAGTTCATTTATTGGTTGGAAAAGGTAAAGAGCCATTGCCTGAAACGTTCCCATTATATCGAAGTGATGATAATGCTAAGGCGGGTATAACAGGTTCATCACCCACCACCACAATTACATTAAACACTAACACCCTTCCTGATATTCAGGCAGGTTCAGTAGTACTTTACCGCCAATTTACTGTCGGTGAAATAGTCTCAATTAACCCAACCAAAGACGGTTTCGCGGTTAATATTCATATTTCTAGTCAATACCGTCATCTACTAACAGATAAAAGCGTCTTTTGGGCAGAAGGCGGCGCTAAAGTCAAACTCAATAGCAGTGGATTAACCGTTCAGGCCGCTCCTCTTACACGAGCAATTAGAGGTGCCATTAGTTTTGATAATATTCCAACGGCCAAACTTGATAGTGCAAGGCAACATACCCTCTATCCAAACGAAACTGCGGCAAAAGCCATTGGGAGTGTCGTGACTTTAACCACTTTTGATGCGTCTAAATTGTCAGAAGGGATGCCGATTCGCTATTTAGGTATCGATATTGGACAAATCGATTCATTGAAATTATCGCCAAATAACCGCGAAGTGAATGCACGCGCGATCCTTTATCCAGAGTATGTGCAAGCTTTCACGAAAAGTGGCAGTCGCTTTGCTATTGTCACACCAGAGCTTTCTCCTTCTGGCGTCAATAACCTCGATACCTTGATCCAACCTTATATCAGTGCCGAGCCAGGACGAGGAAATAGAAATCGTTACCAATTTGAACTACAAACGGCCAATATTACAGACTCGCGTTACTTAGATGGCTTAACAATTATATTAGATGCCACCGAAGTTGGCTCTATTCAGGTTGGAACCCCTCTTCTCTTTAGGGGAATGGAAATTGGTACAGTTACTGGTTTATATTTGGGAGAGCTTTCCGACCGCGTATATGTTGCGACTCGAATTGGTAAAGAGTTCCAATACCTGATCCGCGACAATACCCAATTTTGGATCTCTTCAGGTTATAACCTCTCCTTTGGCCTCACAGGCGGCATGATCAAGAGTGGCACCTTCAAGCAGTTTGTTCGGGGAGGTATCTCCTTGGCGACCCCACCAACGGTGCCTCTCGCGCCGAAAGCGAAGCCAGATCAGCATTTCATTCTAAAATTAGAACCTCCTAAAGACTGGTTAGAATGGGGAACATCCATCCCTAAACAGTAATCACTAGAAAGGTGCATATTTTAACAATATTGCACCTTTCTTTTAACTTGCCCTTAAAAAACATTTTGGAAATCGATTCCATTTGTACTATGCTTAATTTTGTTGAGTCGTAACGCCACAGCTACACATTAATCGAGAGGTAACATTATGCGCATAGTTAATTTGAAAATATCTTCCTATGAAATCAATGACGCCATCATGTCAGATCATAAAAGTGATACCCTCAGTATACCTTGTGACTCTGATACTGAGTTTTGTATGCAATTAGATGGTTGGGATGAAAATACCAGTATTCCTGCACTCATCAATGAGAAACCCGTTCTGTTATACCGTCATCGTTATGACAAAGATAATCATCATTGGGTGATGAGAGTGGCTTAATTGATGAAATCACTATTAGGTGGGCTACAAACAACAGGCAAAAAAAGAGGCCTGGTAGATTCCGATTACCGGGCCTTGGGAAATGGCTCTGGCAGAGCCGTGCGCTAAAAATTGCCATTGAGACGTAACAAAGTACAATTTAATACTAGCTTGCTAAACGCACTCTTACCATACTAATTATCAATTATTTTACATATTATTAACACAATTTATTTCTTAATATTCCAATATCGAGCTATTTGATTGATAGGTACACCCTATATCGATGATAAGTACAACCTTTCAACTTTTTGTTGATAATAAAAAATGCCACAAGTTATAAGCATAATCGCCTATAACCTATGGCATTGCTCTTCTTTAATAAAGATGAGGTTACGAGTTGTTACACAGCTTCTTTGCCGCTAATTTGAGTGGTTCTACGCGCTCTTCCGCGCTTTTTTCCGTCTCAATTGGCTTTAATAAAATATCGATCGGCTGTGCTTTGATCTCTTTTTTCTCCATTTGAGCCTGTGCCACATCATTGAGTGGGTACTGCATGAGTGTGGCAGGGTTGATAACAATCAGTGCACCATTACTTCTACATTCCAGCATCACTTCTTCTCGGGTAAATGGCCAATCATCACCAAACTGCTTTTTACTTACTGTCTCAATGGGTGCCGCAGCCACCGTAAAGCTAGTACTTGCCAGTAATACAGAACACAGCGCTAATTTCAGTTTCATACAACTTACCTTGTTAAAACATCAAGTTCACTATCAGGTGATTATACAGGTTGATAGGTCGCAAAAATAGCAACGGCTAAAATTGCCGTAGTACCTAACAGTAGCTCAATCCAACTATTAATAATCAAATACTGTAACCGCCCTTTTCTTTTAATATTCGGGACCAGTATATAGCGGTTCACTAAGGCTAAAATGACCATTAGTGCAACTAAGCTGATTTTTAACCAAAGCCACGATTGGTATTCTGAACCGGTATAATTAAACGGCCAATTTGGCAGTAATGTCATCGAGCTGATTATGCCTGTCACCACAACAATAATGACAGCAACGTGCCCTACACGAGAAAAACGGATCAAACTAGCAAAAATTTGCTTATCTAAGCCTGGCGCTAATTCTTTTTTATCTCGCAAGAACTGAATGCAAATCAAAAACGGCCATAATCCGCCAAACCAATAGGCTGAACTTATAAGATGAAGAAATTGATTTAAACGGTTTAACGCCCCAATGACACCACCATACATCGCGGCATGGCCAATCAAGGCATGTAAACCGAGGAGCACAATAGAAAGTAGTAATAACAGATAAAGCCGGATATTTTGTGAACGGATAAAAATCACACCTAATGTGATGACAGCAAACACCAATTCCCAACGCCAAACCAGCCCAAACGTTGTGCCAAATACACTTGACCAAATATCAAAGTCTAGTGCTTCTTCCCAGCCATCCCCCATCAGCCCAGCTTGGGCAGCCATCCAGCCAAAGGCTGTAACCACGGTGACTACTGCACTAAAGATAATCGCTCGATTAAGATAGCGACGAAGGATTTGACTAAAAGCACCCACACTTAATATCGCTGCGAATATTGACATTCCACACATCAACATCGCAGCAATAAAATGGGAAAAGCGTATAACTGTATAAAATGCCTCTAAAGACATGATTATTTCACAGTAAAGCTATATTCGCCTTTCGTTTTATGACCATCAACGGATACCACACTCCAATTTACATCATACTTTCCTGCTTCTAATTTGCTTTCAATTGGAATGATAACCTTGGTGTCATTGTTTGAATCTAACGCAGGCTTGCCTGTTTTCACGACGCTGTCATTAGGCCCCGTCACTTTCACTTTTGCAAAATTAATCTCAATACCTTCAGAGAAATTAAGGGTGATTGATTCAGGAGCCTTTTCAACCGCCGCACCTTCTGCTGGTAGTTGATCTTTTAAGTGCGCATGAGCGAATGCCTGTTGAAATGACATACCTAAAAATAGGACTGCAACAGCACTCAATTTACGCCAAGATGATTTGATTTGATAGATTGCCATAATTAGTAACCCCTTAATTTGCAGGTGAATTTGGATTATTTAGCAATCATTATACGAAAGAAACAAGCTTTCGCTGCCAAAAAATGAATTTGGCTGTTGAAGATGTGATTATCAACACAAAATGAAAAGAAAAAGGCTCATGAGCATTGAAATTAATCACTACAAATCATGAACCTATTGATGTTTTATATTAAACGTGGGCGGATGTAGACATATTTTTTAAATCTTTATCCAATAGGAATAGCGCTTTGCCACTTTCACCGACCATATCCAATTTGTCTAAGATTGATTTGAACAATTTCTCTTCTTCATGTTGTTCAGCAACATACCACTGTAAGAAGTTAAATGTGGAATAATCTTGGGTAGTGATGGCTAAATGAGCCAGTTTATTAATTTCCGCTGTAATTTGTTGCTCGTGCTGATAAGTCAGCGTAAATACATCACCGATTGATTTAAAATCAACAGGAGGCGCGGCGATTTGACCTAATTTTGGCAGTGCACCAGTATCGCTAAGATAGTCAAATAAACGCTGCATATGCTCCATTTCTTCTTGAGAATGTGCTTTTAAAAATGCCGCAGCACCTTCAAAACCTTTATCGCTACACCATGCGCTCATCTGTAAATATAAATTCGCAGAATAAAACTCGAGGTTTAACTGCTCATTTAATTTATTGATCATGTCATTCGTTAACATATTTTCTTTCCTTAGTTATCAAGATTAATGCTTTTATTATGCACATTCTAAAAATAATTAAAACCCTAAAACAATAATAAAACAAAAAAATACAATTTACTGATAATTAATAACTTTTTGTAAAATTAATAATAATCAATCTCATTATCCTTAGTGGTATTTACTTGTGTTTTAATGAAAAAAATTATCATTGTTATTTAATAAAATAATACATTCTCATTATAATCAATAGTTGAGTTATTAAATATAATCTTACGTAAAAATAATTATTTCTCTCAATCAATTCAAAATATTATTTCCCTATATTTACGCCATAAGTAACGAGGCAGCTAGTGATTTTTTCCGATAAATTGCTACACTACCCCCTCTACATTGAAGTGATTGAGAGTGGATATGAGTCATAACCTTGCATTGTTACCCAAAGACGAAATGGATAAAGTCAATGTTGACCTACAAGCCTCGGGGGTTGCCTTTAAAGAGCGCTATAATGTTGCCGTGATCGCAGAAGCTGTCGAGCAGGAGCAACCTGAGCACCTTAGAGCCTATTTTCGTGAACGGTTAGCCCACTACCGCCAGCTTTCACAACATTTTTCTCGTCTACCCTACGAGCCCAAAAATCGCTAAATATGATTTTTAGGCACGAATAACTAAAAAGGAGAAGCATCACTTCTCCTTTTTAGGACATCGCTACAAATCGAGATAGATTATTTTACAGAGTGATATGTAATAGTGGATTTTTCACAATCAACAGTCACATTATATTGCAGATCTTGCTTAGAGCCTCTGACTGTTAATGGCACTTGGTAACCCGTCTCTGTTTTCGTCACATCTTGATTATTAACCCATGCGACGGCTTTTTTACCAACTAATGCCTTTTCTTCTGCCCAACGTGGCAAGCGATTATTCATAAAATCGTTTTTAACTTGTGCAGCAATTTGAGGCTCTGCCAATTTTCCACAACTAATAAACGGAGCCGCTTTACCTTCTTCTTGGTTGGCGCTGAATGCAATCGAACTAAATAACAGTGCGCAGCCACCTAAAGCAAAACCAATTTTCTTACCAGCCTTCATGCTTCCTCCGATCCCTATAAAAATGTTGGGTAACAAATTATATCAGTGACCATAGTTAATTTTATACGACATTTATCTAATATAACTAAAATAGTAGAAATAATTATAAACTGCCAGAATGGTATGACTTAACTAATATGTATCAGATTTTAGCATAAATGTTAATAGTTTGTTTTGTTAACGTTCATTTTCTTCATCAAAACGTACTTGAATCTGCTCTTTATCTTTGTATCTTTCACGGATTTCCTGTGCAACGAGCGCAATCGCTTCTCCGCTACTCATCCCATCAGCCATTAATTGGTGGATACGTTCAACCGCTTCTTGCTGTTGTTGATGATTAAGCGCTGGCATACCTGAAAACATGTCAAAACCCCTTCTTAACTGGTTAGTTTTAAATCGTGCGGAGAGAAAATAAAAAATTTTAGCTTAATTTTAACAGCTCTTGGCTTCTTAAGATAAGATATATGCTAATCTGGTTATCAGTTCTTTTTTATCGACTTAGCGTTTAGTATATACAAATGGTTATCAATAAAATACAACTCCCCTATTATCCTGATGTTGCTATTGACTATTTTACGCCACTAGCCCATCAACCTTGGTCAATGCTGCTCCATTCAGGCAATGCCGAGCATTCGCATAACAGATACGATATTGTTGTGGCTGATCCTATTGCAACGCTAACCACTATTGGCGATAAAACGACGATCACCCACCCGCATTCGGTTGAGAGTTCAGACGCAGACCCATTTAACCTCCTTCAACAAACTATTGAACACTACGCCCCTGACCATGCTAGTGATGATACGCTTCCTTTCACTGGCGGTGCTCTCGGTATTTGGAGCTACGATTTAGGTCGTCGTATCGAAAAAATGCCACACATAGCGACTACGGATTTATCGTTTCCAGATATGGCCGTTGGGATATATCAATGGGCGTTGATTGTCGATAATCAAGAAAAAACGGTCACCTTATTCAGTTATTCTGATACCAATAAACGCCTTGATTGGTTGAAGAAACAAAAAGCTTCACGTAAAACCAAGTTCGCCCTTACCAGTTCATGGCATTCAAATATGTCACAAGAGCAGTATCACGAGAAAATCGGCCAAATACATGAATACTTGCGTAGCGGTGATTGCTATCAAATAAATCTAGCGCAGCGTTTTCAAGCAAAATATAAGGGTAATGAGTGGGATGCATTTTTATTATTAACCCGAGCAAATCGCGCCCCTTTCTCTTCTTTCATTCGTCTTCCTAATAATGCGGTGATCAGCATTTCGCCTGAACGCTTTATTCAGTTACAAGATGGTGAGATACAAACACGTCCAATCAAAGGCACACTACCTCGTTTAGAGGATGAACACGCCGATGCCATGCAAGTCGAAAAATTGGCGAATTCCCCTAAAGATCGTGCTGAAAACTTGATGATTGTCGATTTACTCCGTAATGATATTGGTCGAGTTGCACAACCAGGAACAGTCAAGGTCCCTGAATTATTCGCTGTCGAAGCCTTCCCAGCGGTTTATCACTTAGTTAGCACAATTACTGCAACACTTGATAAACCCTATACGGCAACAGATCTTCTGCGTGCAAGTTTCCCGGGAGGCTCAATTACTGGTGCCCCTAAAATTCGGGCAATGCAAATCATTGAAGAGCTTGAACCTCATCGTCGTCATGGCTATTGTGGCGCTATAGGCTATATTAGTTTTTGTGGCAAAATGGATACCAACATTACCATCCGTACACTGTTAACAGATAAAAAACGGATTTTTTGCTGGGCTGGCGGTGGTATTGTGGCAGATAGCCAAGCGGATAAAGAGTATCAAGAAACCTTTGATAAGTTACGGCTGATATTACCCGTGTTAGGAGAAGTAAAGCACGATGACCAAACTGAATGAGTTTATAAACCGCTTTCAGTTTACCCTGCCAGTGACTCGCCGAACTCAACGGACGGCGAGCAAATCTGCTGCCGTTCTTCTGCCTATTATCAATAAAACCACTCCCACATTATTATTAACGCAGCGTTCCCCTTTTTTGCGTTCACATGCCGGACAAGTGGCTTTCCCAGGAGGGGCACGTGACCCTGAAGATGGCTCTCTAGTGACTACCGCGCTGCGAGAAGCCTATGAAGAAGTGGCTATTCCCCCAGAGAAAGTCCAAGTACTTGGGCAACTCTCGCCACAACAAAGTATTGGCGGTTACGAAGTCACCCCAATCGTCGGCCTGCTCCCCGAAGGCATTAATTATCGCCCTAATCCTAGTGAAGTGGCCTCTGTATTCGAGGTTCCGCTATTTGATGCGCTGTCACTGAATCAACATAAATATGTTGATATCAAACGTGCTGGTCAAAGTAACCGTATTTTCTTCTATTGGCATAATGGACATCTCGTTTGGGGTCTCACTGCCGCCATCCTTCATCAGCTAGCTCTGCAACTCAAGTAGTCATTTTGTGCCATAATTGAATACATTTTGTGCTATTCTGTAGCAATTGGCCTTTTGTTACTACCTTATTTTAAAAAATAATTTAAACTTACTGGTTAACACTACTAAATAACAGTAAAGTAGCGCCCTTTAAAATAAATCACTAAATATCTACTTTTTTTAAGGAGTCCTGCGTGATAAGCGTATTCGACATGTTTAAAGTGGGCATAGGTCCTTCAAGCTCTCATACCGTCGGCCCAATGAAGGCGGGAAAAGAATTTGTCGATGATTTGGTAAGCAAACAATTATTACCAAGCGTCACACGCATTGCGGTCGACGTTTATGGCTCTCTTTCACTCACTGGAAAAGGCCACCATACTGATATTGCAATCATTATGGGCCTTGCTGGCAATTTACCTGCTACTGTTGATATCGAATCTATTCCTGGCTTTATTGAAAACGTTGAAAAGACTGAAAAGCTACCCTTAGCTAACGGCACTCACACGGTAGATTTCCCACGGGAAGGTGGAATGAACTTCCGCCTAGATAATCTGCCTTTACATGAAAATGGTATGACTATCCATGCCTTTGCAGGCGAAGAAGAAATTTATACCAAAACTTACTACTCAATTGGTGGCGGTTTTATTGTTGATGAGGAACATTTTGGTCAATCTGTTCTGGATAGTAAACCCGTTTCCTACCCATTTAACTCAGCAGAAGAACTTTTGCTTCACTGCAAAAAAACGGGGTTATCCATCTCTAGCTTGATGATGAAGAATGAGCTTGACCTTCACACGAAAGAAGAGATCGATGCCTATTTTGCCGATGTGTGGAAAACCATGCAGGCTTGTATTGAACGCGGGTTAAATACCGAGGGAGTTCTACCGGGGCCACTGCGCGTACCTCGTCGTGCGCCAGCATTGAACCGTCTTGTCACATCATCAAGCAAACTGTCCAATGACCCGATGAATGTCGTTGATCTCATTAATATGTTTGCATTAGCGGTTAACGAAGAAAATGCGGCAGGTGGTCGCGTTGTTACTGCCCCAACCAACGGTGCCTGTGGTATCGTTCCTGCGGTTTTGGCTTATTACGACCACTGCATTGAGCCTGTTACGCCGGAATTATACACACGTTATTTCCTTGCGTCGGGGGCTATTGGTATTCTTTATAAAATGAATGCGTCTATCTCTGGTGCGGAAGTGGGTTGCCAAGGCGAAGTTGGTGTTGCTTGCTCAATGGCAGCGGCAGGCCTTGCTGAATTGTTTGGTGGTAGCCCTGAACAAGTTTGTGTTGCCGCTGAAATCGGTATGGAGCACAACCTTGGTTTAACCTGTGACCCTGTTGCAGGACAAGTTCAAGTACCTTGTATTGAGCGTAATGCGATTGCATCCGTCAAAGCCGTCAACGCAACGCGTATGGCACTCCGCCGTACGAGTGAGCCACGTGTTTCTCTCGATAAAGTAATTGAAACGATGTACGAGACGGGCAAAGACATGAATGCCAAATACCGCGAAACTTCTCGCGGAGGTTTAGCAATAAAAGTCCAATGTGACTAGGGTCTTTATTCACTAGTCATTAATTGAATCACTTCACCGATGCCGCGTATTTTACTTTGATTAAACACGCGGCATTTTTTATCAAGTATTGTTGATTATTATCTGACTTAATTGTTTAGGGTGATCTTTAATACGTCATTTTTCGCCTACTTGGCTTTTCTATTTTTAATTTGTAACAAAAACTTAATTAAATCGTTACTTAAATCCCTTGTTTACAAAACAAACGTTTTTCAGAACTTCCTACTGCTGAAACGTGTCATTTTTCGTCTATTTTTTGCCCAACATTTTAAATCCCTTACTCTTTTTGCTATTTTTTTGTTACCGATAACAGTCACATACACTGTTTTTGTCATATATATAGTTTATTTATTTAATAAAACCAATATACTCAGACAATATATGTATTTTATTTAAAATAAAATACATGTTTTTAATTTTCTGACGCAAAACAAGTTTTTACACTAATGCGAAATGTTATGCTACGGATATTGACTCTAATGGTTAGCAAATTAACAGTTTTCTAACTGAATAAAATAGAGTGAATTTATTCAGCTAAAATTATCAATATCATTTTCTATTAGGAGGTTTAATTAAGCTGATTCAATTTTGACCTGATTTACAAATTCCGTTCTATATCTGTTAAGAGGGAAATCAAGTGAGTATAGCTATTATGATTGGTACACACGGTGTGGCGGCAGAGCAACTTCTACGAACCACCGAAATGTTGATAGGCGAGCAAGAAAATGTCTCGTTTATTGACTTTGTACCAGGGGAAAACGCAGACACCCTATTTGATAAGTACACAGCAAAACTAGCTGATTTAGATACCTCCCAGGGGGTAATATTTTTAGTTGATACATGGGGAGGTAGTCCCTTTAACGCAGCTAGCCGTATCGTAAACGAGCATGAAAACTATGAAATAGTCACTGGCGTTAATGTGCCTATGTTAGTTGAAACTTTTATGTGTCGTGACGATAACCCTTCAATAGACGAATTAATCTCCGTTGCTTTAGAAACAGGCCGTGGTGGTATTCGGGCACTGAAATTTAAAGAGCCAGAAGCCGCTGCTACTCCATCCCCAGCACCCGTTCAACAACCTGCTCCAGTACAAACAGTCACTGCTGGCCCTGGCGAACATATGGTGATTGCACTTGCGCGTATTGATGACCGATTAATCCATGGTCAAGTAGCTACACGCTGGACAAAAGAAACTCGCGTTAAACGCATTATTGTCGTCAGCGATGAGGTGGCAAAAGATCAGGTACGTTCAACATTACTAAAACAAGTTGCTCCTCCTGGCGTAACAGCACATGTCGTTGATATTGCTAAGTGTATTCGTGTTTATAACAACCCAAAATACGCAGGCGAACGCGTCATGTTATTGTTCACAAACCCAACGGATGTACAACGTTTGGTTGAAGCTGGTGTTGATATCACCTCTGTCAATATCGGTGGTATGGCGTTCCATGAAGGAAAAACTCAAGTTACGAATGCGGTTTCTATCAACCAAAAAGATATTGAAGCGTTCAACTATCTGAATGATAAAAATATTGAATTAGAAGTACGAAAAGTCGCTTCTGACAGCAAAGTTCAGATGATGGATTTGATTAAAAAATTTAAAAATTAGTCTTAGTTAAACCGTTAATATTATTTAATTTTAACCATTACTCGAAAACAGATTTACCAAACTTGTTTGGTTACAGGAGATTAAACAATGGAACTCACCGTTGTTCAAATAGTACTGGTTTTCATCGTGGCCTGTATCGCTGGTATGGGTTCTATTCTCGATGAATTCCAGTTCCATCGCCCACTCGTTGCCTGTACGCTTGTCGGTATCGTTTTGGGAGATATGAAAACCGGTATCATCATCGGTGGTACGCTGGAAATGATCGCATTAGGTTGGATGAACATTGGGGCTGCTGTCGCACCTGATGCCGCACTTGCATCAATTATTTCAACCATTCTGGTCATTGCTGGTGGACAAAATATCGGAGCTGGTATCGCCATCGCAATTCCACTGGCGGCGGCTGGACAAGTCCTTACCATTATTGTGCGTACCGTTACCGTTGCATTCCAACATGCTGCTGACCGTGCTGCCGTCAGTGGTAATTTAACTGCTATCAGTTGGATCCATGTTTCTGCATTATTACTTCAAGCAATGCGTATTGCGATCCCAGCGCTTATCGTTGCAGTTTCTGTTGGTACCTCTGAGGTAAGAGAACTACTGGATTCAATTCCACAGGTCGTTACTGATGGTCTGAACATTGCTGGTGGTATGATCGTTGTTGTCGGTTATGCAATGGTTATCAATATGATGCGTGCAGGCTATCTAATGCCATTCTTCTACTTAGGCTTTGTTACTGCGGCATTTACCGAATTTAACCTTGTTGCGCTGGGTGTGATCGGTGCGGTTATGGCTATCCTGTATATCCAACTCAGCCCGAAATACAATAAATCTCAAGTTGTTGTCGCACAAAATAATAGCAACAACAACCTTGATAATGAATTAGACTAGGAGGAGCGCAACCATGGTAGATACAACAAATCCAACAGCGAAAAAGCTTACACAAAGCGATATTCGCGGCGTCTTCTTGCGTTCTAACTTGTTACAAGGTTCTTGGAACTTTGAACGTATGCAAGCGCTGGGCTTCTGTTATTCAATGGTTCCGGTGATCCGTCGCCTGTATCCTGAAAATAACGATGAGCGTAAACAAGCAATCAAACGCCATCTTGAGTTCTTTAACACCCACCCTTACGTTGCTGCGCCTGTTTTAGGTGTCACCATGGCGATGGAAGAGCAACGTGCGAATGGTGCAGATATTGATGATGGTGCCATCAACGGTATTAAGGTGGGTTTAATGGGACCTCTTGCCGGGGTTGGTGACCCAATCTTCTGGGGTACTGTTCGTCCTGTATTTGCAGCCCTAGGCGCCGGTATTGCAATGACTGGTAACCTACTCGGCCCAATCCTCTTCTTTGTTCTATTCAACCTTGTTCGCCTATTAACGCTCTACTATGGCGTTGCGTATGGCTATAAAAAAGGGGTTGATATTGTTCAAGATATCGGTGGCGGATTCTTACAAAAACTGACTGAAGGTGCATCAATACTGGGGCTATTTGTTATGGGTGCCTTGGTGAATAAATGGACCAAGGTCAACATTCCCGTCGTTGTTTCCAATATTGAGAACCCAACAACAAAAGTTATGGAAATCAAAACCATTCAAGATATTTTGAATGATTTGATGCCTGGTTTAGTTCCATTATTACTAACTTTTGCATGTATGTGGCTACTTCGCCGTAAAGTTAACCCACTGTGGATCATCATTGGCTTCTTTGGCCTTGGTATCTTAGGTGCTTGGTTGAAGTTCTTAGCACCATAATTTGCTGTAATAAACTGAAATGGGAGGTTGCAGCCTCCCATTTTTACTTTTAAGCTCTCTAGCACGTTTACTTAGCCAAGGGCACTGAAAATGACCTTAAATGATTTCATACTAGCCATTATTATTTTACTGATGCTGCTGTATGCAATTTACGATGAGTTTATTCAACATTTACTTAAGGGAAAAACCCTACTCAAAATTAACCTCAGACGTAAACATCGTGTCGATGCAATTATCTTTATTGTCTTAATCTGTATCGTTATTTATACCAATATTTCACGACACGGTAGTATGTTAACCACTTATTTATTAATGGTTACAATTTTAATGTCAGTCTATTTGGCTTTTATTCGAGCACCAAAGCTATTTTTTAAACAAACAGGTTTTTATTTTGCAAACACATTTATATTGTACGACAGAATAAAAACAATGAATTTATCAGAAGACGGAATTCTAATTATCGGATTAGAGCATAAGAAAATCCACATTCAAGTTTCTCAACTTGATGATTTACAAAGAATATATGAATTTTTCATTAATCATAAATAATGGTTATATATATTCACATTAAGATTGAGGTTAATAACAAATTTAATTAACCTCAATTTTTTTATTTCTGCAAATGAAAATTATTCTCAATAAATTTTAATATCCACATAAAATTAAGTGTTGCCTTTCAATTAATTTATGATATCTTTCGAACCACGTCATTGGGGAGTAGCCTGTTCTGGAAATATATCCAGAATGTCCGTATCAACATACTCGTTTGTTTTTTAAACGTGGTGCGGACGCCATCTTGGTTGGCAAGACCATAGACACATGAATAAGCCTTTTGGTTGGGGGTAATTCATGTGTATATGGATGCACCCAACCGAGGTTTATATTATGAGCTTTTACGCTACGCTTATTTTAGCACTCGCCCTTTCCATGGACGCATTTGCTGTCGCTATCTGTAAAGGTGCTGTTCTGCACAAACCCCGCTTTAAAGAGATCCTCCGCACTGGTTTTATTTTCGGTATTATTGAAGCACTCACCCCAATTATAGGCTGGGGAATTGGTATTCTCGCAAGCCAATATGTTATTCGTTGGGATCATTGGATTGCTTTTGGCCTGCTCTTCATTCTTGGCTCTCGTATGATTTGGCAAGGTATTAAAGCCAAAAGCGATGATGACTGCTGCACACCGCCTTCACGCAACAGCTCTCTTAGCTTAGTACTTTCTGCTATTGCCACTAGTCTTGATGCAATGGCTATCGGACTTGGTCTTGCATTTTTACAAGTTGATATTGTGCATACCGCAATGACAATTGGCCTCATGACCATGATCATGGCCACGGTAGGTATGATGATTGGTCGTTATGTGGGGCCACTATTAGGAAAAAAAGCAGAAATTATCGGTGGGATAGTATTAATCGCTATTGGCTTTAATATCCTCTTCGAACATCTCGAAGTATTTATGTACAGCGCATAATTTATAACCCCCTACTGAACTGGTAGGGGGAGTAACCTCATTTTGTTAATCAATAAGTTGATACACCCGTATCAGAAAATCAGCCGTATAATCTTTTGGTTCTGACTGTTGTAATGTATTTTTAACATCCACAGAAGCTCGCCATGCAAAAGGGGTCATTTCTAATAATGCAAATGCTTCATCCCCTGTTAAGTGCATTGAGTACTTTAAATTGGTTTCATCCACTAATTTAAATTGCGGCAAGGCTTCTTCTTTAATTGGATGTAATTTAACCTCACTATAAATCAACTGTTTCAATTCCTGTAAGTGTTCAGGAGCCGGTGTTACAGTAATCAGTATTCCCGAACGTTGCAGAACTCTAGCTAATTCTTCCGCTTTGCAAGGTGCATAAATACGAACAATCGCATCAATACTTTGTTCAGGGAAAGGCAAACGGTGACTAGAGGCAACACAAAAATTGACTGATGGATAGCGTTTTGCTGCATAACGAATAGCGGCTTTTGATACATCTAACCCAAAAACAGCTTTAATTGCCCGCTGTTTTATTAAGCTTTGCATAAAATAGTCAGTGTAATACCCTTCTCCACAACCAATATCTAATACATTTTCACTCTGCTCAGAAAGGTATTGCGCTAATTTCTCAGTCACACATTGACGCATTGGATCATAATGACCTGCATTTAAAAATTGCCGCCGAGACTGCATCATTTCGGCACTGTCACCAGGATCCTTAGAACGCTTATGTTGTACTGGCAGTAAGTTCACATAACCTTCTTTTGCACGATCAAATTGATGGTTATTGGAACACTGCCAACTATTATTATTCAATTTTAAAGGACTAAAACACAGGGGGCATTGATAGCTCATAACAGGTATATCTTGATAAATAAAAAGCAGTATACCATATAGATTCAGCGCCACGGGCTGTATATTTCCCATGGCACTGAGACTGGATTGACATTAGTGGTGGCTCATTAACCTTTAGTAGAGTCTGGAGTCTTTTTCTTTACTGGTTGATTATGAGCTTTGCTGTTGCTCGATGAATGCGATTGGCTACTTTGCTGTGTTTTCACCGTAGGCGATGTTTTCCCCTCTTTTGCTGTACCTGCAGCGAGTGCCGAACCCGAAATGGCTAATGACAATACCGTCGCAATTGCTAATAACTTTTTCATTCTAAATACCTTCAAATTTATGTATACAAGGATGTTCTTGCGATATCAATAAATCATATTTTTTAAATACACTACAATAGGAAAAACTTAAAGATTTATAAATTTTTTATAGGTTATTTATGGGGTAATATTTATGCGATTTGTTGATGTTCTATTTACTTTATTAACAATGAGTCTAATGATAGAAAATTCCTTTTAGTGATAACTTTATTTTCTTTACCTATTCATTTTTATTAAAAAAATAACACCAATTACTCATTGATTTATTTATTAAACAAAAACAACAAGATAACAAAATGCGAGGCACTCATAAAAACCAATTGAATTTATTTATTGAGTAATATCATGATAAAGAAGCCATTTTACCGCTTCAAAGTAAATATAAAAAACCACATAACACAAATTACAACATTTTAAATTATCCGACAGGCAACAAATCAAAAAAAATCGTCATCTATTGGCTGTGAAATATCAATGAAAGCTCAACAAGGAGTCAATCTATTTTTTATTTTCCAAATTTACTCTTTTTACATATAAAAACGATCGCTTGTTTTAATTGAGCGATCGTTTCATATTTATTAAGTATATTATTTGTTTAGATAGTTATTAATTGCATTAAAAACTAATGAGGCTTCTAACGGCTGCCCATCTTCTGCTGGATGAGCAACTGGCCATGTGGACCACTGAACAATGACTAGCTGCTCTTTTGGATTGACCACAATAATTTGCCCAAAAATTCCCAATGCCCACAATGTATTGTTCCCATCTAGGCCCTCTTTAGGTTGTGCATTTTGCATTTTTTGCGGAACGCTATTGTTCCACCATTCAAAGCCATAGATCCCTTCTGGGTAACTTGGATTCACCGAGTTTTTCGCTTGTACCCAGCTTTTAGACTCATTCACCCAATTATCCGGTAATGATTTGTGACCATCTGGCAAGACTCCATTCCCTGCAAAAAATAGCCCAAACTTACCCCAATCCTCTAACGTGGCATTAAAACCATGTGCCCCTGTATTATGTTTATTTAATTCATAGCTTTGCCATACCCCGTCGCTCGTCATACCAAAAGGTTGCCATATCTTATTTTCGAGATATTGTGCTATCGATACACCCGTTGCTTTTTCAAGTGTATCCCCTAATAACCACGCACCGCCTGAATTGTATTGCCACACTTCCCCAGCTTTTGCATAGGATTTTCGTTTAGGATTGATAACTAACTGTTGCACACACTCATAGATTTTCGGGTTTGCTTCACACTCGGTCATTTTGGCAAAATCTGAGTTTAGGTTTTCATAATCTTCCCCCCACTCAACCCCAGAGGTGTGTTGTAACAACTGCCTTATTGTCACATCTTCCCAAGCGGTTCCTTTAACACTTGGATTGTATTTAACGATGGCATCGTCTAATGAGGCTATTTTACCTTCCTGTAGTGCTATCCCAACTAGAGTTGAAACAACTGATTTTCCGACCGAACGCGAGGTCCATAACGTTTTTGGCGTGTTTCCTTTACCATAATATTCAAAGACGACTTTTCCCTGTTTTATCACCATTAATGCAGTAACATCATTACGCTTAATATAGTCATCAAGGTTATATGTCATCCCTTTCAATTGGTAAGTGACATCAACTAAGTTTTGAATTTCTCTTTCTAGCGGTTTGGGATTAATTGCATGGAATACATCTCCGGGGTAAGAGCGGTAATCATTACGAAAACCAAGCAATCGTTCATTTTGATCCCATGTCAGCATGTCTTTAACATTTGGGTAGTGACTATCAACAGGCTGAGGGCATTGCGATAAAGCAGGCACATGACATTCGTTGTCAGTTTGATTTGCATAACCATAGAGCGATGTAAAGAATAAAGCCGAGAATAAACATACATTTACTTTGTATTTTTTCATAGGGTGACCTTTTATAATAATAATAACAACTAGCTCTTTTTATTGTCATTAATATCTTAGCGTTGGATTTTATTATCGCTATCGACCAAAAAGACGAAGGGATACGGCTCTTTTATGGGATTACTTTTAATCTTCAGCAGTACTTTGGTGATTAAGTTGTTTATTAATCTGATTTCTGATTTGATAACACAGAAATTTATTATGTAACTGGGGGCTTAATGGAAATTAGACTCGCTGTACCATCTGAAGCCGAACAACTTTGGTTTATCAGAAATAACGCGATTCGTCACTCTTGTAAACAAAGCTTTAGCCATAGTGTGATTATGGCGTGGACGCCAGACAAAATGCCAGAAAGCTATCGAACTATGGTGGAAGAAAATCCATTTTTTGTGGTTGTTAATGAGCTTAATATTCCAATCGCCACAGGTTTCTTAAACCTTAAACAGCACAGTGTTGATGCTATTTTTACTTTACCTGAATATTCAGGTTTAGGCGCAGCCCGTTTAATTATGGACAGGATCAAACAAGAAGCTAAATTCCGTCATATCAAACAACTCACTTTAGAATCGACACCTAATGCCGAACGGTTTTATCAAAAGCAAGGGTTTATTTCTCAAAACAAAGGCCAATATTATTCTGCATTAGCTCAAAGCTATCTTCCTTGTATTAATATGACCTTATCGCTTTAGCAACCTATTTCAGCCGTTTAATGATGACTAAACGGCTTTATAATTTAAAAATCAGCAAATTCAGGAATGGCTTTTCTTCCATGTGATTCAAGAAAATCCAATACCCTGCGGGGAGTGACATTTAAGATCTGCTCTTGGGGAAAATCAATCGCGGTTAACATCTCAACCACTTTATCAAAATTACCTAAATATCCCGCATAATGTGAATCAGAGCCCAATGAAACCCAGCCACCCACTTCTTTCACTGCTTTAGCTATTGCCAGACAATTTGATTCACTGCCAACGCGAGAATGCAAAAATGATGAGTTATTCATTTCCAATGCGACATTACACTCTTTTGCTGCTTGAGCAACCGCACGAATATCAATCGGGTATTTAGGGTTCCCCGGATGCGTAATAATGTGTACTTTGCCGCTTTGAATTGTGGCAATCATCGCTTCTGTATTATCTGCCTGACTTTGTGGTGCAAGAACTGGTTCATGAAAGCCCGCTAAGATAATATCTAATTGCCTGTTCATTTTTTCATTACAGTCGATTTCACCTTGCTTATTTTTAATATTCGCTTCAATACCGTAGAGCAAACCAACGCCATTCACAATACGTGGCAAAATAGGCATATTGGCAAAATGCCACTGATGTGGAGCATCGTCCATTTCAGGGCCATGATCTGTAATGGCAAACAGTTTTATCCCTCTACGTGCTGCCTCGGAAAAATACTCATTAACCGTGCTATAGGCATGTGTGCTGGCAATAGTATGCGCATGCAAATCAACTTGATACATATGCTACCCTTCTAATTCTATTGTGTGCCTTCCGACACTATCAAATAATCAAATGATCATTCAAGCTAACATATCAAGATGTTATTACGATAGCGATGCCATAACTCATATTTTAATGGATACGCCAATATCAGCAGTGACACGCCTAAATAACAAATAAAAAGAGCGAATATCTACTCGCTCTCTTTTCCTACTGCAATGCTATCTTTAATCAACAAGAATACGTTTGTTGGTCGCTCCCCAAAGAATTGACATTTCAGTAAATAATGCTCCACTGATATCTTCAACCTCTTCGGCAGTGATTTCACCATTACCTTGTTTACCAAAGAAAACAACTTCATCTCCGGGTTGGACTTGCTTTAAGTCAGTCACATCGACCATCACGGTATTCATTGATGTTTTTCCTAATACAGGCACCGTCTGCCCATTAATTAATGCGTGCCCCGCATTGCTGAATACTCGGCGGTAGCCGTCAGCATAACCGACAGGAATATTAGCCAATACAGAGTCACGTTTTAACGTATAGGTTCTGTCATAACCGACCGTGTTTCCTTTAGGGTAATGATTCACCGAGGCAATATTCGATTTTAATGTCATGACACGCTTATAGTCTTTCGTTGCTACCGTGTCACCATAGAAAATACCGCCAACACGCACCATATCAAGCCATGACTCAGGTACAGTGATGGTTGCATAGGTATTCGCTACATGCAAAATGACATCTTCACGCTTCAATCCAGTTACATCAAGGACTTGTTGTGACTGCTTTTTAAACTTCGCTAAATCTTTGCGGATTTGAGCCTCATCTTCTTCAGGGTAATGCGACATGATGCCAACAACTTTTAGCTGAGGTAATTGAGCAATCATTTTTGCGTCATTGAGGCCTTGCGCATGACTCACTTCTAGCCCATTACGTGACATTCCCGCTGAATTCAACGCTAATTGGATTGGTATTACTTTATTTTGCTTTTTACCAATATCATTTAAACGCTGTGCCATATCGAGATTACCGATAAGCTCTTCAACGTCATAGGCTGTTGCTTGTGCCATTTCTTGTTCAGTGGCATTACGCACTCTCATCAAACGGCCTTTGAAACCTAACTCTCTGACTTGTTTAAATTCTTGATTATTTGTTAAGCCAATACATTGCACATTATTTTCAATCATCAGAGGCGTTACCAGCGTCAAATCATGACCATACGCATCCCCTTTCAATACAGCACAAAGCGATGACTTATCCCCCAGCAACGCCTGCACTTTTTTAATATTGAAATCGAGTGCACTACGAGAAATTTCTATCCAAGAATTATTCACAATAATGGGTTGGACTTGTGCGTCAGGGATCGCTTTGGTGTTGGTGTTTGCAGGTTGCTGGCAAGCTGTTGCGACCAATAGAGGAAGTAAAGCAAGATATCTCAACCGAAATGACATCTTTTATATCCTTAGTAATCAATGAAATAGATTCTCCAATAAATTATTTTTATAATTATGGAGAGTGAAAATATACATTTGATGCATATAGGATAGAAATAATATCAAGTTGAATATTTTGAACAAGCAATTAATGCAGTAAAAGTGAATAATTAATTATTTTGATTAAGGGTAAATAATAACCAGGTCATTCAACAAAACAAACATAACCATTTGATAAATTTACATTAAAAAAGGTTTTCCTATCGGCATTAGCTAAAAGTACGTTTCTATGACGCGCATACAAACCCGATTAATCATGCTATTTATCAACGTTGTTTAGCCCATCATGGAAGTAACGTATTTAGTCACTTCCATAAAGCGAGCTTTACATCTAGTTATTTTGACGAATTGACAATATTAGTTAACTTTGTCAACATCCAAATAAGATTGTCTAATAATGTCAAATTCGCATTAGCCTATATGGAGCGTGGATGTGCCAATAAAGATGCACCAAGAAGAAATTAATCAACGACAAACGCATATTTTACAATCTGCTCGTTGGTGCTTCTTAAATTTTGGATTTAAAAAAACCTCACTTGAGGATATTGCGAACAGAGCCCATCTTTCTCGTACACTGTTATACAAACATTTTAAAGATAAAGAGCAAATTTTTATCAACGTATTTGTTGAATGGTTGGTATCAAGGCAACCTAGCGCCAAAAAAGTGGCTCACTCACAACGCTCCTCACAAGAGCGTTTAATGCAAGTTAGCCAATTACTGATCCTCGAACCTTGGGCTGACAGGATAGGCGCACCGATGGGTGCAGAATTTTATGATATCTGTGAGCAGCTTGCCCCTGGTATTGTGCAGCAGCACCAGCAATTTATCCTGCAATGTGTTGCAGTCATTTTACAAGATGAGATGGCAGCAAAGGTCTTTTTATTGGCATTAAATGGCCAACTTGCAGATAACCCAACCACCACCGAATTATTTCAACGCACAAAAATACTCGTTGACTGTTTTACAGCTCCCGTTTCGATTTGTTAAAAAATCAGTCAATCACCATCATGTAGTAAGTTGTTTTCCATATTGAAATTAAGAGCGCGGGGCTTTTTTAGTGCTCATATATTAAGGAGAATTACATGAAAAAGAACCTATTCGGTGCCACCTCCACCGCTGATGACGTTTTAAATAACATCGATTTAAGTCATAAACGTATTCTCGTTACAGGAACTTCTTCTGGTCTTGGCGTTGAAATTGCTAGAGCATTAACCGCACGTGGCGCTCATGTTATTGGTACCGTTCGCCATACTGCTAAAAGTGAAAAGCAAGCTCACGCTATTCGTGGCGCTAACCCACAAGGCAGTTTCGAGCTCGTTGAATTAGATCTTTCATCGCTTGCCTCTGTACGCACATGCTCTGACAAACTACTCGCAGCCGGAAAACCAATTGATATTATCATTAATAACGCTGGTGTGATGGCGACACCATTTGGTCATACTGCCGATGGTTTTGAAACTCAGTTTGGTATTAACCACTTAGGTCATTTTGTACTTGTTAATCGCCTAATACCTTTATTAAATTCAGGCGCTCGTGTTATTAGCGTTTCCTCAGCAGGACACCGTTTATTCGATTTTGATATTAACGATCTTAATTTCTCCTATACTGACTATCAGCCACAACTTGCCTATAGTCGTTCAAAGACTGCCAACATTTTATTTGCTGTTGAATTTGACCGCCGTTATCGCAACCTGGGTATTCGCGCTTGCGCTATTCACCCCGGTAATATTGCTACTAACTTGAGCCGCAATATGTCAGCTGAAGATCAAGCCGAAATTGGCACCATGATCAATTCACTTAACCAGCAAGCCGGTTTATCCAGTTTAGAAACTAAAACAATCCCACAAGGTGCAGCAACCACCGTATGGGCTGCTGCCGTCGCTGATGCGGATGAAATTGGTGGTCAATATTGCGAAGATTGCCAAGTTGCACAAGTTAATGATGGACCGGGTTTTTTCGGTCTTCGCACTTATGCTATCGACCCACAACTCGCCAAAGCATTATGGCTAAAAAGCGAACAAATGGTTGGTGAAACATTTCCTCAGAATAGTTCACTGCCGATAACTTAATTACCCCTTTGCACGGTAAAAGTTATCTAGTCCATCCGCCCCTTTTCAATTAAGGGGCTTTCAAGCGTGTTTGCCTTTACGCGGTTTATCAACAACAAATAAACTAATCTTTATAAAGTTCCATTTTAGTTACTTTAAATGAGTATTTTTATGCTAAAGCTCTTTTTTGGTTACACTACCAGCAACCTTTACTTAATAAAAATAAAGTACCAAAATAGTTACATTATCAGTTATTTTTGCATTTAAAGTCACCAAATAGGGTCTTTATATGAATAATAAAATAAGTGCTATTGCACTTGCAGAGCAACTTGGAGAACGATTAAAACAGGCTCGCTTGAATCAAAACCTAACACAATCTGAGGTCGCAGAATTTGCTGGTGTCGCACGTAAAACAGTTATCAATGCTGAGAAAGGTAAAGCGCAACTAGAAATTTTTATCGCTATCATGCAGGCTTTAAATTTAACGGAGCAACTTGATTTATTTTTACCTGCACAACCTATTTCACCTATACAACTAGCTAAATTACAAGGAAAAAAGCGCCAAAGAGCATCTGGTCAGCGACAAGAGAATGAAGAGGAGCACATTGAATGGTAATGGAAGTTATTAATGTCAATTATCATAATCAAACCATCGGTGCACTCAGTTTTGATACAGAGAGAAAGATTGGTGCGTTTGAATATGAGCCCAGTTTTCTCAAAAAAGGGATTGAACTATCCCCTTTAAAAATGCCTTTGTCTTCAACAATATTTCGCTTCCCAGAATTAGACTTTAACACCTTTAAAGGCCTTCCTAGTTTAATCGCAGACTCCCTACCCGATGACTTCGGTAATGCAGTCATCGATGAAACGATTGAACATGTCTCGAAATGGCCAACGTTAGCGAAGGAATGGGATGTGCCAAAGTCATTAATCGACGAGGTAAACGCGAATTTAAGGTTGAACATTTAATAAGGCGGCAATCACTTTCCGACCATTCGATTAATACTTCTTCACGCGTAAAAACCATCTATCCATACTCTCTCTCTTAGCTAACGCTTTGTATTTTATCGCCTCTTTAATGATGCTTAGCCTTGTTCTTAATCACCTAATAAAAAATTCAATCTTCAATTATCTTACGCTTAGTAAATTGACATTACGACATCATGATGTCATGATTAGCGAATGAAAATTGAACAAGAACACACTCCACTTTATGCT
Organism: Providencia sp. PROV267; assembly: GCF_028477825.1. Classification (NCBI taxonomy): domain Bacteria; kingdom Pseudomonadati; phylum Pseudomonadota; class Gammaproteobacteria; order Enterobacterales; family Morganellaceae; genus Providencia; species Providencia sp. PROV267. The sequence continues at coordinate 259,899 of NZ_JAMPLX010000002.1, read as the reverse complement.
CAAGTCCAAGCGGCTTTAGCAGCTGACATCTCTACCGGTATTTTACCCCCCGGTAGTCAGCTCCCATCCGAAGAACAATTGGTCGAAAGGTTCAATGTCAGCCGCACGACTATCCGTAAGGCTATTGAAAACCTAGTTTCTCGTGGGCAAGTCGAAATCCGAAGAGGCAAAGGCACTTTCGTCACAGAGCCTAAAATCACACAAGAGTTGACCGAATTGACAGGCTTTGTTGAAGATATGTTGGCTCTAGGCCGTACACCAACGGCTCGTTTGCTCGGAACACAGGTCGTGCCCGCTAAAGCTGATGTCGCTAAGCAGCTTTCAGTTTCAACAGGCAGCTTGGTGATGCAAATTTAAACGCGTCCGTCTAGCCGATGGTGTCGCAATGTCTTTTGATGAGACGTACCTACCACAGGAGATTGGTGAAAAGATCACTACGCATAACCTTGATGTTGAGCCAATTTTTTCTCTACTGGAAGATAAATATCACTTACCACTGACCGAAGCAGAATATCGACTTGAAGCGGTTACCGCTTCTGCTGAAGTCGCACAGGCTCTCAATATTCAGCCGGGGGGTGCTGTCTTTATGATTGAACGTACATCCTATACTCATGGGCATCGCCCTATTGATTACGAAAAACTCTATTACCGTGGCGATCTAATTCGTTTTGTGACTCGCTTGGTTCGACGTCCACGTGACCGTTCATGATAGGGAAATTAAGTCATGGGATCTTTATGGCTAGTTTTAGCTGCATTTAGCGCAAGCGCCCTTGGCGGCGTATTAGGTATGGCAAGTGGCATCTTTATTGTACCCATCCTGATATTCATCTTTGGTATTGATATTCATATTGCGATCGGAGCAAGTCTTATTTCTGTGATTGCTTGCTCATGTGTGAGTGCTGCTCCCTTTCTTAAAAGACGCCTTGCAAATGTAAGATTGGCCATCGTTCTTGAAACGGCTACGACGATTGGAGCATTAACGGGTGTGTTTCTTATCGGAATAATTTCAACGCCAGTGTTATATGGGCTATTCGCTATTATTCTTGGGCTTTCTGCTAAACAAATGTTGACTCGAAGGCATCAAACACATCATGTCACTTCTCCACCTACAAGCTGGGCAAGTCGATTACAATTACACGCCAGCTACCCTGACCGTGTCGGAAAAGAAGTCAGTTATCAAATAGGGCATTTACCACTCGGTATGTTACTTATGTACGGTGCAGGTTTACTTTCCGCACTACTCGGTATTGGTTCTGGTGTTCTTAAAATTCCTGCGATGGATTCTGCTTTACGACTCCCTCTTAAAGTTTCTTCTGCCACATCAAACTTTATGATCGGTGTTACTGCGACTGCCAGTGCCTGCGCTTATTTTGTTCGTGGTGATATCGATATTGATATTGCGGGGCCTATCACTTTAGGCTCGGTTATTGGTGCGCTCATTGGCGCGCGCTTACTGATGTGGTTACCAGCGGAAAAATTGCGGATCTTTTTCGTCATCATTCTCGCACTATTGGCAGTTCAAATGCTGTTAAGTGCTTTTGATATCCAACTTTTGGTTGAGTCTGTGTAGAATGAAGAAGCTCACAAGAAATATAGAAATACGGGATCAACTTATTGCGAATTTGCTCTGGTATGGTACATGGTTTGCGACAGTACTGATAGCCATCGGCGTTATTATCAATGCACTTGCTGCCTATTTCCCATTATCATTCGGCGGTTATCCCATCATAAAAATAGGTATTATTTTATTTATTTTTCTTCCTGTTGCTCGAGTCATACTCATGCTAGTGCTATTTTTACGTGAGCACGATTATCTCTACGCTACGATTGCTTGTTTTGTTCTATGTACAATAGCGGCAGGTGTATTTATTGAAATAGACCTCCCCTAGCCTGACGTGTTGTCTATTCTTCTTGGATCACAAAAGTTTATACGTCTGTTTTAGAGCCTTCTCTGTAGAAAATAAGGAACATTATTCACCAGATGGAAAAACTAGCCCAGATGGGAGTTTAGCGTACTTTAGCAATAACTAATCATAATCCTAAAGCAAATTCATTATATGTTTGATAAAAAGGAAACTCTCTATCCTGAATTTCAAAGAATAAAATGAAACGGTTCTATTTATATTTTTTGTTATTATTTTCAATATCATTACATGCCAATGAGCAATGCGATCTTATCGCTTCTATATATGGTGCTGAAGCTGGATTTAATTACCAAACAATGGTAGTCAAAGACGGAAGTAGAGCTTATTTTTATTCTGCACCGGATAAGAATTGCCGATTAGCAACATTTATTATTTCAGGTGATCAAGTAGAAGTCTTCCGTGAAATTGGTGAAATAAAGGGTGTAGAGTATTTATATATTCGTTATCGAGATATAAATAATCAATTTGTCACAGGATGGGTACAAGCACAATTTTTTCAAAGTCTGAAAAGTAAAATCACAACCTCTAAAAAGTGTGCGAATATAAAAGAACAACAAATCGGTATTAGTTTTCCTGTAAAGAATAATCACTATCAAATTATCGGTAATAAAAAAGCGAATTTTTACTCAGCACCTGATGACTCATGCATCGTTGACGACGTATTTGTTATCCCTGGAGACCAAGTTTCAGGGCAAGAAGATGCTGAAGGTACATTTATTCTTGTTAATTATTATACATCAACGGGTGAAATTGTTAGAGGATGGATAAAAAAAGAGCGGTTGTGGCAGTTAAATCATGGTGACAGTTATCGCAATGATATTAATCCATCCAGCCTTGATTTAGCCATTAGAGTTGTTTCGCTCTGGATGAATGTAGAATATTCCTGCCACTTTTATGAAGGTATAAATGATAATAATAGGTTTCGTTTATTAGTACGTGAAGATCACCAGTCGTCGCGCTGTCGAGGGGGAGGTGGTGATCCAGCAACCACTCCCGTTGTTGCTTATTTTGATATTGATAAAATAACAGGTGAAGTCGACTTTGATGGACTAAACAATGAACTATAAGTATATAGGCGATATATTAAGGCTAAGAGTTTTTTTGACTACGTAGATAATTAAAGCATTATTCGCTAAATTTTCTAAGTAACTAAGCTCAATTGGATTCTTAATTTTAATACTACCAATAGCTTGATCGCCCTTTTTAGCCATTATTATTTCTGATAGCGTCAAAATTATCGGCAATTATCAACAATTAAAGACTGTTAAAAACAAAAAGGCACCAGTAAGTAACTGATGTCCTTAGATTTATCGACAACTAAAAACTGTTATCAACAATAGCTAAATTATTCCCACTCAATTATAAATCACCAAATAATAATCATATAAATCAACATATTGCAAGGAGACTGACTTACTGAACCATGAAAAATACCATGTTCAAATCAGCGAAGTAGAGTGCGCCCTCTCTCGGCATCATGCAACCTCACATTACCTGCTAAGAAAGTGTCTATCTGCCGCAGCAGAATGGCCAGCTCGCCCGGGTTGCCGTCGCGGCGAACTTCAGCAAGCAGCTCCGCTGCATAGGTCGGATCGGCGCGGAAGTGTTCGGCCATCGCCGTGTCATGCGATCTATCTCTCACGTACTCTCCTCATCCCGCTTATTCTTCGGTCAAATGCTCCTATGGGCCAGTCAATGTTACCAGTTCACCACATCTCCTACACCATAACTTTCGAGGTCAAATCTGCTTACTTAGACTTAGCGATTGAAAACGGAAAGCCTTGGCCTTTGTCATCAGCAGCAGAGCATGCGATAACATACTATCCAACACAATGATGCAGACAAATCATGCGGAACATACTTAATCGAGTTATGAGAAGAAAATCCTCCGACGAAGAGAGTGCTGTGAAAACATATTCAGGCCCAAACACGCCCCTAGCAAATTATCTAGCATACTATAGCAATCTCAAGTCTCCGGGTTACGCCGTTCTAATAACGGGACCATGGGGTGTTGGCAAAACTTATCAAGTAAAGCAATTAATACCAGATTCTGAGAGTTACTTTGTTAGCCTGTACGGCATTGATACTGTTGATGGCATTCACGATGCGGTGCTTGCATCATGCTTACCGAGCCTCAATGCCAGCGAATATGTATCAACAATCGGAGAGGTAGGAAAGGCAATGGGCGATAAGTACGCTCTTGCCGGCTTCGCGAACAGTGTATGGAATGTTTTTCTAAGACAACGGTTAAAACCAGATCGGACGATTATTTTTGATGATTTAGAACGCAGCTCTTTATGGGCAAATCAAAAGAGTGAATTACTGGGTGCAATTAATCACTATGTTGAACATCGCGGCTTCCGCGTTATAGTTATTTGTCACGATGAGCGCATAGCTGATCAACTAGCCGAGCTTAAGGAAAAAACATTTGGCCATACTGTTATGGTCGAACCACAAATTCATGCGGCTTTTGAAGCGTTTCTAACTGATATTCAAGATAAAGTTGCACAAGATTTTGTCACCAAAAGAAAATCAATTATTGAAGAAGTTTGGTCGCAATCCGAGCAGTCTTCTTTGAGAATACTGAAACACGTTATCAACGATGTTGCTAGACTTCGTTTAATAATGAAAGACAGGCATCTAGAAAATAAAGACGCTATAGAGCACATTATAAAATTTTTCTGCGCCTTGGATATAGAGGTGCGTGCGGGAAATTTAACACGAGATCTACTCCTTAACCGGATGAAACTACATATCGAGGAGAGGATGGATCGCAACAATCAAGACAATATTCGGCCATTAAGTAAAATAATTTCAAAATATTCATCATCTGATATTACAGGATCAATTCTCAGCGATGAAATTTTAGAGTCAACCCTCATAGAGGGTAGATTTGATTCTGAAATGCTTGCAGCATGGCTCGATCAAACACCTTATTTTATCCAAGCCTCAGATACCCCTCCGTGGCTCATAGTAATGAAATTCGATGAGCTCGATGATGAAATTATTAAAGAAGGCATATCTCGGATGCAAAAGCAGTTCGATGAGCGTGCCGTAACTGAAATCGGAGAGTTTCTTCACATCGCGGCACTTCGGCTAATGATGGTTGAACAGGGCGTTATTGCCCACTCTATGGAAGAAGAAACATCACTCTGCACCGCGTATATTGACGACCTTTTAGCAACCAAAAGAATGCCTCCAAAACCTTTGGAATACTCATTTGAGAGGCTATTTGAGGCTTATGGTGGTTATGGTTATTGGGTTTCAGAGGTTGCGAGACCACATTTCAGGGCCATTTGTGAGCACGTGGACCAAGCGCGGCAACAAGCGCTAGAGGCCACTTATCCAAGTCATGCCGCAGAAATTTTGCGTCAACTCAAAGAAGATCAAGCGTCTATCTTTAAGACAATTTCACCAACAAACTCTGGAAGCAACACTCTCGCGCATGTTCCTATCCTCAATCATATACCTGTGAATTCTTTCTTGGACGCTTGGCTTAGCGGTCCGCGCAGTGGATGGCGACAAACAACTATGGCACTCGACAATCGATATGAACATGGTCAACTCGATCGGAACTTGAGTACCGAAAGACCTTGGTTAATTGACCTAGAGCGGGAAATGAATGCGCGAATAGATAAGGAGACTGGTCTCGACGCATTTCGATTGAAGCGAATAAAACCAAAAATATTTAGTGAGTTACAAGAAATAGAGGCACCAGATCAAAGATAGGGAAATATGGATTGCGCAATCCAAAAGCATCGTATGGTGGCAGGTGATCCCACCTCCACCATAGTTCTTGGACCTAAAAACCAAGAGCGCTAGATCAAATTTCCACCCCTGCACTCTGACCATCTTTGCTGCCGCGACGGCGAGAAGTTTTCCTTGAGTCAGCCTTACCTGAATTCTCCATTTCCTTATGCTCGACCGTCTCGCGGCGCACCTGCTCCATCGCCGGATCGGTGAACGTGACCTTGAGGCTGTGCATACCGGCGAGTTGGGCGACTTCAAGCCGGAACTCGTCTGTGCCTTCCACGATGAGGGCTTGGCCCTCGAACCGCTTGGACGCCAGTTCGAGCGCAACCAGTGCCGCGCCGGTCGTGGCTTTCTGCGCCTGCACGTGCGTCTTCCGGTCGATCACCATGCCGCCGTCGATGGTGCTGTACGCCACCGTCCCGTCTTTCCGGGCCTTGGGCTTGAGCTTGTCGAGAACGATAGCTTTGGCCTTGTCGGCCCGGTCGGCAGTCAGTAGCTCCCCGTTCCAGCGGCGTGTCCGTTCCTCGCGGTCGCGCAGCACGGCCAGCGCCTCGGAGTTGCCGCGTTCCGCCTGCTGCGTTAGCCAGTCGGCCCAAGTGGGCATCGTCGTCTGTTTGAACAGTGCCTGACGGCGAGCGTCTGCGCTCTGCCGGTTCTTCTGGCGCGAGGCGTCGGCCTGCTGTTTGATAGTGCCGTACATCAGACGTTTGGTGGGCCCCTTGCCCGCGACCTTCAAAAGCATTCGCTCTGTCTGGCTCCACTGCCTCACTTGCGCATTGAAAGCCGCACTCTCGCGCTTGATCTGGTCGAGGCCCTGACGGCGGGCCAGAATGGCCGCCTGTCGCTCGCGCTGGTAGTGGTTGAACAGGCCCGCTGTCGTTGGGTTGTCCGGCCGCCGGGGTCGTGGCTTGTACCGCTTGCGGTTCGCCTTTGCCTCGGCCTGCCGTTCGGAAGGCTGGAACGGGCCAAGAAGGTCGGTCAGGGCCTTCATGGAAAGGTCGCGGCCGACGTTGCTGGCCTTCGCCCAAATGCCTAAATCCGGCTCGCCGATGACAAGGCCAGCGCCGCGCTGGCGAACCTCTAGGCCGTGCTCGGCCGCTGCGTCGTGCAGCTCCTGCCAGCTCGTCGCCTGCCGCATCGCCGGGGCCAGCTCGCGAGCCGCGTACCCGGTCAGTGTCTCGATGCCGGAGTGCGCCTCCACGCTGGCCACCTTCGCGCCGATGCGGACTGCCTCTGCTTTATCTGCTGACTGCTTCTGTAGACGGGTATCGGACAGCTTGCGCAACCCGTTCAGGGTTTTGGCTTCGGGAGGCTCCGATATGCTGAGGTCGCAAGCGTTTCTAAGGTGTTTACGGAAAAGGCTATCGCGCTGCTCTGGGGCTTTCGCTGGCAACAGCTCAATGTCGCGGTTCTGATGCCGCTGCTTTGCCTCCAGACCATGAAACGTTCTTTGCAAGCCATGCTCTACCTCAAGACGCTCACAGGCCTCCATCAGGCGGAACTGATCGTAATAGGGTTCGATGTTCTGTAAACCGGTCGGGTGAACCTTGTTGATGGCTACATGCACATGCAGGTTATCGGTGTCGATGTGAACCGCTGATACACGCTGGTGCTCATCGAGGCCGATGGCAGCGCATAGTTCGTCTTCGATGGCGTGCAGCGTCTCAAGGTCTGGCTGCTCGCCGGGCGGGAAGGAATAGACAAAGTGGTAGGTCTTTTCTGCCTTCGACCTAGTGTTCGCCGCTTGCGTGGCTTGGATTAAGATTGCGGCATCTGCCGGATCATCCGTGCCGCAGTTGGTAACGCGGTAGCTGGCGACCTTCTCGCCCTCGGTCGTGCCATTGGCGGAATCCAGAATGTAATCGGCCGTGCGCTCCCAGCTCGTCGGGTCAATGCCGCCCTTGGCCGCCACCATATACTTGATTAACCGGGCTGGGCTTGAGGCCTTGCGTTCACGGTTGATGCGATGTGCGATCATTTGGAAATCCTCCCCATGAGCGCCCGCATGTCCTCTTGGATTGCGCGGAAATCCATCATCATCGCTTCTACGTCAATCGGTCGCGCGCCCTGACCGCGTTTCTCAGCGAGCCACAATTTCAGCAATCCGGCCACCCGGCCTAGGTCGCCATTCACCTTTGCCAACTGGCGAACAGCTTCCAAATCGGCCCGTGAACCTATAGGCAGATTCAGCCCAACAGCGCGAAGGAAAGCGGCATTCGACAATCCCGCCTGATCGGCCCTTTCGGCTAACTCTTTTTTCTCATCAATGCTGACCCAAACCTCAATTCGCTCCCGCCGTGGACGTGTCCCACGCGAATGCGGCTTGATAGCCTCAATCGCATTTTCACCGGCCATAAGCCTTTCCTCTTTGGTGTAAATGTCGCGGAGCGACTGACAGCCTCGCAGAGCAAGATGCCGTCGAACCGCAGGTGAGTAAGGGGCGGTGTTGGACTGGTGCGGGCTTGCCCGTACCGGTACAACACACATCTTGCCGTACTGCTCAGTGCAATTTTAGGCAATTTAACGCTAATGGCCAGCTTCGCTAACATCAGTTGCGTTCATTTTCCTATAATTGCGCTAGTTTTCCTTAAATCGCGCAGCGTCGCGTTATTACGAGCGCAGAATTGCGTAAAATTGCGCTAATTTTCTTTGCTTGGATATACTGGTTTGGACCGAACGTCGAGAACGGAGAAAGGCACATGACCGACCATCAAAATGCAAATACTGAACGTCGCCCTCAACGCCGTGGCCGCGCATCGTTCGTGGCGGTACTGGATGAGGTGCGGAAGGAGCACGAACGCGGGGTACCGCTGGTATGGATTTATGAGGCATTCGCGGACCAGCTCGAAATGGGATACACCCAGTTCACCAAATACGTCACACGATACATCAAGCAAGGTCAGCCAATCCTCGCTCCCTACAAGCACGACGGGAAGCGATGATCCTGTTATGGCCAAACATGCCGACGGCCGTTAGAATGCAATTACATTCAACGGCGTAAAGCCAAAATGGCACCAAAGAGGAGTGGATAAATTGGCCAGAAAGACACTTTCAGAGCGGCGAGCTGATGCGCTTTCGGAGCTTGAAACGGCAAAAGCAAGGCTGGCAAAACTTGACAATGAGGCAGCCGAAAGAATCGGAAGAATTGCAATAAAATCAGGATTGGTTAATCTTGAACTGACGGACGATCAAGTCCGGGAAGAATTCGACAGAATCGTGGAAAGGATCAGCAAGGGGAATTGATCATGAAGACAGCTCACCGCATCAGCGCATTGGCCAATCAACTCAACGAACTGCAAGCCTGCCTCGGTCGAGCCAGTGGGCGGCCTAGCAAGAGCGTTATGGAAGCCCAGCGCATTGCGGCCGAGCTGGCTTCTTTACTCGAAGAGTGGCACCTTGAAACGTTGCACATCCCTGAAACAGAGCGTGACCTCTATCGCGTACAGAATCCCTATTACGCGGCCCACTGACGCCACGCACCGGCTTATCAAAAGCTCACTTCGGTGGGCTTTTTTTGTCCGCAAAACGTATCAAAACGGACAGCCAAGCCCGTTCCGCTCGTCATGAAAAACGCGATCAAAATCATAGTGTTGAGAAACAATCTCGTGAAGATTGACGGACAGTTTACGGACATAAATCATTGAATTCTATGCGGATACAAGATTATCCGCATATTTAAAACCGCTCCATATCGGTCAATAATTAAACCTCGGACGATGACAAAATGAGGTATTCGGTATGGAAATGGAATCGCAAAAAACGTCGGCTTATGCCGCCCGAAAATTCGGTCGAGGCGCGGCGCTCGCTCTAGCAATGGCAAGCGCAGGCCTTGGTGTAAGTCTCTACATGGCACCGGCTCCGGCCTATGCCATCTACTGCTCGAACTGCTCGACGTTCTATCAGCAGATGTACGAGTACGCCGAAGCGGTGAATACGCAACTGAACACCGCGCAGCAGTTGCAGACGCAGATCCAGCAGTACGACAACATGATTAAGCAGGGCATGTCGCTGCCCAGCCGCATGTTCAACACCATCACTGGCGACCTCCAGCGCGTGGCCAGCGTCTACAACTCGGCGCAGTCACTCGGCCGCAACATCAGCAATCTGGACGAACAGTTTCGCCAGCAATTCAAGGGCTATGACAGCTATCTGAACTCGATTGGCCAAGGGCAAAACAACATGCCGCAGCGCTATCGGGACTGGGCACAATCCGGCTTCGATAACGCCCGCACGGCCATGCAGGCCGCTGGCGTAAATACCAGCACATTCGAGGATGAGAACGCGATGCTGGATCAGTTGGTGAGCCGTTCGCAGTCGGCCGTTGGCCGTCAGCAGGCCATTCAAGCCGGGAACGAGATTGCGGCGCAGAACGTGCAGCAGCTCCAGAAGCTGCGCGATCTGGTAGCCACACAAATCACCCTGCAAGGCAACTACATGGCGCAGCAAAACGAACGACAGTCCGTTAGCGATGCCTCCGAACAGCAATTCCGCAGCCGTGAAAATACACGCGGCCCGTCTGAGGGGTTCTAACCATGATGATTTCTAAGGCGCTGATTGCCGCCCTCTGCCTCGTCTCGGCCCTTGGTGGGTCGGCACTGACGGCCGTAGTTGTCACGAACACCGCCGCGCCGGAATGCGCAGCGGTCGGCAATGGCCATCAGGATGACCAATTCCGCAGCCGCCCAAACACTCGCGGCCCGTCTGAGGGGTTCTGACTATGCGACGTTCAACCGTTTTCGCGCTTGTCGGCGCGGTGCTCTTGCTATCTGCAACTAGTGCGATGGCTGCCGGGGTCGATTTGGCGCAGAGCAACACGTCTATGAACAGCCTTCTGCGGCTGATTCAGAACGCTTCAAACCAATGGGCACCGCGCCTGCATGATTACGCCTTGTGGCTCTTGGGATGCCTTGCCGTCATCCAGCTAGTTTGGACTTTTGCTCCTTTGGTCATGCGCGGAGCTGAACTGGGCGACATCCTCCATGAGCTGGTGAAATTCATCCTCGTGATAGGGTTCTTCTATGCGATGCTCGATCACGCGACCGAGTGGGGCGGGGCCATCGTCAACAGCTTCCGGCAGGCCGGGGCGCACGCGGCAGGGTTGGGTAGTGCGGAGCTGATGCCGGGGGATATGTTCTCAACTGCTGTGGACTTTTCACGGCAGGTGCTGACGGCCGGTGTTTCGATGTTCAGCCCAATCACATCGGTTGTAGTGGCCGTATCTGCATTGATCGTCCTGATGTGTTTTACGTTCATAGCGGCTCTGGTGTTCGTGACGCTGGTAGAGGCCTACGTCATCATCAATGCCGCCGTCCTGTTTATGGGTTTCGGTGGCTCTCAATGGACACGCGAATATGCACTGGCTCCCATTCGCTATGCCGTTGCAGTAGGTGCCAAGCTGTTTGTCCTGACTCTGATTGTGGGTCTGATCATGCAGGTTTCCGCAGAATGGTCGGCAGCCTACACCAACGACGAAGCGTCGTTGATGACCTTGGTCGGCCTGTCTTTGGTGTGCGCCTACCTGACCAAAACCATCCCTGAACTGATCGGCGGCATGATTAGCGGCACGTCGATGGGCGGCGGCTCTGCAATTGGGGGCATGGCCGCAGCCGGTGCAGCCGGTGCGGCGGCCGCAATCGCTACTGTTGCAACAGCAGGGGCAGCAGCCCCGGCCGCAGGAGCACTAGGGGCCGCAGGAACTGGCGGAGGCGCTGCCAGTGCCGCGGGTGGTGGACTGGCCTCCGCACTGAACGCCAGCATGGCAGGCGGCAGTACCGCAGGGGGCATCGGTGGTGCTACGGGCGTCGGCAGCGCTGGAATTGGCGCAAGCACAGGAGGGGGCAGCGGTGCGGCCGCAAAGGCCGCAGGTTCTCGCGTCGGGGGTGGTGCCGCGTCAGGATCGGCGAATCCAGTGTCGGCGGCCGCTTCGCCAGCTAGCCAAGAAGCAGGCAGCGGCTTGAAGCAAGCCGCCAAACAGGCCGGAAGAGCTGCCAATGACGGTGACGACGATACGGATCAGCAGGCCGTCGCTCAGCAACGGCAGATGACACCAAAAGGAGGGACCGGCGGCAACGGCAAGGCTGTTGCGCAGGTCGCCGAGGTAGCCACACGGGCGCTTGGCGTGCTGGGCGCGATCAGCGTACCCGGTATGGAAAGCTCCCACGGGCTTTCGCTCGGGGGCACCGGGTCTCCCCCTCCAGTCCCCGGCGACGACAGTCCAACGCCTGACGACGGCGCAGAGCCGACTACACAAGCGGAATCCAACATTATTCGTCCGATATCGGACACAGCTAGGACCGGAGATGTCGGCGCGCTCAAAGTGCCCGGCATGGATTCTGGCGTTAACTCTCAATCGGAGGCGTAATCATGATGAACGATGTATTTTTTGGCCTGATGATGCTCGGCGGCTTTTTTGTTCTCGGTATTGGTATGTGGGCGCTTGGCCAATGGCTCCGACGCAAAGGCTTTGGCCCGCAGCTCGATGCACTGGATAAGCAGTACACGGCACTACAGCATCGGGTGAACCGATTGGCTCTGCCTGCCGCTGCGCAATTCTACGGCGGCATGGGTATGCTTAATCGCATGCCACTTTTCGGCAGCAAGAATCAGGTGGTACTGGTAGAGCGTGTGAGAATGGCCATCCTTCAGATGGAAGAGGAAGAACGGCAGCGAGGCAGGGTCATCAATCGCTGACGAGCACAGCCAGTTCCATCACCCACAACCCCGCCTGAGTGCGGGGTTTTGTTTTCCTGCCGCAGCATCTCCGTCTATTACACACCGCAAAAACGGCCTGTATCGCTCTGTGAGAAGTTTTCATACATGACAGACAAACACCCATACCGACACTGAAAAAACGCCACCACGGCCCATACGGGAGGGATTTTGGACGCTTTCGCAGGCCGTTAGAGGCCTTGTGCCGGTTTTGGCCCTGCCCTTCCCTTTTTGGTGCCTGAGGGGTCCGCTTGGAAAACGGAAATTATCCCACGCTAAGACTGTTTTTTGTACAGCAGTGGAGAAGGATGAGAGACCAGTTGCTCATTTATCGGGATACCCTTTCGTTTTAGTGACTCAATAGCTCTTTCTATATATACCGTATTCCAGAGTGTTATCGCCGCCGTATGTAGTGTCAGCGCCGGTGGCGTGGTAACGCTGATCCTCCCACCCCCAGATCCCTGATTTCATTCAGCCGGTGCATGAAGGAAGCTAGCCCAAGGGCCTCACCCTTATTCAGCCCCGCCTGTATGCATCGGCCTAAGCCTTTATCGCAAAATCAGTCCAGCATAAACAGCGTCCGATCTCTGCAGAAAATCGCCCTCTGCGCTACGAGTTTGAACGCATTTACTCTGTTTATAGGTAACATTCGCTCCACGATATAATGATATCGGCAACGTATTCAGCATCCTGAGCATGAGTCAGAAGGTGATCCGCCTTACCCAACGAAATGAAACTCTTGGGATGCTTTGCTGCTTTGAATATTTTTTCGGCCTGCTCAATTAACACAGTATCATCTTCAGTCGCATGAAAAATAAGCAGAGGCTTGTTCATGGCGAACACCTTATGAGCGATTTTGTGTTCCTGAATATTGTCCAGCATCTGTTTCTTTAAGGTAAATACCCGCCCGGCCAGCTCAACGGGATAGGCTCCATGCTGGTTAATGTTTTCAACATCATCCTTAAAAAGACGTTTTACGTGTGTCAGTTCTCCGGGTGATCCTATGGTGACAACGGCCTTTGCCTCAGGAACTTCGCCGGCAATAGACAGAATGGCCGATCCCCCCAGGCTATGGCCAATGAGCAAAGAAGGCGCTTCGTACTGTCGGCGGAGATAATCTACCGCGCAAAGCAGGTCCGAAATATTGGATGAGAAGTTGGTGTTGGAAAAATCCCCTTCGCTGTTTCCCAGACCAGTAAAATCAAACCGGAGAACGGCGATAGCATTCTCTGTCAGTTTCCGCGCAATACGCGCCGCGCCTTTGAGGTCTTTGCCACACGTAAAACAATGAGCTAACAGCGCAAACGCTTTAGGATTTTCAGGAAGTTCAAGCAATCCGGCCAGTTCTTCACCAGCCGCATTTTTGAACGTAAATTTTAGTTTTTTCATAGGATATTCCAGGTCTTAAACTGATTTCATATGTTTGATCGCAGGGAAAAATAATCTTCTGCTCTGCATCTGGCATTACGCGTTTTCCTTCCTCTACTGGGGATGTGAAACAGAATTCATTCCGAATGCTTGTCCTCACCTTCCAGTTTGAAAGCTGATTATTGCTTCCTGTTCGGTGATCACTTACGCTATGCTACCAACTAGATGGTAGTTTACAAGAATTTTATGAGGTCTCACTGAATGGCCAATTGCGCGCTCATTCTTAAAATATCCCTGGCAATGCTGGCGTTTGCTGCAAACTCTATTCTGTGCCGTCTGGCCCTGCAGGGAGGCCACATTGATCCCCTTTCATTCAGCAGCCTCAGGCTGGCCAGTGGTGCACTCGTCCTGTCACCTTTCTTGTTTTATCACGCAAAAACTACATTATCGCTGTGGCGTCCGCTGAGCGGATTTTACCTCATGGTGTACGCAGTGCTCTTCTCTGTCGCCTATATCCATCTCGATACCGGGGCAGGTGCGCTGTTACTTTTTGGTGCCGTACAGTTTGCGATGGTGATCCACGGATTATTTAAAGGGGAATCACTCTCCGTTATGCGGGCTTGCGGTTTAGTTATTGCTCTGGCAGGAATTGCTGCCCTGCTGTTACCCGGGGCGAAGGCACCGCCGCTTTACAGTGCACTTATGATGATCGTTGCCGGATTAGCCTGGGCCGCCTATTCCGTCAGGGGGAGGGCGGGCCAGGCGGCCGGGGCTTCAACGGCGGCAAATTTTGTACTCGCCACGCCGATGGCTCTCGCTCTTTCGTTGCTGTTTATGAAGCAGGGTCACTATGATGCTGCGGGCATTGCTTTGTCATTGCTGTCCGGTGCCGCCGCCTCAGCCGGTGCATATGTATTGTGGTATACCCTTTTACCCTCTCTCGGCTCTATCACCGCCAGTACCCTTCAGCTCAGCGTTCCCTGTCTGGCAATGCTAGGGGGTGTGGTATTCCTGGATGAATCACTGACGGTCAGAACGATATTTTCTGCCCTGGCGGTGCTGACTGGCATTGTGATGGTGACACGCGAGAAATCCCCCCGTCAGTCGATGACAAAGGCGAGAGAACCTTAATAACGCAATTAATTCATGCAGTTGTGATGATTCTCTTATGTTAATCACACGAGCCAGTTTTCCCGCTTCGGCATCAGACTGACAGTAATACTGAGGTCGACGTTTCTGACTACACCTAAGGCAGGTTTATGAAATGAAATATGATTTTGATGAGTACGTAAGCAGAGAGAAAACAGACAGTCTCACCGTGGACGGCTGGCGGGAATACCTGTTTTCGGGACAGTCCGAATTTGCAATGCGGTATCCGGCAGAAGGGCTAATCAACCTCTGGGTTGCTGACATGGCTTTTGCCACACCAGAGCCGATTCTTCAGGCCATCAGAGACCGTCTGGATAGAAAAATACTCGGCTACACTAAAATCTACGACGAAGAATACTATGAGATCTTTGGCAGCTGGTGTGAGCGACAATATGGTCACCGTTTCAAAACGGAAGACATTGTGCTGTCTCCGGGCATTATTCCCGCGCTGAACCGTCTCGTCCCGCTTCTGACCGACATGGATGACAGTATTCTTATTATGACGCCTTCATATGGCCCGTTTAAAAAGGCGGGTGAATACAGTCAGCGTCGCGTGGTGTACTCGGCGTTAAAAAAATCAGCAGGCGGCTGGGAACCTGACTGGGAAGACTTTGCACGCAAAGCCAGTCAGGCCGATTTACGTGTGAAAATTCTTTTCCTGTGTAATCCGCATAACCCGACCGGACGAGTCTGGCGGCCTGATGAACTTAAGCGGATTATTGAAATTTGCCTGGCCAATGACATCTGGGTGATATCTGACGAAATTCACTGCGACCTGTCCCGAAGCGGTATCGGTCATACACCGGCCGCCTCTCTTTTCCCTGATTCTACACGCATTATTACCTGCATGTCCTCGAGTAAAACATTCAATCTGGCCGGGAATTTGTTGGCAAATATTATTATTCCGGATCCCGGTGTCAGAAGCGAGTGGCGTCTCAGACACGACGAGTTCATCTCTCCACTGAGCCTGGCAGCAAACAAAGCGGCGTGGAGTGAATGTGATGACTGGCTTGTCCATCTGAGGGAATATATTGACGGCAATTTCCAGTACCTGCACGACTATCTCAAAAGCTATTTACCCGAAACCAGGTTCTCGATCCCCGAAGGGACATATCTGGCCTGGATAGATATTAGCCGCTACCTGCCCGACACCGCAGGTGAGGATTTATCGCTGTATTTTGCCCGGGAGTCAGGGGTCCTTCTTGAAGGGGGCTTGCTGTTTGTCGACAATGGGGACGGATATATCCGGTTAAATCTGGCCTGCCCACGGAGTATGCTGACAGCAGGGATGAAAAGAATTTCACAGGTACTGCGGATACCGGCTCCTCATCGTGTATAACCCCTTTCTCTCTGGCCGTTTTGTCCTGTCAGGATGTCGTCAGAACCCGGCATAACACCCTGTGCCGGGAACACAAAAGGCACGGATGAACAGGTCGTGAATATTCTTAGTGAAGCCTGCTGATGACATGTCTGGCGACAAAAAAATGCCGCCCTTAAGGGGCGGCTTATGCCAGCGTCACGGGGTTATCGTCTGACCGCCATGATGCCCGCATCGACATCCCAGATAGCGCCCGTCACCCATGAGGTTTTGTCAGACAACAGGAAGAGAATAGTGTTTGCCACATCTTCGGCAGTTCCGACGCGTCCCAGCGGGTGGAAATCGTTCAGCGACTTCATAGCATCTGCGATATCCGCTTTGTCCATGAAGCCTTCGTATATCGGCGTATGAACAATCCCGGGAGACACCGCGTTGACACGAATACCCGCGCTGGCCAGCTCAATCGCCAGATTACGCGTCAGGGCATGCAGACCCGCTTTTGCCATTGAATAGGCCGAGGCCGGCGAGTCACCCAGTGCAGCCTGAGCACCAATCGAACCGACGTTGACGATAGACCCTTCGAGCTTCGCGGCGAGCATGTTCTTCACGACATCCTGTGTAATAAAGAACGTGGCTCGGTTCAGCGAAAGATACATGTCATAATCGGCAAAGCTGTGCTCGGTAAATCCTTTGGGCATGAAGATACCGGCGGCATTCACCATCAGGCTGATATCGCGATGGTGAGCATTAATTTCCTGACGGATAGTTTCCATACCTTCTTCGGTCATCAGGTTCGCCGCGATGACCGCAACCGGTCCCAGAGGGCTCAGTTCTTTTTGCACCGCTTCGGCTTTGTCTTTTTTATTCCCGGTCAGCACGACACTGCCGCCCGCTTCCAGTACCATGCGTGCCACGGCCAGGCCCATGCCGCTGGTACCGCCGACGACGAGCAGTTTTTTACCTTTGAAAAAAGTGTTCATTTTCTGACTCCATTACTGGTGGGTAAGACGTTGCCGGCAGCGTGAAACTGCCGGCGGTTGACGGATTAAATACTGCAGCCATCCGTTCCGCAGGTCTGACCCGCAGTGGCTGAAAATTCGGTTTGCTGTTCATCCCAGACCTGACGCAGGGCATTCAAAAAGTTATCTGCTGCCTGAGCCCCGCTGATGGCATATTTTTCGTTCATCACAAAAACCGGAACGCCGCTGAGGCCAATAGACTGTGCGTGGGCTTCATCGTCGGAAACGGTGGCGCGAAAATCGTCATTTTCCAGGGCGGCTTCAGCGTCAGCTTTCGGCATACCGGCTTCTACGGCCATGGCAACGAGCTGCTGACGGTCAAAGAGAGAGCGACCTTCGGTGATACTGCCATGATAAAAACGTTCTTCCACCGCGTCCGCAATTCCGGCCTTACGCGCGGCAACCAGCAGGATGTGTGCATCTTCTGTATCACCAAACATCATGCCGTCGAAGTTGTAGATCAGACCTTCAGATTTACCGGCGGTGCCCACCTGATTCATCATCAGCTCCGCTGAATGCTGACTGCCCAGCTTTTTAACGATGGCATCCTTAAAAGGCATCGCGGGAGTACCACCGGCCAGACGGTAGCTGTGATGGCGGATCACCACCTGGTCGCGAAATTCAAAGCGATTCAGACCCTGTTCAAATCTTTTTTTAGCAATCCAGCACCACGGGCAGACCAAATCTGACCAGATATCGATGGTAAGGGTGGGTTTCAGCGTTTGCATAATGATTCCTCAAAGACGTTGGGCGGTCGGATCTCACTTATCAGAGAACCGCGACCGTATGGGATTTATTGCGCCTGCCAGACCGGGTAATCGGTATAGCCTTTTTCCGGGGAACCACTGACGCCGTAGTAGGTGGCGCGGTCACTTTCTGCCAGTGGCCAGCCGTTTTGCATTCTTTCAACCAGATCCGGGTTAGCGATGTAGGGCACACCAAATGCCACCAGATCCAGCTCATCATCTTCCAGAGCCTGCTCTGCGATATCACGGGTAAAACCGCCGGCAGCGATGATGGTGCCTTTAAACGTGTTGCGAAAACGGCGGCGGAAGCCTTCCGGAAGTGGCGCTTTGGTGTACACCGGCTGATAGTAAAGGTGTACGTAGGCCAGTTCCCGCTGACCGAGCGCGTCGGTGATGGCTGACCAGGTTTGCTCTTCACCTTCATACGGCGCGAGGTCATAAATGCGGCCGAACGGTGACAGGCGCACGGCAACGTGGCTGTTACCCACGGCTTCCGCCACGGCGTCAATGGTCTCCAGCAGGAAACGCTGACGATTTTCCACCGAGCCGCCGTATTCGTCGGTGCGGGTGTTCAGTTCGCTACTGAGGAACTGGTCAAAGATGAATCCGTTTGCCGCCATGATTTCCACGCCGTCAAAGCCGGCTTCCATCGCCAGGCGTGCGGAGTGCACGAAGTCTGCAGTGATGCGTTTAACTTCATGCGTTTCCAGCGCGCGTGGCTGGCTTGGTACAACCGGGCCCGGTTCTCCGGATTCGGTCAGCGCAAAAACGGTGGTATTGACCGCCTGAACGGTGCCCGCTGAAACCGGCGCTATGTGGCCTGGCTGAAGAGAGACGTGAGACATACGGCCGACGTGCCAGAGCTGCGCGAAAATACGGCCACCTTTGGCGTGAACCGCTTGTGTCACCTTACGCCAGCCCTGGACGTGTTCGTCGTTGTAGATACCAGGGGTATAAAGGTAACCCCGGCCTTCTTCTGAAACCGGCATCCCTTCGGTGATGAGCAGGCCAGCAGAAGCACGCTGTGCATAGTACAAAGCCACGACCTCATCCGGCACGTCATTCATGGTGCGGGTGCGGGTCATCGGTGCCATGACTACACGGTTTTTTAACGCCAGGCCAGACAGATTGTAGGGGGTGAAAAGCTTACTCATCGTATACCTCACAAAAAACAAAAAGGAGTATCCCGGCAGGGATTTGCACAGCCCGGCAGTATCATCGACTGGACGTCGCGCACTGGAGTTGCATAAACATCTGATGGGTGGCAATATACCAACCATCTAGTAGGTAGGTCAATGGGTGTGTCGTATTTTTTTGTCATAACGCAGCCATTTCTGAATTGTCACTCATTTTGCGAGGTCATCACCATGCGTACATTAACAGCTTATAACGAAGATAATTACCGCCAGATAGAGCAGTACAAAGGAATATCGGTGGTACGTTTCTCTGCACCCTGGTGTCCGCCCTGTCAGGCCAGCGAAGAAATGTTCAGTCAGTTTGCAGACCGGCTCGATAGAGATATTCAGGTGGGGAAAGTCAATGTAGATCAGGCGCCGGTGCTGACAACCAAATACGAGATCTGGGGGCTGCCGTCTGTGCTGATATTTCATGAAGGGCAATTAGTTAAACGCATACCGGGTGTGAAACCTGCATCGGTATATGCTCAGGCTATTGCGGACATAAAAAAAGGGCAGTAATGCCCTTTTAACGTGGAATTTATTAATGCTTAACCGCGTGCCTGACCGACGGCATCCAGAGTGCGGGCTGAATAAATGACCGCCGCGCCAGCGTTGAGGTTAATCGCCACGCCCAGCGCTTCAGCAATTTCAGCGTCGGTTGCACCGGCTTTCACAGCGGCGTCGGCGTGAAAAGCAATACAGCCGTCGCAGCGGGTTGTGACTGCGCACGCCAGGGCAATGAGTTCACGCACTTTTGCGCCCAAAAGGTCAGTTTTGTTACCTGCGTTGCCCAGGGCAACCACGCCTTTCATGGTCTCGGGGGTCAGTTTGCCCAACTCGCCTAAACGTTGCATTAACTCTGAGCGATAGTTGTTCCAGTCCAGCATAGTGTCATTCTCCTGAATAAGGGGTATTAAGAAGCAGTTTTATATACTTAAGGCTGTTGGCGAAGACTTCGGGTCTGGCCGTTGCATGCGCCACTACGCTTGAGCCTTCACAGACATTAATGATCATCAAAGCAATATCTGATGGTTCGGCATGGGATGAAAACTCACCTGACTCCATGCCCGCCCTGACGACTTTTGTGAGCCACTCGATTTGCATATCGAAATAAAGTGATGTCTGTACAGTAATTGCCTGAGGCAGATTGGCGGTCTCTGCTGACAACGCACAACACAGTGGCAGTAGCGAAGCTTTATGGCTTTGCGCGAAGATATCGATGTAAGCCGCAATTCTTCTCTCCGCGCTTTTCTCAGTCGCCTCTATCTGCTCAAATACGCGTTGTGTATCAGAGAACGCCTGTATTACCACCTGCTCACCCAGAATATCTTTGGTCGGGAAATGGTGATGAATACTGGCCTTGGTGATACCCACTATTTTTGATAAATCAGCATAGCTGAATGCTGAATACCCTTTTTCGCGCATCAGGTGTTCTGCTTCGCTGAGCAGCCGTTCCCGTGTCATGGTTGTCATAATTACTCCATATAATCTACTAGTTGATAGATTATATTGTTGCTATTTTTCCGTAGCAAGTTGTATCACTGACTCAGTATCGTGCAGAGCTGAACGTCACTGCCATCCTGCATTCTGAATGGCAGCATTACATCTCTGACATCACGCCAGGCGTGTAATCATTTCAACCGGATTAGCCAGAGTATCGTGGATTGGCGAATTCTTTTGCATTTCGCTGACCAGCGCTTCTAACTCCTCGCGACTGGCGGTCTTGCTCGTAAGGTGAACATCGACGCGAATAGATTTCGCACCTTTACGCACGTTGCTGTCCAGCCCAAGGAAGCCGTTGAGGTTGATATCGAAATTAAGATCCAGCTCGATACCGTCCAGGTCGATCCCTTTTTCAGCAGCCATCATGGTAAGGGTGGCGGTATAACAGCCAGCCAGCGCCTGCATGATGTATTCAGTCGGGCTCATGCCGGTATCGGTGCCGAGTAAACCTGCGGGTTCATCACCGATATTAGAAAATTTCCCCACACGGCTGGTATCGATAACGCCGTTCTGGATTGTGGCGCCGGTCTCTGTGCGAACGGTTAATCCGCCGCTGGAACGGGCTTTCATCTGGAAAGTCAGGTTACCCAGGCCAGGCTGGCTGCGAACTGCTTCACGGGTATTGTGGATCGCAGCTGCGTCTGCAGAAGGTTTAACGGTAGTAGACATAATGGCTCCTGTAATTTCTTGATAAAAGGTATAGCTGGTGTAATCAGTACCAACCATCTAGTTGGTAGATTAATATCGCGAACCTCTTTTGTCTACTCTTTTATAAAAAATAGGGGGAAAAGAACCCAGCAGGCTGTTTTATTTCATAATAACCATTTGATTTTTTTATAATCTTCCCAGCCGCTCACTCTTGCAGCAATCCAGCCTTTACCCGAAGGATAGTCTGGCGGGTGGTATTAAATTCCCGGGCAATAGCACTGATACTGATGCCAGCATTTAGGCGCTCTGTCACTGTTTGCTTTTGTTCCTCGCTCAGGATGGGGGGGCGACCGAAGCGTTTTCCAGCCGCTTTTGCCCTCGCAATACCTGAATACGTTCGCTCAAGCAGCAAATCCCGCTCAAACTCCGCTACAGCAGAAATTACCTGCATAGTCATTTTTCCGGCCGGACTGGTCAAGTCAACGCCTCCGAGTGCGAGACAATGAACGCGAATATCTAAAGCCGCCAGTTGCTCTACTGTTTTTCGGATATCCATCGCATTACGACCCAGACGGTCAAGTTTGGTGACAATCAGTACATCCCCATTTTCCATGCGATCTAGCAACCGGATAAATCCGGGGCGTTCGCTGGCAGCAACCGAGCCACTGATATGCTCCTCAATAAGTCGTTGGGATCTGATGGCAAAACCCGCCGCTTCAATTTCACGACGCTGGTTTTCTGTGGTCTGTTCCAGAGTTGAGACCCTGCAGTAGGCAAAAACACGTGACATGGGAAACTTTCCGTACGAAATGGATGTCCGAATTATAACGTGTGTCCGAAATTAATTTCACTAAGTTTCGGACATGTGCTGTAAGTGGTGTACGAAACCGACCGGTTTCGGTCACAGCGAACAAATAACAGATGAAAACTATACGCGAGGGAGGCATTTATGCCACGGCGACAGATACTGAGCAGCGAAGAGCAGGAACGCTTACTGGTTATACCAGATGATGAAATTATTCTGACCCGAATGTGTTTTCTGAACGAACCGGATATTGCGCTCATTAATAAGCACCGAAGGCCAGTGAATCGCCTGGGCTTTGCTGTATTACTCTGTTATCTGCGTGGACCTGGATTTATTCCGGACAAAAGCAGTGCTCCTCACAATGGCGTTGTATCCAGGGTTGCTTCCCGACTGAAACTTCAGCCTGATTTATGGCCGGAATATGCATCCAGAGAGCAAACCCGCTGGGAACATCTGACCGAACTTTATCGCTACCTGGAACTATCCCCGTTCAGCCGGTCAATGCAAAAAGACTGTATCCGTCATCTGCACCCCTATGCCATGCGAACTGACAAAGGATTTATGCTGGCGGAAGAAATGCTCAGCTGGCTACATAACAATAATGTTATTTTCCCTTCTGTTGAAGTGATCGAACGGACGCTTGCCGAAGTCGTCACGCTCGCTAACAGATCGGTATTTTCGACACTTACCGCGCAACTGGAAAAGCAGCATAAATCAGCACTCGACAGCCTGCTCATATCAGAGGGTGAACAACCTTCCCGTCTGGCATGGCTGCTACAGCCTCCGGGTAAAATAAACGGTAAAAATGTGCTGCAACATATCGACCGGCTTAATTCCATCGCTGCGCTGGGGTTGCCTGATGGTATTGCACTTTCCGTTCACCAGAACAGGTTGCTTAAACTGGCGCGTGAGGGCCGGAAAATGAGCAGCAGGGACCTGGCAAAATTCACCGATGTCAGACGTTACGCTACGCTGGTTTGTATAATAACAGAGGCCAGGGCCACCCTGACTGACGAAGTGATTGATCTGCACGAGCGTATCCTGGGTAGTCTGTTCAGCAGGGCAAAACGCACGCAGGCCGAACGGCTCCAGCAAACGGGAAAGCTTATTCAGAGCAAGCTGAAGCAGTACGTTACCGTCGGGCAGGCGTTACTTAACGCCAGAGAATCCGGGGAAGATCCCTAGACTGCAATAGAAGATGTCCTTCCCTGGCAGGAATTCATCAACAGCGTGGAAGAAACGCGGTTTCTTTCCCGTAAGGGCAATTTCGACGCGCTTCATCTGATCACCGAAAAATACAGTACGTTGCGTAAATATGCCCCGCGTATGCTGTCAGCATTGCAGTTCATAGCGACACCTGCGGCGCAGGCGCTCAGCGATGCGCTGGACACCATAACGGAAATGTACCGTAAACAACTTCGTAAAGTGCCGCCATCAGCGCCAACAGGGTTTATCCCTGAAAGCTGGCGAAAACTGGTGCTCACGCCTTCAGGCATCGACCGCAAGTACTACGAGTTTTGCGTACTGAATGAACTCAAGGGTGCATTACGTTCCGGTGATATCTGGGTAAAAGGATCGCGCCGCTACAAAAATTTTGATGATTATCTCATCCCGACTGCTGAGTTTGAGAAATCCCGACATAATGACCAGTTACAGTTGGCCGTTCAGACCGATAGCCAGGCATACCTTCAGGCCCGTATGACTCTTCTTGCATCTCGGCTGGAAGAAGTTAACGCGATGGCGCTTGCCGGTGATTTGCCCGATGTAGATATCTCAGATAAAGGCGTAAAAATCACTCCACTGGAGAACAGCGTTCCTTCAGGTGTTTCGCCCTTTGCAGATTTGGTCTATGGCATGCTTCCCCATCCGAAAATTACGGAGATACTGGAAGAAGTTGATAGCTGGACGGGATTTACGCGTCACTTCGCGCACCTCAAAAATAATAACATCAGACCAAAAGACGGAAGACTGTTGCTGACCACCATTCTGGCTGACGGCATCAACCTTGGGCTGACAAAAATGGCGGAATCCTGCCCTGGGGCCACAAGATCGTCACTCGAAGGTATTCAGGCATGGTACATCAGGGATGAAACTTATTCAGCGGCACTGGCCGAGCTGGTCAACGCACAGAAAGAGCGGCCTCTGGCCGCATTCTGGGGCGACGGGACAACATCGTCGTCAGACGGGCAGAACTTTCGGGTAGGCAGTCACGGACGTTATGCCGGTCAGGTCAATCTTAAATATGGTCAGGAGCCGGGCGTGCAGATTTATACGCATATCTCAGACCAATACAGCCCGTTCTACGCCAAAGTGATCAGCCGGGTGCGCGACTCAACCCACGTGCTTGATGGCCTGCTGTACCATGAAAGCGATCTGGAAATTACCGAGCATTACACCGATACCGCAGGCTTCACTGAACATGTTTTCGCCCTGATGCACCTGCTGGGATTCGCTTTTGCGCCAAGGATCCGTGATCTTCATGACAAGCGGCTGTTTATTCATGGAAAGGCCGAGCGCTATCCGGGGCTTCAGTCTGTCATATCAACAACCTGCCTGAATATCAAAGACATTGAGTCGCACTGGGATGAGGTATTGCGCCTGGCAACCTCGATTAAGCAGGGGACAGTCACCGCATCACTGATGATGAAAAAGTTAGCCAGTTACCCAAAACAGAATGGACTTGCCAAAGCGCTGAGAGAGATTGGCCGCATCGAACGGACACTATTTATGCTGGACTGGTTCCGTGATCCCGGTCTGCGCCGACGCGTGCAGGCGGGGCTGAATAAGGGTGAGGCCCGTAATGCCCTTGCGCGAGCGGTCTTTTTGCACCGTCTGGGTGAAATAAGGGATCGTGGGCTGGAGAATCAGAGTTATCGCGCCAGCGGGCTGACATTACTGACAGCAGCGATCACGTTGTGGAACACGGTATATATAGAAAGAGCTATTGAGTCACTAAAACGAAAGGGTATCCCGATAAATGAGCAACTGGTCTCTCATCTTTCTCCCCTGGGCTGGGAACATATCAATCTGAGTGGAGATTACGTCTGGCGTAATAATCTTAAGCTGGGATCCGGAAAATACCGCTCATTACGTACAGTCGATACCGCTTTGTACAAAAAACAGTCTTAGCGTGGGATAATTTCCGTTTTCCAAGCGGACCCCCCTGATGTCTTTTTGCCGGTTTCAACGGCTCGACCAGGTGCTGCGACCGGTGGGTAATCCACGGAACTAACCGCGTCGACGACGGCAGGCCCGCCCTACCTTTTTTGGTGCCCAACGGCCGTAGGCCGACCAAGAGCAGCAAGCGATGAGCTGCGCCATCAAGGCGCGGCGCTTAGCGCGCATGCTGGAGATTCTTAGAGAATCTTGGGTGGAATTTGCGAACGGCCCGCAAAGGCCCACCGTTGCTGGGTTTTCAGAAACTGGCCGGGTGCCGTTAAACAGGGGGTTGGGTACTGTTAAACAGGGGGTGGGGTGCCGTTAAACAGGGGGGAGCAGCGTTACAGTCGGATGCCTTGGGTCGCCCGATTTCCCATTTGCCCTTAGCATACTGGTCCAGCCTCCAACCCACGGCAGCAAGCTCGGCCAGCGCCTTGCGTGCCGTCTGGCGGCGCTTTTTGATGGTATTCGGGTTCGTCGGTTCATCCGGCCAAACATAGCCGCATAGCGTGTCCAGCTCTACCCGCCCCGACTTACCGAGGTCGATCCAGCCGCATAGTCGTTGATGAATCAGGCGGGCGGGGTCGGTCTGTAGCTTCCTAACTTCGGCCATGTCTATGCGGATGTGCTGCCCGCCCATGATTGCGCGAGCAATAAGAGGGTTCAATGCCACATACAGCTTGCCGTCCTGCTCATCACTTGCGTACTCGGACAGCAATCGGAAGCCCTGCCGCTTCCTTCCATTTTGCGCAATGATAGAGACTTTCCAGAGCCTCTCAATGCAATCGCGTACTGGCCTAGTATTGTCGATATCCGCATAGCCAACCTCACGGGCCAGCGACCGATAGCTACCCTTGACCACCATCGCATCCTGCTGGACGGCTTCCCACTTGGGTTCGAGAAATAGCCGCAGCTGCCGACCGGCTTCTGTCTGAGGATCGGGAGAAAGCACAAGGCCAGAAGGTCCAGCCATTGCTACCAGTCCTTGCAGAATGCGGAGATCGTCGGCCCCCAGCGGTTCCGGCCCACTGAACTCGATACGCTTGCCGTTGCCGTAGTCATATACAACGTCCAGCTTGCTACGCTTGCGTTCGCCACGTTTGAGGCTACGGAACAGGCCGGGTGCCAGACAATGCACCGGGTCGTGCCGGGCGTGAGTCAAGTCATGCTTGCTCACGTTGACGCCCCTTTCCGCTGTCCTGCTTGGCGTCCAACAACTCCACCGGCAGCAACACGCCGCCGTCATGGCGCTGATACCAACGATCAGCGTCAATCTCGGCGTAGTTCTGTTTGCTAACGCCGAAACGAACAAAGAACTTCCGGCGGTTTTCCCCGATAGGCTGTCGGTCATATATGCGATCACTGAGGCGTTCGGCCTCAGCCTCGGTCATTCTGGCGACATAGCCACACCAGCGGGCATTGTCGATTAGAGCGGATGCGCCTCGTGCCGCCTGCTGTTGATCCGTCTGCCCCTCGCGGGCACTGCCCTTGCTGACATGATGCAGATACAGAACTGACGCCCCGGTGCTGGCCGCAATATGCTCCAGCGTGGCGACAAGCCTTGCCATGTCGCCATTGCTGTTCTCGTCCCTGTCATGAATGCGGCTCAGGGTATCCAGTACGATCAACCGGGCATCGGCGCAAAATTCAATGACGCGGGCAAGGTGCCGCTCATCCATCACGTTCAAGCGCTTACCCATGATCGGCTCAAGGGTGAGGTTCTGCGCGATGGCGTCGCGTGACTGCTGGTTCAGGTGCTGGCCAATGGAATGAATACGGCGCACCAGTGCGACTGCCGGGTCTTCTCCGGCGCAATAGACCACGCGGCCAGTACTGGCCGGGGAAAGCCCTAAAAGATCACCACCCGCGACGCTGCACGCGATGGTCATTGCGGCTTCCAGCGCCCAGAAGCTCTTACCTGTGGCTCCGGGAGCCACCAACGCGCCTACTGTCCCTGCGAGGAAGCCCGGCCAAATAAAGTCTAGTGTGGGCGGTTCGTTCTCGAACGCTGCCCGTAAGTCAATCGCCACAATTCAGGCCCCCATTCCGGGACGAGGGGCAGGGCTGGAATGTTTGCACGCATCAATCCATGCCTCGACCTCCGCCAAATCCCACACGACCTTGCGGCTACTGAGCGCAATGCGCTGAGGAAATTTCCCCTGCTTTTCAAAGTTGTAGATCGTGCGCTCGCACAGCGGAATCATCTCCAGCAGTTGCTTTTTGCTAATGAGAACTTTACTTGCTCTCCTTAATTCTTTTTCCACACCAAATACCTCGTTTTGTCATCATCCGAGGTTTAATTATTGCTACATAATTCCGGAAAATTCCAGCATCTACTCCCATATTATTTCAATTAAATCAATCACTTAGTGTCCGTAAATTCAACGTTTGACGGACAATATTGATAACGCAAACCGCTGTTTTAATTAGTTTTGCAATAGGCACTTAAAGCCAATTTATCGCGTCCGGTAATTAATACGTTTTACGGACAAAAAAATGCCCACCGAAGTGGGCATTTCGCGACAAAATGCAGGTCTCAAGGCTCCGAATCAGTCCTTGAGGCGGGGCTTCCTGATTGTCCACTCATCGATCATGTCCGCCCAATCCTGAAGCATTGCCCGGCGCTGATCGCGGTACTCGGCCTTGTTGTAGACGGCTCGAACGCCCTTCTGTTCGTGCGCAAGGCACTTCTCGATCCAGTCAGTGTTATAGCCCGCCTCATGCAGCAGCGTGCTGGCGGTGCGCCGCAAGTCGTGCGGTCCGAACTTGCCAAGCGACTGCCCTTCCTTCTGTGCCAGACGATAGGTCAGCGTGTGCACCTGATTGAGCGTGGCGCTGCTCATCGGCAAGTCCGAGTCATAGCGCGATGGCAGCACGTACTCCGAGCCGCCTGCGAAGGTTTTCAGAGCTATGAAAATGTCGAGCGCCTGCCTAGACAGGAACACCAAATGGGGATTGCGGCGCTTCATCCGCTCCTTGGGGATTGTCCAGAGCGCTTCGGTGAAATTGATTTCGCTCCACGTTGCGTTGGTCAGTTCGCTTTTGCGTACCATCGTCAGCAACAGCAACTTGGCGGCCGCGCGGATCGAAGGTGTGGTGCCAATGCGCTCCATGTACTGGTACATCAAGCTGATTTCATCGGGCGTCAGCGCTCGATCTCGCGGCTCAAACTTTGCAATAGTCGACGGGCGCACCAAATCGGCCGGGTTCTCAACCTTCTGGCCGCGTTCTATAGCCCAACGGAAGACCTGCATCACAATTTCGCGGCAAAGCACGGCCGTTGCCGGTGCCCCGCGCTCCACGATCGCATCAGTCAGCGCCCGTAAGTCCTCATGGGTGATTTCTGTCAGCTTCTGGTTACCGAACTTCGGCTTAAGCTCGCGCTCGAAGGTAGCTCGACGCATATCGCGGGTAACGTCAGCCATTTGATAGCCGCGCAGCCACTTTTCGCCCCAAGCACCAAAGTTTTCAGCGTCCTTAACGCGGGCTTTGTCCCGCGCCTTCTCTTTGGCTGGAGATTTCCCTGCGGCGATCATCTTCTTGGCTTCGCCCAGCCGTTCGCGGGCTTCCGCTAGCGTGATCCCTCCGACACCGTAGCGGCCGAAGGTGATTGTCTCCTGCCTGCCGTGGATCGAGTAGTTGTAGCGGAATGAAATCGAACCCGCTGGCGTGATGGCCACGTAGAGGCCGTCACGGTCATTCACTTTGTAGAGCTTGTCCTTTGGCTTGAGGTTGCGCAGCTTGGTATCAGTCAGCATGGTCTGGTTGGGTTTCCTCTCAAAAATACCATGCTCAAAAATCCTCGCGCCGCCCATAAAAAATCATTACAGAACAATGCGTTATATGAACCCAATACCATGACCACCCCATTATGAGCGACATGGTATCGAGTGCTGAACATGGCATCAGGTTCAAATCGTACCATCTACCATGCCATAGAAACCGGGTGCTTGGCGATGCGAAAATTTGCCAGACTGTGCCAAGCCAATAATGAAAAAAGCCCGCAGTTACGCGGGCTTATAGGTCTTTTAGTGCTCTTTGATGCCAGTCTATGCCGGACGCTGGATCACTCCCATTCGATCGTTGCTGGTGGCTTACCGCTGATATCATACACGACCCTTGAAATCCCATCGACCTCATTGATAATGCGGTTTGAAACACGGCCTAAGAAATCATATGGTAAATGAGCCCAGTGTGCGGTCATAAAGTCGATTGTCTCAACTGCACGTAAAGAAACAACCCAATCGTATTTACGACCATCACCCATCACACCAACAGAACGCACAGGCAGGAATACCGTAAATGCTTGGCTAACCTTGTGATAAAGCTCTGCTTTGTGTAGCTCTTCAATAAAGATAGCATCGGCACGACGCAGAAGATCACAATACTCTTTTTTCACTTCACCTAAAACACGTACGCCGAGGCCTGGGCCTGGGAATGGGTGACGATATAGCATGTCGTATGGCAAGCCAAGTTCAAGACCAATTTTACGAACTTCATCTTTGAACAGCTCTTTCAATGGCTCAACTAGGCCTAACTTCATATCTTCTGGTAACCCACCGACGTTATGGTGAGATTTAATGACATGCGCTTTACCCGTCGCTGACGCCGCAGATTCAATAATATCTGGATAGATAGTACCTTGTGCCAACCATTTAACTTGCGTTTGTTTTGAAGCTTCTTCATCAAACACATCGATAAATACATGACCAATCGCTTTACGTTTTGCTTCTGGGTCATGAATACCTGCTAATGCACTCAGGAAACGATCTTCTGCTTTCACATGGATAATGTTTAGGTCAAATTTACCTGCAAACATCTCCATCACTTGATCAGCTTCGTTTAAACGCAA
Source organism: Providencia sp. PROV267 (assembly GCF_028477825.1). Taxonomy (NCBI): domain Bacteria; kingdom Pseudomonadati; phylum Pseudomonadota; class Gammaproteobacteria; order Enterobacterales; family Morganellaceae; genus Providencia; species Providencia sp. PROV267. The sequence goes on along the minus strand of NZ_JAMPLX010000002.1, from coordinate 229,768 downwards.
CAAGCCGTTATCAACAAATACACACGTGAGTCGTTTACCAATCGCACGGTTTAACAACAAAGCGGTTACAGAAGAATCGACACCGCCAGACAGTGCTAAAATCACATGATCATCGCCAATCTGCTCTTTGAGGCGTGCTACAGTATCATCAATAATCGCCGCTGGCGTCCACAGAGCTTCACATTGGCAAATATCCTGCACAAAGCGCTTCAGAATATTGAGGCCTTGGTAAGTGTGTGTTACTTCTGGGTGGAATTGAACACCATAGAATTTTTTCTCTTCATTTGCCATGATTGCAAATGGGCAGTTTGGTGTACTTGCGATAGTTTTAAAATCCGCGGGGATCGCAGTCACTTTATCGCCATGGCTCATCCAGACATCCAGCACTGGCGTACCATTTTCGTTGAGTGAGTCTTGAATATCACGGAACAAATCGCATTGCTCAGTGATTTCAACTTTTGCGTAACCAAATTCACGCTCACCAGAAACCTCGACGGCACCACCAAGTTGCATTGACATGGTTTGCATGCCATAGCAGATACCTAAAACGGGTATACCTGCATTAAATACATACTCAGGAGCGCGTGGGCTATCATTTTCTGTGGTGCTTTCTGGGCCACCAGAAAGGATGATACCGTTTGGATTGAATTCACGGATTTGCTCTTCTGAAACGTCCCACGCCCAGAGTTCACAATAAACGCCAATTTCACGAACACGGCGAGCAATCAGTTGTGAGTACTGTGAGCCGAAATCAAGGATAAGAATGCGATGCTTATGGATATTTGTTGTCATTTGAGGAGAATTCCAAAAATTCAAGTCAAAAATAAAAAATTGGTAGCTCCGTAATTAACTACGGAGCTACCCTGAATCATTATCTGTTATTGTCCCAGACGGTAGTTCGGGGACTCTTTAGTGATGGTTACATCATGTACGTGGCTTTCTTGGATACCCGCACCACTAATACGGACAAACTCGGCTTTAGTACGAAGATCATCAATAGTACCACAACCTGTCAGCCCCATACAGGAACGTAATCCACCCATTTGTTGATGGATGATATCTTTTAGACGGCCTTTATAAGCAACGCGCCCTTCAATCCCTTCTGGAACTAATTTGTCAGCCGCATTATCAGACTGGAAGTAACGGTCTGAAGAGCCTTTAGACATTGCGCCTAATGAGCCCATACCACGATAGGCTTTATAGCTACGTCCTTGGAAAAGGATAGTTTCACCCGGAGATTCTTCTGTTCCTGCAAACATGGAGCCAACCATAACACAGGCTGCCCCTGCGGCAATCGCCTTAGAAATATCGCCAGAAAAACGAATACCGCCATCGGCAATTACAGGGATACCTGTTCCTTCTAATGCCTCGACAGCATCAGCAATTGCCGTAATTTGCGGTACACCGACCCCCGTCACGATACGCGTAGTACAAATAGAACCAGGGCCGATACCCACTTTAACGGCACTCACACCCGCTTCCGCTAGTGCTTTTGCACCTTCAGCCGTTGCGACGTTACCACCGATAATCGGTAAGTCTGGATATTTTTTGCGTGTTTCACGAATACGTTGCAATACACCTTCAGAGTGACCGTGTGAAGAGTCGATCAATAATACGTCGATTCCCGCAGCCACCAGCGCATCAACACGTTCTTCGTTACCCGCGCCAGCACCAACTGCCGCACCAACACGCAGACGACCTTGTTCGTCTTTACAAGCATTTGGTTTACGTTCTGCTTTTTGGAAATCTTTAACTGTGATCATCCCTAACAGGTGGAAGTTATCATCGATCACTAGGGCTTTTTCAACGCGTTTTTCGTGCATTTTTTGCAGTACAACTTCACGAGCTTCGCCTTCTTTTACCGTAACGAGACGCTCTTTCGGTGTCATTACCGCAGTGACAGGCTGATCCAGATCGGTAACAAAACGAACGTCACGACCTGTAATGATCCCCACAAGCGATTTATCCGCAGCCACAACAGGATAACCAGCAAAACCATTACGTTCTGCCATTTCTTGAACTTCGCGGATCGTTGTCTCAGGGGTAACGGTAACCGGATCAGTTACAACCCCACTTTCATGTTTTTTCACGCGACGAACTTCTTCCGCTTGGCGCTCAATAGACATGTTTTTGTGGATAAAACCAAGGCCACCCTCTTGAGCCAGTGCAATCGCAAGATCAGATTCAGTCACTGTATCCATCGCTGCAGAAAGCATAGGAATATTCAGGCGGATAGTTGCAGTCAGTTGGGTTGATAGATCGGCCGTGTTTGGTAATACGGTTGAGTGTGCAGGAACGAGCAATACGTCGTCGAAAGTTAGAGCTTCTTTTTTTATGCGTAACATAGGCAATATCTCACCAGGCAGCGTTATGGAAAGGTATAAAATATTGCCGCGGCATTATACACACCGAAACCGATTGCCTCCAGTCCTTTTTTGAAAAAAAACTTGATAACTCCTCTGACTAGGTTAGTATCAACCAATTAAGTCATTGTTTTAGAATTTGATCTAGCTCACATGTCGACTCAACAAAATAGTGGAATTTATTCTGTCAGCAAACTCAATCAAGCTGTCCGTGAACTTCTAGACCGCCAAATGGGTAAAATATGGCTGACAGCCGAAATATCAAACTTTTCGCAACCTAGCTCTGGTCATTGGTATCTCACATTAAAAGATGACAAAGCTCAGGTTCGTGCGGCTATGTTTCGCGGACAAAATGCACGCGTCACATTTCGTCCACAAAATGGTCAACAAGTTTTAGTACGGGCAAGTGTCACACTTTATGAGCCTCGTGGTGACTATCAAATTATCATTGAAAGCATGCAACCGGCTGGCGAAGGTCTGCTACAGCAGCGTTTTGAGTTACTCAAACAAATGTTAGGCGCAGAAGGCTTATTTGATGTAACACATAAGCAGCCTTTACCCTCCCCTGCAAAACGCATTGGTGTTATTACCTCAGCAACAGGCGCTGCATTACACGACATTCTGCATATTTTACGTCGCCGTGACCCATCACTCCCAGTTGTGATCTACCCAACAGCCGTTCAAGGAGATCAAGCTCCTGCACAAATTGCCCGAGCGATTGAGTTAGCCAATAAACGAGGTGAGTGTGATGTACTGATTGTGGGGCGTGGTGGTGGCTCATTAGAAGATTTGTGGGCGTTTAATGAAGAAATTGTCGCTAGAGCTATTTTTGCTAGCCGATTACCTATTGTTAGTGCGGTAGGTCATGAAACGGATATCACGATCGCCGATTTTGTGGCCGATGTTCGCGCTCCGACGCCTTCGGCTGCCGCTGAATTGGTTAGCCGTAACCAAGTGGAATTAATTCGCCAATTACATTCTGCTCAACAGCGTCTTGAAATGGCGATGGATTATTACCTTGCAGGGCAGCAGCAACGTTTTAGTCGTTTACAGCATCGCTTACAGCAACAACATCCACAACTCCGTTTAGCAAGGCAACAACATCAATTGAGCCTGCTTAATCAGAAACTGACCCAAACTATCACAAGGCGGTTGCAAACCGCTCAGCTACGTCATGACCAATTGCAACGTCGGCTGTCACAACAAGACTTGCGGCCTCAATTACAACGGCAACATCGGTCGCTACAACAGACACAATACCATTTACAGAATATGATGACCGAGTTACTGAATAGCTATAAGCAGCGTTTTGCGGTCGCTTGTTCAAAAATGGAAACGGTCAGCCCACTGGCTACATTGGCTCGTGGCTTTAGTATTAGTGAAACCTCTGACGGTGCAGTATTGAAAAAAACCTCTCAGGTGAAATTAGGCCAAAAGCTTAAAACACGCCTAAATGATGGGTGGGTAGAAAGTGAAGTCACTGATATCACTAAAATGAAAATGAAACGTGCACCTCGTTCTGTTTTAAAATAGGCGTAAAGGGTATCAACACGTTGATACCCTGATATTGATTACGAGTTAGAAGCGAACGACACCACCTAGCATATATGAACGCCCTCTTGCCGTTGCGTTATTATTACCACGCACTTCCATAATGGCCGTCGAATTTGAACGGTTCAAGGCGTCAGAATAAACCTCATTGGCCACATTATTCACTGTAAACATCAATGTGACATTTTTATTGATTTCATAATCAGCATACAAGTCAATAACTGTCGGTTGCTTTTCATATTTATCTTTCAATGCATCACCATTATTATCAACTAATGATTCAACGCCAATACGCTTTGCTGGCCCTGTAACAGTAATGACTGAGCCTAATGTCAACTTTTCATCTAATAACCGAACACCTGTATCTAGCGTCAAATAATAGTCTGGTAACTCAGTAAAATCCCCCGCACTAAAATCAGCAACGCTGGCTATCGAATTAGGCTGGTCACCCGTCTCTTTGGTATAAGATAATGTTGAATAAAAAACGCCTGCATCATAATTAGCTTGTAATTCATAACCCCGTAAGTTGACCTCGCGTGGATCGTTCATATAGATATAACTTTTCTGCATAAAATCCGGGAACTCTTTATCCCAGACACTTTCATTCATCAAACACCATGTAAATTCAGCGTATGTTCTTGGTCGACACAACAAATAAGGCTTACTGGTAATATAATCCTTAATTCTAGTATGGAACCAAAGCGCTTTCATCGTGAATTGGTCATCTTGCACGATGAGATCAGGTCTCATGCTATTGAAACCAATTTGCCATGTTTGTGCTTTTTCTCCTTTTAAGAATGGGTTCATTGAGTTACCGCCATTCTGAGAGAAAAATACCTCTTGGGAATTTGGTGCTCGCATTGAGTGTGCGTAACTTACAAAAGGTTGAAATTCAGGAATGATTTCTGCCGAAAGCAATACCCCCGGGTTGAAGCCTCCCTCTTTTAAGTTTATTGATGCGTCGCCTTGAGGAAAACATTTAACGTCATCATCGCAAGCGGGTTTAAACCCTTTTAGCTTGTAATGTGCATAATTCAGATTAAAAGTGGCTGAGTAAATATCATATTTAGCATTGAATTGCGTATACAAACTCATTAAGTCTAATGTGCCACTGGGTGAGAACTGGTTATAAATGATTGTATTTTGGTCAGATACCGAACTTACTTTACGTTCATATTTATTTTTTAACAGCTTAGAACCTATTTTCCATTCATAGTCCGTCTCCCCATAAGAAAAACGACTCGTATTGGCAAGATTGATCCCATCTGCATTATTTTTGGATTCACCTTGACGTAATGCCCAACCCAATGAATCCCCTTCAAATGTCTGCTTACTCTCTCCATGACTAATAATAAGCTCAGTATCAATTAACTCATTAAGTGGCGTATATTTATATTTAAGATAATAATCCTCGCTATTTATTTTACGGCGAGTTAATTTATTTTGATAAAAACGCCCACTAAATTCTAATTCATGGCTATCATCAGGTTTATATTTCAATTTGGTGAGTTGCGATTGGGGTTTTTGTTTAAAAGTATGATCAGTGGCAAAATCATCACTATCATAACCTGCTCCATTTTTATAATTCGCGGGGATATTATGACCACTGACTGCAATTAAGCCACCTAAATATCCATCATTGGTATTAACTGGCGTTTTCCCTGCAACGGCAACCATGCCATTATAGCCTAATCCATTATCCCCCCAACGGGCTTTGCTTCTTAAGCCATATAAGTTGTCATCAAAAATCACATCGTCAATACCGATAGTTCTAAAATTAGCGCTACCTACAAGTGCATTGACACTCTCTCCACCATTTAACTGCCCTTTTTCAACTTCAACTTTAACAATAAAATTGGGATCAATTAATGCCCCAAAATCATTATTTGGTTGTTGACCATGGGTGTAGTTACTCGGTGAAATGCCATAATATGTTTGGCTAATACCATCCACCATCATATTAACACGACCAAATCCACTCAAACCGCGGATATTGACATTGACTGTACCTTGGCTCGCGTCCATTTGGGTGTAGGTTCCCGGCATAGTACGAATAATTTTATCTAATCCTTCCAGTTTATTTTGCGTACCTACTGCACTAAATGCCCCTGGCTTTTCCAAGGCTTTAACTAATGGCGTTTGTTTCTCAGCACCTGAAATTTTTAATTTACTAAATTGTACGATACCTTTATTTTGTTGTTGCTGTGTATCTTCTGCAAAAGCAATACTATGAAGCCCAGCACATAATAAGCTGGCTCCTACTATTTTTAATTTATTATTCATTAAACCATTCCTGTAAACGCGATAATTAAACATGCGCTCACATGCATCCAAATAAAATTTAATGCTTTAATTTTGCCATGCAACTGTTCGGCTATCGTTAAGAAACAATAGCCGAACCATTTTACAATAATTAGTTATTAGTATATTCGTTTTTCAATTGTGGAAAATAATGTTTTTTATCTTCCAGCATTAAAATAAAGCTGTAATCTAGGGCAATATCATCCAATGCATTATAGCGGCCTGATTTACCACCATGCCCTGCATTCATATTTGTCTCTAACAATAATAATGAATCTCCTTGTTTATATTCACGCAATTTTGCCACCCATTTTGCCGGCTCCCAATATTGCACTTGAGAATCATGTAAGCCCGTTGTCACTAACATATGAGGGTATTTTTGTTTTTTGACATTATCATAAGGGCTATAAGCCTTAATACGCCAATATGCCTCTTCATTTTCAGGATTACCCCATTCGTCATATTCACCGGTGGTCAATGGAATTGATGGATCTAACATTGTCGTCACCACATCAACGAATGGAACAGAAGCGACAACCCCTTCATACAGTTCAGGCGCCATATTCACTACGGCTCCCATTAACAGTCCACCTGCACTTCCTCCCATGGCATAGACATGGCCTTGTTTTCCATAACCCTGATTTATCAGTGCATTTGTCACGTCAACAAAGTCAGTGAATGAGTTCATTTTATTCACTGTTTTCCCTTGTAGATACCACCGTTTACCCAGTTCACCACCACCGCGAATATGGGCAATCGCGTACACAAAGCCTCTATCTAGCAGTGACAGACGTGAAGAGCTGAATGAGGGATCAATGCTGTAACCATACGCACCGTAGCCATAGACTAATAATGGATTTTGCCCCTCTTTAAATAAATCTTTTCGGTAAACTAATGAAACAGGAACTTTCACACCATCTTGTGCCGTCACCCACAAACGTTCACTTTGATATTTGGATTTATCAAAATCTTTCACTTCTTGCTGTTTTAATAACTGCCTTTCTTGTGTCTGCATATTAATTTCATACACAGAAGAAGGTGTCGTCATTGATGAATAGCCATAGCGCAACTTATCGGTATCAGACTCTGGGTTGTTATCAATCCATGCCATATAAGCGGGATCATCAAAACGGACATAATTTTCAGCTTTGGTTTGCCAATTAATTTGACGGAGATTAACCAAACCGTTTTGCCGCTCTTCCAGTACTAACCATTGGTTAAATAGCTCAAAATCTTCCAAATCCACATCATCACGTGGAGCGACTAAAGTCTCCCAATCGCTTTTGCCATCATGACTTGTGATATACAGACCAAACAATGGGTGTTGATGGTTCGAACGAATATAAAATTGACCGCGAAAATGATCAGGATAATATTCAACGCCCGTTTTACGAGGTTGGAAAACGTTAGCCTCATTATGTGGCTTGTTTGCATCAATTAAGCGATATTCCGACGTCTCAGTACTTGTTATTCCAATAAAAATATAATCTTTGGAAGTTGATTTAGAGATGCTGACATAAAAAGTATCATCTTTTTCTTCATACATCATGACATCTTGATGCTGTTGTTCACCGATTTGGTGGCGGAACACTTGATATGGCAACAAGGTTTGTAGGTCTTTATTTACATAAAATAAAGTGTTGCTATCATTGGCCCAAACAATATTGCCCGATGTATTCGTTAACTCATCATTTTTCCACGCTTGGCTGTCTAATGAACGGAAAGAGACCGCATAGTTATTACGACCCTCTCTATCTTCCGCAATCGCCACGATTTTATTGTCTGGTGAAACGGTAAGCGCACCTAAACGGTAATACTCGCTCCCCTCCGCTCGTTGATTACCATCAACCAGTGTTTGCCACTCTCCTTCGCTATTCACAGGTCTGCGTTCATAAATAGGATAGTTTTTACCTGCTTCAAATCGGCTACGATAGGTATAGCCATTAAAGTCATAAGGTACAGACTCATCATCTTGTTTCATGCGTGAAAGTAATTCATCATAAATCTGTTTTTTTAATGGCTGACCCAACTCCAGTTGCTGTTGACTATAGGCATTTTCTTTTTCTAAATAATCAATAACTTCTTGTGATTTTCTATGGTCGTCTCTCATCCAATAATAGTTATCGACACGCACATCACCGTGTGTCGTCATTGTATATGGCTGCTTTTTCGCTTTTGGTGCTGACATCTGTTCCTCCGCAAGGGCATGGCCTGCATGTAGTCCAATAAATGCTATTAGACAGAATTTAGCGATTCGAGTGGATACTGACAATAAATCTGTTCTTATAATCATTCTGTTACCCTGATTAACCGTTAGTTTTCAAGTGTGAAGTCTATTGGCATTCTTACCGTAACTTTGCCATTCCTAAGCATTTCGGCTGGAGGGATGGGAAGTGGTTGTGCTCGAGAAAGGACTTTTTCGGCTTCCCTATCAAGAGAGCGAGTTCCTGACCCTTTAATCAGTGAGCTTTTAATAACATAGCCCTGCGCATCAACGTCAAATTCAACCACAGGAATTCCTGTGCGGTTACGTCGCCGAGCATCATCAGGGTAGCGTTTAAATTTGTTCAATTGGCCGAGAACGAGAGCCTGCCACGCTTTTTCTGCATCCAGTTGCGATTGTGATTGACTATTGAAATCAGCCGCAATCTTATTGCTCTGTTTCAATGCAGCAGCATCACTAGTCACAGGCGCTGAATTTGATTTTGAGTTATCACTTTCAAGCTTTTTAATAGGCTTTTTAGGCGGTTCTTTCTTCTCTTTTTTAGGCGTCGGTTGCGGCTTTTTCTTTTCGGTTTTGGTTACTAACAGTTCAGCATTTTCATTTACAGGTGCGGTAGGTAGCTCAGACTGCTCAGGTTCAGCTTCTTGGGCTTTACTTGCCACAGAGACCTCCTGCACTTGGCCGATATTCACTTCTGTGACCTGTTTAGCTTCCGCTTCCATGGAAACTTCCACCACAACGGATGGTGGTGGCACGGGATTATCCCACTGTTGATCGTCAGAGCTGCGTAAAAAAAGTCCAATAACTAAAAAATGTAATGCAATTGCAACAATAACCGCACTACCCATTTTCATACTTTGGTTCTGGTAGTGCTCAAATGTAATCGTACTCATTTTAATCTTATTTGCTGTGCCAAAAACTCAAATGATAATCAATTACATATGCAAATGAAAACTATTTTTATTCAAATTTGTTTCATTATCACAATTACATTACAAATAATTATAAAATGATTATTTTTCAACCGCTTGATTTACACTAGGCGTATACCAAACATAATCCGCATGAAGATTATCGATAGCATTCCCTTTTTCTGAAATGATCAGCACAGTAAATTCAGCATCAGGAGCCAGATCTTGCACATGTAACGGTACACCAATAGCTCGTGTCGCATGATACCCCCCCACAAACAACAAGGCTGGGGTTGGTGCTTGTAACAGTGATTTAGCCATACGACGATCACGCATTTGTTGAATAACCGTCATCTTTTCAACCTGCTCCGGTGTTAATTTGCCGTCATGAGAGGTTTCAATCGTCTTACTGATCAACTCCTGCACGACAGGTTGAGTCGAATATACGCCATTTAATACTGGCGGATTTTTGTATGCTTCCTTGACCTCTTCCTTATTCAAATTTGCTGAAAGTAGTGGGTACGGGGCTTTTAATAGTTGTTTAGTCAACTCGCCATACTGCTCCCACGGCCATCCACTATTCCATTTAATCGACGACTGCAATTTTTCATCGCGAATATACGGATCTCCCTGCATTTGTGCTTTCACTGAGTTAATACTTTTTTGCTGATCTGGTTGGAGCATTTCAAGTAACACTGAGCCTTGTGGACGCGTTTTGTGCATCTCTTGAGCCAGCCACTGCTCTATTTGGTGATGATACATATTGTCGTGTTTTTCACCGACAATAACGCGAGATGATTGAGATAACTGCTCAATAAGCTGTTGAGGTGTAATGGATTGACCTGATTGTAAGTCAATGATTTGCCCTTGTCCGGTAAGCTGACTATCTAGCTCTACCGGCTTTTGTTCTATTTGCTGTGCACACCCCGCAACCAACAATAGCGCCATTGCGATAAGGGAGGACTTTGCCTTCAATGTTACTGATATCATTATCTTTTCCATCTATTGAGTACAGGATTACCCAAAATACAGATAATGAGAATGATTTTCAATTAAAAAGGCCTCTAAATATTAAAATTTAGAGGCCTTTAGATATTAAGTTAAATTATAGTGGATGTGTTTGTGCTTCAACAGCAGCCAATGCCACCATATTAACAATACGACGTACAGAAGCTATCGCGGTGAGGATGTGTACAGGTTTTGAAACCCCCATTAACACCGGACCTACCGTCACACCATCAGAGCTTGTTACACGTAATAAGTTATAGCTAATACGTGCCGCTTCCATATTTGGCATGATCAACAAGTTTGCTGACCCTTTTAGTGGGCTATCAGGCATGACATCTTTACGGATAGATTCAATCAATGCAGCATCAGCATGCATTTCGCCATCGATTTCAAGATGCGGCGCTTGAGCCTTGACCAGCGCTAATGTATCACGCATTTTTTGTGCGGATGCACAATCAGAAGAGCCGAAACTGGAACGGGATAACAGTGCCACTTTCGGTTCAATACCAAAACGGCGCACCGTATCGGCTGCCATTAAGGTAATTTCCGCTAGCTCTTCTGGTGTTGGATCTTCGTTCACATAGGTATCGGCAACAAACGTGTTACCCGTTGGTAATAATAGTGCGTTCATCGCCCCTGCTGCATGAGCGCCTTCACGGAAACCGAACAGATTTTTTACTACGCTATAGTGTTCGCTGTAACTACCAACGGTTCCACAGATCATACCATCCGCTTCACCACGAAGTACCATGATACCGCCGATTAAAGTGGGGTTACCAATCACCGCACGACGTGCCATCTCTTGTGAAACACCACGGCGTTTCATGATTTGGTAATATTCTTGCCAGTACTCTTTGAAACGTGGATCGTTTTCATTGTTAACCACTTCAAAATCTTTCCCTAGCTCAATATGCAGGCCAAGTTTTTGAATACGTTTCTCAATCACACTTGGGCGTCCAACTAGAATTGGGAATGCTAAGCCAAGGGAAACCAACTCTTGTGTCGCATGTAATACGCGCTCTTCTTCCCCTTCTGCCAAAACAATACGTTTTTTCTCTTTTTTGGCTTGTGAAAAGATAGGCTTCATAAACAAGTTTGTTTTATAGACAAACTGGTTCAGTTTTTCGATATAAGCATCAAAGTCTGCAATTGGACGTGTAGCAACCCCTGAATCCATCGCCGCTTTTGCCACTGCTGGCGCAATTTTAACTATCAAACGTGGATCAAAAGGCTTCGGAATAATGTATTCAGGGCCGAAGAATAAGTCTTGGTTGCCATAAGCAGAAGCAACTTCCTCACTCTGCTCTGCCAACGCTAAATCAGCAATTGCATAAACACAAGCGAGTTTCATCTCTTCGTTGATGGTCGTTGCGCCAACATCCAACGCGCCACGGAAGATGAACGGGAAACACAATACGTTGTTCACTTGGTTAGGATAATCAGAGCGGCCTGTACAAATAATGGCATCTGGACGTACTTCTTTTGCTAATGGCGGTAAAATTTCAGGTTCAGGGTTAGCAAGTGCTAAAATAAGCGGGTCTTTCGCCATGGTTTTCACCATGTCTTGGGTCAGCACACCAGGACCAGAACAACCTAAGAAAATATCTGCATTTGGGATCACATCCGCAAGGGTTCTTGCGCCATTATCTTCAATGGCATAGGCGGCTTTTGTGACATCCATTTTTTCATCACGGCCTTTATAAATCACCCCTTTGGAGTCGCAGACTATGATATTTTCGTGTTTTAAACCTAGTGCAACAAGCAGGTTCATACATGCAATTGACGCTGCACCTGCACCTGAAACGACTAGGCGAACATCACCGATATCTTTTTTAACAATACGAAGGCCGTTGATCACCGCCGCCGTACAAATAATTGCGGTTCCGTGCTGATCATCATGGAACACAGGGATATTCATTCTTTCGCGCAGCTTCTGCTCAATATAAAAACATTCAGGCGCTTTAATATCTTCTAGGTTGATACCCCCAAAAGTTGGCTCAAGAGAAGCAATAATATCAACAAGTTTATCGGGATCGGTTTCATCAACTTCGATGTCAAACACATCAATGCCAGAAAACTTCTTAAATAGCACCCCTTTCCCTTCCATAACGGGTTTACCCGCCAAGGCCCCAATATTACCTAATCCCAAAACCGCTGTACCGTTTGAGATCACACCGACAAGGTTCCCTTTCGCGGTATAACGATACGCTGATAGTGGCTCTGAGGCGATTTCAAGACATGGAACCGCAACCCCTGGTGAGTATGCAAGAGCCAAATCGCGTTGAGTCGTTAATGGTTTAGTCGGTGTTACAGTTATTTTTCCTGGATGAGGAAACTCATGAAAATCAAGAGCACTTTGTTTTAATTTATCATCCATCATCAAGTCCTTTCAAAGTAGGTAGGGTAAAAGCAGTAAACAGTATAAACAGTTCAGACAAGCAAATCATGATCTTGATGACAATTTCCAGAAAATTCTTTCGGTTACATCAGTTAGTAATACGAGTTAGCCTAAAATATCACCTCAAACTCTCACTCAATCAATATACTTGAAGGCCAATTATATATTATAGATATAATTACTTTTGATAATTTTAATCATATAAAAATCGAGTTATTATTTTTTTGGTTTTCTATTTCGGGGTTCTGAATATTAATTATATAAATTAATAATTAAATACAATGAGCATTAAAAAATAGTAATAAAGGCGAAAATTGAAGGCTATAACATATTTAATGTAATGGCGTGTTTGCTATTAAGCTGTCCTCTTTTATTATTGTCAGGCATAAAAAGGAATCTACTATGTCTTCCCAAACCGTTATGATTATTGATGAACATCCTATTTATCGCTATGGTTTACGGCACCTTATCGACTCAGATGCATATTTCACTGTCGCAGCTGAATGCTGTAATTGCTCTGAAGCACTTGATATTGCTGACAAACTACAACCTGACATAATACTAACTGATATCAATATTTATGGTACTAAAACATTCGAAACAATTCGCTTATTACGTAAACGCTGCCTTAAGTCGTATTTATTAGTTTTATCATTTTCAGCTTTAAAAACAGATATCTACAATGCTATTGATGCAGGCGCACAAGGCTATCTGCTTAAAAATAGTGAACTTGATATGCTGATGAATAGCATGCGAAAAGCAGCGGCTGGGCACCATGTATTTAGCGAAAAAGTCTATCAATATCTCGTTAATCGCCATAAAATTAATGACCCATTATCATCATTAACGCGCAGAGAATGCGAAATATTGCATGAAATGGCGGCTGGATTAAAAAATAGGGAAATTTCCCAATTACTTTTTATTTCAGAAGAAACAGTAAAAGTGCACATCCGTAATTTACTTAAAAAACTAAATGTACGCTCCCGATTAGAAGCAAGTCTAATATACATGAGAGCAAAATAATATATTTACTATAATTAATTTATTATGAAATAATTTAATTAACTATTAATTTAATCATTAGATTAACTTTTCTTTCCCACAGAAAGCTAGATCCTGAATAGATTTTCGCGCATTATGTAGGGCTAACAGTAAATCATCAAAGGAAAATTTTATGTCAAACAGCACTTCTTCCCCTTACATTATGTATGGTATTAAAAATTGTGACACGATCAAAAAGGCGCGTCGCTACTTGGAAGATAATGGCATTAATTATCAATTTCATGATTACCGTGTTGAGGGGATTGATGATGCCTTATTATCGGCGTTCATCGCTCAGCTCGGTTGGGAAGTTTTAGTTAATAAAAGAGGCACAACTTGGCGTAAACTCAGTGATGCTGAAAAAAATGCCGTTGTTGATGCTGAAAGCGCCAAAAAAGTGTTATTGGCTGAACCTGCGATGATCAAGCGCCCAATTCTCGTTTCAGCAGACAACCGCTATCTTGTCGGTTTTTCCGCTGATGAATATCAACAATTTACTCAATAAGCCGGAGCGCAGTGATGGATTGTCCTGTTATACAACTCGCTCAAGAACTCATCTCTCGCCCATCAATTAGCCCTGATGACCAAGGGTGTCAGGCATTATTAATTGAACGACTCGAAAAAGTAGGGTTCACCGTTGAAAAAATGTTATTTGATGATACGGCTAATTTCTGGGCTTATCGAGGTGCCGACGGCGAGACCTTAGCATTTGCAGGCCATACGGATGTCGTTCCCGCTGGGGATGAGACAAAATGGCAAACGCCCCCTTTCATACCAACCATTATCAACCAACACCTTTATGGTCGTGGTGCAGCGGATATGAAAGGCTCCGTTGCAGCTATGGTCGTCGCTGCCGAGCGTTTTGTACAAAAACATCCCGATCATCGTGGTCGGTTAGCCTTTTTAATCACGTCCGATGAAGAGGCAAAGGCGACAAATGGTACGGTTAAGGTCGTTGAAACGTTGATGCAACGTAATGAGCGGTTAGATTACTGTTTAGTGGGCGAGCCTTCTAGCCAAACTCAACTCGGTGATATCGTTAAAAATGGCCGCCGAGGCTCTATCACAGCGAATTTAACGATTTTAGGCACGCAAGGGCATGTCGCATATCCACACCTTGCCGATAATCCAGTACATCGAGCGACAAATTTTTTACAAGAACTTGTATCAACACAGTGGGATCAAGGTAATGAATTTTTCCCCGCGACCAGTATGCAGATCGCCAATCTTCATGCGGGTACTGGTGCGACAAATGTTATTCCGGGTGAGTTTTTCGTTCAGTTTAATTTCCGATTTAGCACAGAATTAACCGACAAAATCATCCGTGAGCGTGTTGAAGAGATGCTAGCACGACACCAATTACGCTATGAAATTGAATGGAAGCTTTCGGGCCAGCCTTTCTTAACCCGTACAGGGAAATTAGTCGACGCCACCGTGCAAGCTATTCATGAATTCACGGGGCGCACTACAGAGCTCTCAACGAGTGGTGGGACATCTGATGGGCGTTTTATTGCTCAAATGGGGGCACAGGTCATTGAATTAGGGCCACTCAATGCCACTATTCATAAAGTTGACGAGTGTGTCAGTGTACATGACCTACAGCAACTGGCACGGATTTATGAACGCATAATGGAGCTACTGTTACTATGATGACCATCGCCATGCTCACCGGCCGTTCAACCGACCATCTCGTGACATTAGGCGGTAATCACCGCCTACAATTTAATGCGACAAAAGCATTTTTGTCCATGCAACAAGCGGCGGCGAAGGCTGGCTTCAAGCTCCAATCCGCCAGTGCATTCCGTGATTTTTCACGTCAGCAACTGATTTGGAATGAGAAGTTTACCGGAAAGCGCCCCGTTCTTAATAAACAAAGTAATCCGCTAGATATTAGCGTATTAAGCGAAGGCGAATTATGTGAAGCTATTTTGCATTGGTCCGCCCTGCCGGGCGCAAGCCGCCACCATTGGGGCACGGAAATTGACGTCTATGACCCATTGCGTCTCCCTGAAGGGCAATCACTGCAACTTGAGCCATGGGAATACGAACAAGGCGGCTATTTTGCTGAGCTGAATCAGTGGCTAAGTGACAATATGGCCACATATGACTTCTACCGCCCTTTCACCGCTAAAAATGCAGGTGTTGCCTATGAACCTTGGCATATTAGCTATTGGCCCTTATCCCATGACGCTGAGCAACTGTTGACCCCTCAAGTGGTTCAATCTGTTTTACAAGAAGAAGTTATCTTGGGTAAAGATTGGCTATTAGCGAATCTAGAATATGTTTTTAATCGCTACATTAAAATTCCAGAATAGCCTCAAAAAGCGCCAAATCTCTTGGCGCTTTTTCATTTAACACCATCATACTTTATTATCATTCGATACAGGTTTATCTATCACCGGTAATCGATACATAAAAATCACTAGCCAGCATAACAGGACAAATAGACCTAACTTTAACCACCAAAAGTTCACAACCCAAATTGAAATCGTAAACGTAACTAATATCACGGCTATCGCTTTAGGTTTAGCGCCTTTTGGCAAACCTTTATACGTTTGCCAATGTCGGATATAGCCACCAAACCATGAACGATAAAGTAACCAGTGATGAAAACGCGGCGATGAGCGAGAAAAGCACCATGCCGCCAATAAGAGAAAGGGGGTTGTTGGCAGTACCGGCAATACAACGCCTAAGCATGCTAATATTACCGCGAGCCAACCTATTAGGATCAACAATCCTTTTTTTATATTCAAAATGGCTCTCCCAACGGCTTCAAAAACATGATTAAATAAACCCAATGACTAGGGTATACCCTATCGAAATTCAAATAGTAATGTGATGCCAAATGTGTGCCTGTAAAAGTTTCAACTTTTCATCCACCTTTTTAATCACCTCTTATTAGCAAGCACAAAGGCGACATATGCATTGGTTAGCAGATTATTGGTGGGTGATCCTACTGATTTTAGTTGGCGTCATCTGGAATTCTATCAAAGAGATGATGCGAGTAGATCATAAAAAATTTCTTGATAATAAACCCGAGCTTCCCCCTCATAAAGATAACAATCATCTTTGGGATGATAACGATGATTGGCCTAAAGATAAGAAGGGCTAATTTTTTGCGCTATCGTTTTAACAAGCTCAGGGTGGTCACGTTGCACAACGTCTTTAACTTCTGCCCTTGCTTGTTGTAACCACGCTTTTTGCCCCGTTAATGATAGCTGTTGGCAAATCTCTTCCAAAGATAACTGTAGTTGAAAATAGAAACGCAGCAGCTTCAACCCACCTTCTTGATGCGCTAATAAACGTTGTATCGCCGCACTACTCGCTGCCAACGTACGATGATAAAAGCCAAATCCAACCAGTTCAATCCAATCTTCGGGCGTTAAATGCTGCTTATCACATGTCGGCAAGTGGAATGGCTCAAGGTCACGACGCCAAAAGAGATCCCTTGGCAAGTTGTGTTTGGCTTGCTCACACATGCGTTGTGCTTGTGATGATAGCGGTAAAATCGCCATCGCCGTGTAACATCCACTGCTTGCTTCAAGGTGTTCACCAACACGTACTAATTGATAACCCGCTTGTTGCCAAAAACGTAATAACTCCGGTGTCAGACCAAAACTCACTGATAAAAAATCTTTGCCTTGGTAAACGGCCTGCTGTTTTTGAGCGTCAAGCAGTTGTGAGCCAATTTTTTGTCGGCGATAAGCAGCCTCAACCGCGATCCTCGTTGCACGTAGTGATGACATCTGAGGCGCCTCAGGGAAGTAATAATGAGCAGCAAGGGATTGTGCCACTAAACTCCCCCTAGGGCGGCGGAGACCAGCCCAAATTTGCCAACTTAGTTGGCTATCTAACCCACCTTCTTCAACCATCCATAAGGCTCCAATCAATTGCGTCGCCGATTTGGCCAACATAAATTGCTGGCGACTTGCATCAAGTAACCGACGAAGATCGAGAGGGGATGTTCGATAATGTGCACTGGTGAGTAATCCATAAAAACTTTTCAGTTGTTTAGGATCATCAACTAATTGTTGCTGGCTGATAGGCTCAATTAGCTGTAATGGCGAGTGATCGTTTACACCTTCAGGCTCTTCTAGTAATAATGCCTGATTGAGCCAATGTTCAAGGGGATCATGCTTAGCCCAGCGGATAGGCTCGACTAAATCGAGAGCAGTAAAACCGCCCAATTGCGCACAAAACTTATTGATAAAGCCTCGCCCTGTTCCTTCATAGCCATCCACCGTTGTCGTTAATAAAACACGTGGAAAATAATTGACCAGTTGGCGCAGAATATAACTTGGAATCGCTGCCGCTTCATCAATAATCAACCAGTCAGCTTTTATGTCACCATTCTTCTTACAGTAACGTAATAATTCATCTGGCGCCCAAAAATTGAGCGGCTGACCGGCTGATTTTTCTAGTGTTCGTATCGCGACTTTAGCAGGCGCACAGCACCAGCACTCCCCTTGCCAGTTGCGGATCAACATTCCTGCAAGGGTCGATTTCCCTCGCCCACGGGGAGCGATGATCCCCCAAACACCGTCATTTGCGGATAACAACTGTTCCAGTACATATTGCTGAGCCGGTGTCGCCTCACCCGAAGGTGGTTGCCAATGCTCTTTTTCGGGTAAAAGAGAAAAATGCGCTGGCTTATCTTGTTGCCAAACCAGCACGTCAGATTGCGCCTGTATCAACTGCTGTAAATGATGCACAAAATTAGGCGTGGCGATCATGCCATTTTGCTCATTCCATCGAATACTATCGTTATCCAATGAATACGCCCACTCAGTTTGTGGTGGCGTACATAAAACCAGCAAGCTCCCAGCCTTTAATGCCCCAGCAAGCATAGCGAGAGCCTCGCTATGCAAACCTTCTCTTGCATCAAAGACCCCATGTAAAAACTCTCTGCCTAATAATAAATGTGCATTTTTAACGGGCAATGCCCCCGTTATTGTTGATGAAAGGGCCTGCCAATCACCCGCGATAATTGATTGAATTTCATTTAATTGTTTATCTATCCACAAGCTCTCACCAGAGAGCACCAACAAGCGCCGATGACCACAATCATTAAGTTGAGCACAGATTTTAGGAAGTGAATAATTCATATACCCGCTAAGATTTACCGATCAATAATGACAAGATCCCTGCTGCGATAAGAGGACCAACAGGAACACCACGGAAGAGTGCTACGCCGATAACCGTGCCAACAAGTAGGCCTGCTACTGTTGAAGGTTGATGTGACATTAACGTAACACCACGGCTTCCCAACCAAGAAACTAACACCCCGATCACAATAGCAAGCAGTGATTTCCAATTTAAAAAGGAACCTAATACATCTTGTGCTGAAATTTTACCACTAGCAATAGGAGCCATCACACCAATAGTTAATATTAATATCCCAATCGTTAACCCATATTTCTCTACCCAAGGAAAGAAATTATTTAAAGGTGTGATCCGCACCACCAGCAAAAATAACATAGCTAATGTCACCGTCATATTATGACTGATGATCCCAAGGCCTGCTAAAACCAGTAAAATTATCAAGGTAGGATCGACTTGACTCATATTGTATTCCCTGTAAAACGTGCTGCTTTTGCTTATAAAATTAGCGAAAGATAAAAAGTACGGCTTATGTTATTGGCTCACCGAATAAGAAGCAAACGTCACGGCATATTATTGCCCGATATATTGTTGAAATAAGATATTTACAGGCTCTCCTCCGATAGCGATCATTTTATTTTTGAAAGATGCGGGTAAATCACCATTCGACTCGGAAGGTAATGTCATTAATTCAGTAATGAACGGGTCTAATCCTGATGGATTATTGGCGACCTTCTGTAAAATAGTATCTAATTTTCGCCAAAATGTAGCGCCTTGAGAATAGAACTCAGCATAAACAGAGCGATCCCCTGCTTTAAATCGCTTATCTAGTTCAATAAAAGTATGTGTCACTGGAGCATTTAATGGCATCATTGCAGATTCAATTGACGAAACAATTTGTGGCTGGCTTTCCATCTGTTTTAATGCTTTCAAAGCATAATATTGAGCAAGGCCTTCCTCAACCCAAGCTGGCTGCGTTGATTTATTTTCCCTTACCATATCAATAAGTTGATGAAATTGCTCATGGGCAATAACAAGTTGGGTTTTTGCATTATTGAGATTAATGTTTTTATCATCCTTTTTATCAGAATATAAATAGTTAGCCACGAAACTGCGACCACCCGCCGCCCCACCAATAAAGCCATTTTTTTCATTACTGCCGAGCCAAATCACCAACAATGTATTATCACGCTTGTCTTGAGGTGAAATTGATAACGCTTTGGTTAAATACTTTAAGGCTTGTTGGTGATAACCATTTAGCTGATATTGATCGGTTAACGTGACGTTGTCACTAAAATAGCGAACTTTCATATTCGTTAAGTCCACTTGTTGCAATCGAATATCCCCCACTAAATAAAATTCAGGCGCCTTATAATAGGCAGGAACCGACCACGCGCTTGTATTTTCAGCTTTCGCGCCATAGATAGCGATCCCATCGGCAGCACGAATAATCCCTTCTTCATCATTGACTAAGCGCAATAATGACGTAGGCTCAGAAAGCAATATCTGTTTTTTGTTTTGATATTCACTGGTAATGAAAATAGTCGCTTGCTTCGAGGCGTCAACATGCCCTTTTGCAACTTTATTAGGGAGGACATGCCACGAAACCCGTTCACAACCTATAGGCACAATCCATTCATTTTCGGTATTTTTCTTTAACAACGTACCTTGGCACTGAGGATGGTTAATTTGCGGTTTTAACCCCCACGCTTCCCCTCTCACGATCAATTTTTGTTCCTGCTCGGATTTAGGTAAATCCATGGAGAGCGTTAACATCCCCTCCGTTGATAGATCATCAATGGTATAATGGGTTTTCGCTGACGCATTTATCAACCCGAAAAATAAAAGCGTGGTTATCAATATGGTACGCGTCAAATAGAACACTTTAACCTCATATTTGGGCAGGTCATACATTAATATAGAGCGACTTCCCACTCTTCAAAAGGAGGGTCAACGTTAAAAGAAGCATCACAGTAACTTCGAATATAATCCGTTGCTCTTTTCTGCGCATGAGTAAAATTCAATACTTCCCCTGCCTCATCAATTTCCAGTGTATTGATAAATATTGCGTACGCTTGTTCAATAGCACTCGGCTCCTCGCCATACAGCGACAAATAATCAATCCCCTCGAGCATGTAATGTGAACCACTTGCTATAAAATAGCTGAAAGTTCTAATCGCCCCACTAACGCTATGGCTGAGCTTCATCTGAGCCTCCTTAAAATGTATTTTGCGCTGAAAAGGTGTTGCAGCTATTGATATCTCCCGTCTCAAACCCTTTTTTAAACCAAAAATAGCGCTGTTGTGAGGTGCCATGCGTAAAACTATCTGGGATCACGCGACCTTGGCTCTGCTGCTGTAATCTGTCATCACCAATTGCCTGAGCCGCATTCAACGCGGATTGTAAGTCGCCATCGTCTAAGATGCCCTCTTTATCCATATTGTGCCCCCAAACACCCGCAAAACAATCGGCCTGTAATTCAAGTTTCACCGACAGTTTGTTGGCTTCTTTTGTACTTACACCTTGCTGTAATTTTCTTACTTGCCGTTCAATGCCTAATAAGTGCTGCACATGATGGCCGATTTCATGAGCCACGACGTACCCTTGCGCAAATTCACCACCAGCCCCTAATTTGGTTTTCATGTCATTATAAAATGACAGGTCGATATAAACTTTATTATCAGCTGGACAATAAAACGGCCCCATAAATGCTTTACCTTGCCCACACGCTGTCGAAGTACCATTGCGATAAATGACTAATTTAGGCTGCTGGTATTGTTTGCCTAGCTTTTTAAATTCCGTTTGCCAAACATCTTCTGTGGAAGCAAGCATCACTGACGTAAAGTCGGCTAACTGTGCCTCTTGTGGGCTAATGGTACGATTTTGGGCTTGTTGCGAAGAGTGATTACCGATAGGCTCTCCGGTAATTAACCCCGTGAGATCAACGCCATAATAGCCAGCTACGACAATAACAATCAGAATAACAACGCCACTTTTTCCTCGTAATGGAATTCGTATCCCCCGACCATTGCCTTGAAAACCCCCTGATGAATTTTCTGATCTTCTATCTTCAATATTGTCGCTACGACGACGGTCTTGCCAACGCATAATCACCTCTATAATCAGCAAATAAACGGTTTAGTCACAGTTTAAACCCAAAATCGTTACAATTGACTTAATTATTTTTATTCATACCACGTCATCGCCTGCTTAGCACTCTGAACTAACACAGATGTTCAACATTTTAACCTTATTAATTAAGTGGATATATTGTTTTTTAACTGATTGTTTTTCACTTAACGCAAATTAATCGCAATTCCAATTAAATAAGCGATAGAAAACACTTCGTTACTGATATCTCCTTGATTGTTACTTATAATAATATGAGGTCAATATAAAATTATTATCACTGACGATATCACTGTATTTCGCCGAGTTGACAAATCACCTTATATTCAAGTCGTCATATAATTAGGATCACTCATATGAATGTAGCTTTCCCTCCCGCCTCCAATGCGCGCTATTTTGCCCTACGATTACGGCCCGGCGAGGATGTTATTCCAACACTGCGTCATTTTATTCAGCAGAACCACTTAAAAGCCGCTTTCATTGCTGGCTGTGTTGGTAGCTTAACTCGCGTTAATTTGCGTTTTGCAGGAAAAGAGACAACCGATCAATTTGTTGGTCGATACGAAATTGTTTCACTTATCGGCACATTAGATAGCGAAGGCGAACATTTGCATTTAGCCATTTCAGATGAAAATGGTCATGTGCAAGGGGGGCATATGATGCTTGACTGTACCGTTAGAACAACGTTAGAGCTTGTTATTGGGGAATTAGAGCATATCACTTTCACTCGTCAATATTGCGAATTATCTGGATATGACGAATTAGCAGTTTCTGAACGCACGCCCCACAACTCCCATTCTTCTGTTCATCGCTAAGGAGCGGTGTATTCATGCCAAAATCATCTACTCTTTCGAGCCGTACTTTAGCGTTAATTGTTTTTTCAATCGCTATTAACATGTTAGTTGGGCAAATAAGCTCAAGCATTAAGTTGCCAATTTTTCTTGATTCAATTGGCACAATCATTTGTGCTTTATTAGCCGGCCCTTGGATCGCTGCATTAACCGGATTATTAACCAATCTATTATGGGGATTACTCAGTGGCCCAATTGCCGCCGCTTTTGCCCCTGTTGCGATGATGATAGGCCTCAGTGCAGGGTTACTCGCTCATGCTGGATTTTTTCGGACGTTACCTAGAGTTATCTTTTCCGGCATCGTCATTACATTGGCATTGATGTTAGTTGCTGTACCTATCCGTACTTATTTATTTGCAGGTACAACAGGTAGCGGAGCCGATTTTTTCGTCGCTTACTTCCATGCTGTGGGAGAAAACCTACTTGAATCTGTTGCCATTACCGTATTAGGAGCCAACATTGCAGATAAAATAGTGTCGGCACTCATTGCGTGGTTATTAGTGCGTCGCTTACCGCTGCGTGCACAACAAAACTTTCCAAATATGGCGCGAGTAAGATAAATATGCATCCTTTTACCTCGCTGACATTATGGTTCTGGCTCAGCTTTACTGTTGTTCTATTACCATTTGACTGGCCGTTAATTGTCGTCAGCCTGGTGACTTTTGCTATGCTACTCGCATGGCGCCAAGCACGTTACCGCTATCGCTATGTTATTGGCTTGATGCTACCAATGGCATTAGGGCTATGGCTGATCCATAGTGGTTGGCTAACCTACTGGCTGACAGGCGAGTTTTCTGTTGCAACACAGCAACAAAAAGCCTTGGCTTTATGGTTTCGGCTTTTAGCCATTATCAGTAGTGCACAACTGTGGCTACAGTATGTGTCGACTGAAAAATTGATTAGAGCGCTATTTGCTAGCCGTTTACCAACCAGCTTTTCATATTTATTAGCTGGGCCACCCTTGTTTGTTGAACAACTACGGCAACAAATCAGCAGTATCAAAGAGGCACAGTTGGCACGAGGCGTCCCCCTTGATGGCAATCTGTTACAACGATTTATGTCATTACCGGCATTGATACTGCCACTCGCAACCCAAGCACTCAGTGAACTGGCTATCCGTGGAGCTGCCTTGGATATGCGTGGTTTTCGTGCCGTGAGTCAGCGAACAACGTTGGGCGCCCCAAAAGACAACCTCTTTCAAGCCATTTGTCGTTATGCCATTTTAGTCATTATCATCATTGAAGGAGGGATCGACTGGTGGTGGTAAATTTACAACGGCTATGTTTTACCCACAAAGGTGCGGGATCAACCACCTTAGGCCCTATTGATATACAATTAGCAGCAGGACAGTGGCTTGCCATCTTAGGGGGCAACGGTAGCGGTAAAAGTACACTCGCTCAACTGCTCTGTGGTTGGTTACCTGAATTGATTACAGGTGAACTTAGTGGTGCCGCTGAGGTTTTATCACACCCCATATCACAAGGCCACTTAGCAGTACTCAGTGCGCAACGCCAACTGATCCAACAATCACCACAATTACAATTATCCGGTTGCACATTCAATGTGGAACAAGAAATTGCCTTTGGCCCTGAAAACCTTGGGTTACCCGAAGCACAAATCAGGCAGCGGGTTAACGAAGCCATTGCGCTTACGGACTGCGAAGCTTTACGCCATCGACACCCCGCGACCTTATCAGGTGGAGAAGCCCAACGCGTTGTCATCGCAAGCGCACTCGCCATGCAGCCTAAGTTATTATTATTGGATGAGGCATTTAGTCGCCTCACACCAAAAGCCGCCCATACCCTGCTACTTGCGTTGAAACACTATTCTCAACGTACCAATTGCAGTGTGATCCTGTTTGAGCGCCAACTACTTCCTGCGATGAGTTTTTGTGAGCAACTGATGTTATTAGATGCGGGTAACGTTATTGCCACAGGTACTGATAGAAAAAAACTTTTTTCGGCGGCACAAACCACCATTAATATGCCCGATGCTTGGCGTGCACTTGGTTATTTAATCAATCAAAATGCTTGGCCTACTGACATTCCCAATGATAACAACGCATTACTTAAGGCATTTAAGGAGTATTATGCTACTTTTTGAACATATTGATTATCGTTGGCCTAAAAGTACCCAAGAGACCATTTCACAGCTTTGTTTGCGTCTCGAAGCGGGCGAATGGGTTGCATTAGTTGGTGACAATGGTGCTGGAAAATCGACACTCCTGCGGCTTGCTGCGGGTCTATTGCGCCCAACACAAGGTGAGATCCACTTTAATCACCAAAAACTTGCCTCACTGAACGCTATACAACGTGCCAGTCAAATTGGTGTTTTATTCCAAGAGGTCGAAAAACAAGTTTTCCATAGTCGAGTAAAAGATGAAGTCGCATTCGGCCTTAAACGACAAAAGCTATCTCAATCAGAGATAGAAAAACGGACGTTGGAAGCCCTTGAATGTTGCCATTTGCAAGATGTTGCCAATAGTCACCCTCTTGATTTAGATGCAGGTCAACGGCGTATGGTGGCTGTCGCCAGCCTGAGTGCGATTTCCCCCAAAGTGCTGCTATTAGATGAACCTACTCGTGACTTTGATGCACGTTGGCTCGCTTGCTTTGAGCGTTGGTTGGCATTACAGCGTACGATGGGCACGACGCTACTCGCCATTAGCCATGATCTTGATTTTGTTGCTCGCCATTTCAAGCGGGTTATTCATCTATCAGCAGGTAAAATCATTGCTGATGGTCCGCCTGAAACCGTACTTAACCACCCTGATTTACAACCGGAATCCGTGCTTCCAACACCAACACTGTATTCATTGAGTCACGCATTGGATATCGCGTTAGAAAGCGACCCTAAACGTTGGGCTGATAAATTTATCCGTATTAGCCGCGAGCCAATCTGACTTTTCAGCTTGAACGTTATCAGTTTTTATATGGTTGTCGACCCTTGATATCAACACTAAGGTTTGATTTATTGCGGTGATAACGTCTTAGCTTATATCTAGATATCGATATCAGACAGGTAAAAAATGCCATGTTAATGGTAAACTATCCCGAGTCAAGGTTGGGCAAGTGTGTGTCATGCTGCTCTGTTTTATTATTTGTAGCATGATAGGCCCGATGTATATAAATAACCCGTAAGAGAACTTTGGCTGTATAGACGAATTAAAACCAGAAAACTAATTATCTTCCTAAGTAAAAGCTGTAAACATCCATTATGCAGCTTCCCCACTAAAACAGCTCAGTAAAACCGATAACCTAAACGCCAAGATGTTAGTTAAAGCGTCAATACAGTTGTATAATGAAAAGTGGTCACAATTATCTGTGTTATATGTATGAAACTAAAATATGAATTCCTTAAATATCACTTTGTATTCTATGATCTGATCTTCGAACAGATGACTAAGGTTTAATCATGCGGGCAATCCAAACGCTATTTTGTATCTTCTCCCTACTATTTTCGGTGATAGGATACTCTGCTGACAATAAGTTAACCTTAGTTATTGCAGGTATGACTTCGCAACAAGTGGTTTCTATTATGGGGGAACCTTCTGATTCAGCAACGATAGAAAATGCCACCCTATTGCTCTATACCAAGCGCCCTACCATGCTTAAAATGCAAAATACTGTTCAACACTTTATTTTCCTTGATAACAAATTGGTAGAGTACGGTGAAAAGCATATTGAACCCACACATTCAGCCTATAACCTGATACCTGCCACTGAGCAACTACAGTTATGGTTAGCAGAGCAAGGCAAAGATCTTAATCCATCTGCGGCGGCTCATGACCTTACGACCAACAAAAAATAGCACCAATAATAGCGGCTTAGCTTTCTGACATCCCCCTCGTTTAAGGGCATTTCGTCCAAAAAATCGAATGTCGAGTGTATTCGCAAAGTTGCCCATCGTATTTTCAAAGCTAAAAGTGTTGATAAGACAGCCATCATTCTCCTTATCGCCCATGAATAACAGATGAGCAGCTAAAGATACCAAACCAACTCATCGCTGACGTAATCAACTCGCCCTTTACACCATGATTTAAAAAAAAGAAATTCTTTGAAAACGGAAAATGAGCAACATGCGTGTCCATTGTAATGCCATGTTTCTCACCTACGACACGATAGTTGATAGGTGGTCGTTCTTCGGGGTGTGTCGGTGTACAACAGCATCACAGCATCGATTTTGCGAGTGAGATGATTTTCGACCTAATGCCATGGTTTCGAACTGACATCATTGAGGGGAAGGTTTTTTAGGTTGCCGCTTAGTGCATTATTCATACTGATTAGTTCAAAGCCCTCACTAAACAGCGAAGGCTTTGTCAGCACTCTAAGCGACTTTTTAAAACCGATTAGATAACAAATTAATCTAATTTTACGCCGATACGACGCGCAACTTCCTCGTAAGCTTCAATTAAGCCACCGAGGCTTTGACGAAAACGGTCTTTATCCATTTTATTGAGGGTCTCTTTATCCCACAGGCGGCTACCATCTGGAGAGAACTCATCACCAAGTACGACTTTGCCTTTGAACAGGCCAAACTCCAATTTAAAATCAACGAGGATCAGCCCTGCATCCGCAAAAATTTTTGATAACACTTCATTGGCTTTATAACTTAAGCGCTTCATTTCCGCCAAGTTTTCTTTGTTCACCCACCCAAAAGTTTCACAATACGACTCATTCACCATCGGGTCATGTTTTGCATCATCTTTTAAGAACAAATCAAACAATGGTGGATTTAATTCCATCCCTTCTTCGACGCCAAGACGTTTAACCAAAGAGCCTGCTGCACGATTACGAATAACGCACTCTACGGGCACCATATCCAGTTTTTTTACCAATGCTTCTGTGTCAGAGAGCAACGCTTCCATCTGTGTTGGAATACCCGCCTCTTCTAATTTGCTCATAATAAAATGGTTAAACTTATTGTTTACCATCCCTTTACGCTCGAACTGCTCGATACGCTCGCCATCGAGTGCTGATGTATCATTACGGAATTCCAGAATTAAAAGGTCAGGATCCTCAGTGGTATAGACCGTTTTCGCCTTACCACGATACAACTCAGCTTTCTTTTGCATCTTACACACTCCAGAGATGGGATTATTCAATTAGGGTATCAACCTGCAAAATTGTGTCTGCAGATCCAGATAAGTAACAATAAAATGGTTGAAATTTACCCTTTTACCGTTACTTTTCTGCTCTGTTTCAATAAGTTATTGAATAAAAGCACCTGACAAGCTAACTAACTGATATTCAATATTTTATCTACTGTACCTAATTATAATAATAAAATCCACGCACAGACGCAAACGATTACTTAAGCTTAAACACTGGTTTTTTGTCCATTTCGCTGACCATAAAAATGAAGCTATTAATCGATTGGCATAAAGAAAGGTTGTAGGTATGACTTAAATGCAAAAAAGCCGCAACCTCAAATAGAGGCTGCGGCTCCATAACAAAACAAAGTAATAATTACTTGTCGCCGACTTTACTGAAAGCCGCTTTCAGTGCAGACACCATCTCATCATTTTGTTTCTGAGTCAGTGGTGTACCCTTAGTATTAATAAACTGCAAGCTACTGCGGTTATTCAAATCACCGACTTGAATTTTATAATCCGCTTCTGGAATTGATGGGTCATCAATCCCTAAATTTTGCCATTCTGAACTGCTCAGGCCTTTATAAGTTACCATCACAGAGCCATTTGAACGACTGCGATCACCCACTTTCATACCGATGCTTTCCAGTTTACGTGGTAAACGCTCCCAAACAGCATCAAATGGTGCACGTACGATGACAACAGGCAAGCCCGTGGCATCACTGCCAGATTGAACATCAATAATGCCATATGCACTTTGGATACTATTTTTATTGGATGTATCACGTAAAGCATACAGGCTATCGGTTAACTCATTTAGCAATAATTTGTTATAACGCTGAATTTCAGCCTGATCCGTCACCGCTTCTGTACCTTGACGTAGGCCTAAATTCGTTACCGTCAGCGCGATCATGCCCCCTTGAGGTTGCACAGTGACTTTATGACGGCTTTCTAATGGAACGTCTTCATCCGCACGTTCCCATTTTACCCAATCCGTTTCAATCGAGCGCGACCCATCGTCTTTTGTCGTGACTGGAATATTACGCTGTTCCAAAATCATAGTGACTTGTGACCATAGCGCACTATTCTCAGGTGTATTTTCAAGCAACAAGCGGCTTGCTTCCGCGCTATCTTCAGTACGTGAACCCGCTAATTGCGAAATAGACAGTACAGGAGGGCGAATATCGAGTGCTTTACCTACTGGGCCAGATGAGGCAACTTTAGGGACGTCATATTCGCCATTTTGCAATGGTAATGTCATTCCCTGAGGTATATTCAACACTTTCAATGGCGCGGCATCGAGATAATCTTCGTTACCGCTGACCTGACGTTTATAGCGCTGATCGCTGGAACAGGCTGCCAGTAACACAACGAGTGACAGGCCAGCAACCTTCATAACCTTCGATTTTTGCAATAATGTTGCCATTAAAATTCCCTAAATTTTACAGTAGCCCAGCGAATCTCAGGGCCTGCTCCACTTTTTGTTGGCCTGACTCTGTTAACGGTGTCATTGGTAACCGTAATGTAGCGTCAGCAATCAAGCCAAGACGGTGGCAGCCCCATTTCGCTGGAATTGGATTAGGCTCAACAAATAACTGATGATGCAGACCCATCAGACGTTTGTTTAATTCACGAGCCTCAGTATATTTGCCCGCAAGCGCTAAGTCACACATTTTTACCATTTGTGCGGCTGCAACGTTAGCTGTAACAGAAATAACGCCCTGACCACCCAACTGCATGAAGTCGAGTGCCGTTGCATCATCACCGGTGAGCAACACAAAATTATCATCAACCAGTTCTTTGATTTGGTGAACCCTTGCTAAGTTCCCTGTCGCCTCTTTAATTGAAACAATATTCGCCAATTTAGCCAAGCGACCTACCGTTTCAGGCAATAAGTCACAGCCTGTACGTGATGGTACATTATAGAGAATTTGTGGCAAGCTCGTGTTTTCTGATATTGCTTTAAAATGCTGATACAACCCTTCTTGTGAAGGCCTATTATAATAAGGTGTGACTGTCAGACAAGCAACAACACCTGAATTTTCAAACTCTTTTGTCAGAGAGATAGCTTCTGCAGTGGCATTTGCGCCAGCTCCTGCAATGATGGGGATGCGTCCGTCTGCCAGTTCTAGAGTTGTATGCACCACTTCAACATGTTCTTTATGAGTTAAGGTGGCAGACTCACCCGTTGTCCCAACAGACACAATCGCAGAAGTGCCGCTCTCAACGTGGTAATCAACTAATCTTTTCAAACTTTGTTTATCCAAACGACCATTTGAATCCATTGGTGTAATTACCGCAACAATACTGCCAGTTAAAAATTGTTTATAGTTTGTGTTTGAGTGAGACATAGCTATACCCCCTAAATAGTTTAGTCTCCATGGTACTTTTTCATTTCAAAGAAGAAAACCACCCAACCACAGGTTTTTAATGAATTTTGTTAATACCGCTAGGATTAACTTAAATAGAAGTAATAATTCTCGATCATGACTCGCAAGAGTGAATCTGCCCTCTTGGCAGATTCTTATTTTTGTGGTTTCCTTACCATCATCACCAAGCAGATTTTGTGCTTGAAAACATTGAGCAAAAAAGCGAATCTGCAAATTAAAAAATAAGGAACAGACTTTGCCTAAGACTGAACAGCAATTTCTTGTAATTACTGCGCTGGGTACCGATCGTCCGGGCATTGTGAATACCATCACTCGACTGGTGAGTGAATGTGATTGCAACATCGAAGACAGCCGTTTAGCGATGTTTGGTAAAGAATTTACCTTTATTATGATGCTTTCGGGTAGTTGGAATGCGATTGCACAAATTGAGGCTATTTTGCCACTAAAAGGGGCTGAATTAGAGTTACTCATTGTGATGAAACGGACGCAGAGCGTACAGACGACAGATTACCCATCAACGGTAACCGTCAATGTCGTCGTCGATGATGCACCACGCATCGTAGAACAATTTACGAATTTATTTACAACCCAGCAATGTAATATCGCGGAGCTTGTGTCAAAAACACAGCCTGCAAGTAATGGTATGCCGGCGCAACTTGAAATACAAATCACGGCACATCATCCATTGGATGATAATGGCATAATTATAAAGAATAAATTTCAACAACTATGTACAATGCTCAACGCTAAAGGCAACATAAGCATTGTAAATAATCCCAAAATGCAGAGTTAACGGAGATATATGTAATGAACCCATTGAAAGCCGGTGATAAGGCGCCTCAATTCAGCCTTCCTGACCAAGATGGTGAAATCATCAATCTTTCAGATTATCAGGGTCAACGCGTATTAGTTTACTTCTACCCTAAAGCTATGACCCCAGGGTGTACCGTTCAGGCATGCGGCCTGCGCGACGAAATGGAGACACTAAGAGAAAAGGGTGTTGAAGTTTTAGGCATTAGCACAGATAAACCCGAAAAATTGTCTCGTTTCGCTGAAAAAGAGCTATTGAACTTCGCACTGTTATCAGATGAAGATCATCAAGTATGTGAACAATTTGGTGTATGGGGTGAAAAACAATTCATGGGTAAAACTTATGACGGCATTCACCGCATTAGTTTTCTCATTGATGCAAATGGAACTATTGAACATGTATTCGATAATTTCAAAACAAGCAATCACCATGAAATTGTTCTCGAGTACATAAATACTCACGCTTAACATTTAATTTGATAGGGTTGTTTAGCTTTATGCAACCCTTCTCATCCCCCTTCCCTTTATATCTTTCATTGCTGACTAACCTAAAAGCTAAAAGTTTTTTAGTCATCTGATTGACTGAATCATTTGAGTTAAATGGCATACTGATGGTAATGAAAGGGAAGATAGAAAAGATAGCCAAATACAGGCTCAACTTAGACTTGTTGAACCTGTTTAGGCATTAATACTATTTGCTACCGTTGAAGCTGTTGTTGGTATAAACGGTAGTTTTCCTCATCGAAGCAAACAAAAATAACTTTCTTTGGCAAGCTATTGGCGGCGAGATAGTTAGCCACAGTTTCACAGGCAATCTGTGCCGCTAATGGCTTAGGAAAGCGATAAATGCCTGTACTGATATTGGGAAAAGCAATGGTTTCGATTTGATATTCGCTCGCCAACCTCAAACTAGATAAATACGCATTGGCTAAGATTTGTGCCTCTTCATGGGTTCCATCTTGCCAAACAGGCCCTACCGTATGGATAACATACTTAGCAGGTAACTTACCTGCGGTGGTGATCACCGCGTTTCCAGGCTTACAACTACCCTATTTTGCTCTAATTTGCCGGCATTCATCAAGGATTGCACTACCACCCGCGCGATGAATCGCGCCATCAACGCCACTACCACCGAGTAAAGCACGATTCGCGGTATTAACAATCGCATCGACGGCAGTTTTCGTGATATCACCTTGCTGTAGTTCAATTTGAGTTTGCATTTCCCTCTCCATCATTCCAATTTTTGCTGACTCTCGGACGTATCCTCTGGCCACACATTGATAACAGCCTTAATCAGCGTTGCCAATGGAATAGCAAAGAAAACGCCCCAAAAACCCCATAAGCCACCAAAAATCACGACCGATAAAATAATCACTAACGGATGAAGGTTAACCGCTTCAGAAAAGAGTAATGGAACAAATAAATTACTATCTAACCCTTGAATAACAAGATAAACAATAATTAATGACCAAAAATCACTGCCGATTCCCCACTGGAATAGCGCCACCAATACTACCGGGATCGTCACAGCCACCGCACCAATATAGGGGATCAAGACTGAAACCCCAACCAGCACTGACAACAATACTGAATAGCGCAAATCAAAGTAAGCAAATCCAGCGTAGGTACAGACCCCGACAATCACCATTTCGGTCACTTTGCCGCGTAAATAGTTGGTGATTTGCTGATTCATCTCGACCCAAACTTTCCCCACCAACAAGCGGTTTCTTGGCAATACCTTTTGAACGCTACTGATAATTTTTTGTTTATCTTTTAATAAGAAAAACATCATTAAAGGCACGAGTACGGTATAAATTGCCAAGGTAAATACGCCAATGAGCGAGGCCACCGACATTTTAACCACCGATTCCGCCACTCCAGATAAACGGCTGCGGAGATTATCTGCCATCATATCGATAATACCCGCATCAACCAACGCTGGGTAACGCTCTGGTAATGTTTGCGCGAACTCGTTAAAACGCGTTACCATTTTAGGTAAGTCACCAACGAGATTGATCCCTTGTTGCCACGCCGTTGGTGCAATAATTAAAATAACCATGGCACTAATTCCAGCAAACAAGGTCAAAATAATACTGACTGCAACAACACGCGAGCAACCGATACGCTCAAGTAAGTGTGTTGGCCATTCAAGGAGATAAGCCAATACTATCGCGACCAATAAAGGGGCTAAGATATTGCTGAAGAAAAAGATGATACAGAAGCCGACAATGAGCAACGTAAACAGTGCAACAGCCTGTGGATCAGCAAAACGTCGCCGATACCATTGTAATAACATTTCCAGCATTTATTAGCTCCTTGGAAATTAATGCTTTAAAGACAGTTCCTAAATTATCGAAAATTATACCAATTAACAGACATTTCGGTAGCTTTTGCTATCATGGATTGATCTCAAAATTAATCGTTGTACGGGATGCAATTGTTTCATGAATAAAAAACTGAAAAATCCACTTCTAGTTTTATTGATAGCCGCGTGCGTCAACGGCGCTGTGCTCCCTGCTTACAGTGCCGTTGAGGACACACTTCCTGATATCGGTACGACAGCGGGTGGTACACTGAGCATCAATCAAGAAATTATTATGGGTGATGCTATCACTCGCCAGATCCGTGCCAGTACACCATTGATTTACGACCCACTGCTTAATCAATACATCAATAAGCTGGGGATGCGGTTAGTGAAAAGTGCCGACTCCGTGAGAACGCCCTTTAAATTCTATTTGGTGAATAACCCCAATATTAACGCCTATGCCTATTTTGGGGGGAATGTGGTGCTGCACTCCGCACTATTTCGCTATAGCCAAAATGAGAGCCAATTAGCTTCTGTCATGGCACACGAAATTTCTCACGTAACGCAGCGTCACTTAGCACGCATGATGGAAGACCAAAAAAGCACCACTCCCCTTGCGATTGCCGGTACGATTGGGTCGTTATTATTAGTTATGGCAAACCCACAAGCAGGGTTCGCCGCTTTAACGGGAACCATGGCAGGCGTCCAACAAGGAATGATCAGTTTTACTCAAGCCAACGAGCAAGAAGCAGACCGTATTGGCTTACAGACCTTAAGGCGAGCAGGTTTTGATCCTCACTCTATGGCCGACTTTATGCAGGTGATGTCAGATCAAACCCGTTATATGTCAAAACCCCCTGAAATATTGCTGACTCACCCACTACCAGATAGCCGTTTAGCGGATGCGCGTAACCGCTCTAATCAGTATCCAAAGGTTACCATACCTTCATCAGAAGACTTTATGCTAGCCCGTGTTCGTATTTTATCCATGTATACGTCAGGACAACAGCATGCATTAGATCAAATTCTGGATAATTATAGTCGAGGCACTCCTCAAGAAAGGATAGCGGCTGACTATGGTCGTGCTTTGAAGTTATCGCAAGATAAGAAATATGCCGAAGCGACCAAGATCATAAGCAACCTACTGGAAAAACAACCCGATAATCCTTGGTTTATCGATGTTATGACAGATTTGGATATTGAGCAAAATCGTGCAGCCCAAGCGGTGACTCGTTTACAAAATGCATTAAAAAAATCACCAAGCAACCCCGTATTACAAATCAACCTTGCCAACGCTTTAATTAACAATAAGCAGTATCAAACGGCTATTTCATTACTGAACAAATATACCTTCAATTATCCCGAGGATCCTAATGGTTGGGATCTGTTAGCTGAAGCCTCGGCGAAATCAGGTAAGCGTAATGAAGAGCTAGCCGCTTATGCAGAAGGTATGGCGCTTCGAGGTAACTATGATAACGCGATTAATTATCTCAGCGAAGCGAGTCGAAAAAGTCGTCTGGGAAGTTATGAGCAACAACGCTATGATGCTCGCATAGATGAGCTAAGAAAATTACAATTAAGAGACAGTAAAGCTAAACCGTAAGGAATGATGACCATGACGGATACAATTACCATTTATCATAACCCTCGTTGCTCTAAAAGCCGTGAAACGCTTGCATTATTAGAATCTAAAGGGGTCACACCAACAATCGTTGAGTATTTAAAAAATCCCCCTAGCGTTGCTGAAATCAAACGGTTATTAAAGGCATTAGGCTTCTCTGATGCACGGCAATTAATGCGTAGCAAAGAGGATATCTACAAAGAATTGGGTCTTGGAAACGACGCTTTAACGCAAGAGCAATTAATTCAAGCCATGCATGATAACCCAAAATTAATTGAGCGCCCTATTGTTGTCAAAGGGAAAACGGCAAAATTAGGTCGCCCGCCAGAGCAGGTTCTTGATGTTCTCTAATGGCTCAAAAAAAGGCAGTGGATCACTGCCTTTATAATTGGAGGATATCTTTAACAAACGGGATAGTCAGTTTGCGTTGTGCAACGATCGAGGCATGATCCAGTTTGTTCAAAATATCAAACAATGTTCCCATTTTTCTATCTAACCGTTTTAATACAAAACGGCATACATCTTCGGGTAATTCAAACCCTCGCATTCTTGCCCGCAATTGTAGCGCACAAATTTTATCTTCATCGCTAAGTGGATGGAGTTTATAAATCTGCCCCCAATCCAACCGAGAGGCTAAATCAGGCAGTGAGAGATCGATTTGTCTTGGTGGTCTATCACCGGTGATCAGCAAACAAGTTCGACCAATTTCTAAAATGCGATTATACAAATTGAAAACGGCCATTTCCCATTCAGGATCGCCTGCGATACATTGAATATTATCAATACAAACCAGTGAAAGGTGTTCCATCCCATCAAGGACTTCAGGTACAAAATAGGCACGCTTATCAAGCGGAACATAGCCCACGGCCATATCTTGTTCTGATAATTCAGCGCATGCGGCATGCAGTAGGTGACTCTTACCGCCCCCTTCACGAGACCAATAATAAATATAACTACCATGCGATTGGTTAATGGCGAGTTTAATAGCAGATAGCAACGCCTCATTTTCGCCTGCATAAAAGCTGGCAAACGTTTCGTCATCGGGTAGATACAGTGGTAGTGAAAGTTGCGATGGTGTGTTCAGAAGCACCTCTGACTGTGCAAAACAATTAACACTTGCAAGTTTACCATAAATTTCAAGCATAAATGAACAAGAAGAAACTTAATTGCCGATGCTTTCATCACATCGGCAATGAGACAACTGTTTTATTTCGTGGAATGTTTCGTATCAACTTCTTCAATATCTGAGGTTACAAACTGCTTTTCAGGACGAACAAAAGTGATAAAACGGAATAATAGTGCCATGACAATACCCACGATGGTTGCCAATGCCATGCCTTTCAATTCGGCTTGACCAATATGAATAACCGCACCACTAACACCAATAATCAAGATCACAGAGGTCAAGATCAAGTTTTGGGGTTTATTGTAGTCAACTTTAGAGTCGATTAGCACACGAATACCTGAAGCCCCGATCACCCCATAAAGCAGCAAAGACACCCCTCCCATTACAGGTACTGGCACTAACTGAATCGCCGCCGCTAATTTCCCCACACAAGAAAGTAAAATTGCGATGATTGCTGCCCCACCAATGACCCAAGAGCTATACACCTTAGTGATCGCCATTACACCAATATTTTCACCGTAGGTGGTATTAGGTGTTGAACCAAAGAACCCTGACAACACCGTAGAGAAACCGTTTGCAAACATTGAACGATGTAAGCCAGGGTTTTTCAATAAGTCACGCTCAACAATATTTGCAGTTACCACCAAGTGGCCTACATGTTCAGCAATAACGACTAATGCGGCAGGTAGAATAGTCAAAATAGCGAACCATTCAAAACGTGGCGTATAAAACGTTGGAATTGCAAACCATGGTGCTTCAATAACAGGCGTAAAGTCCACAATGCCCATAAAGTAGGATAAGGCGTAGCCAACTAAGAAACCAATCAAAATAGGAATGATGGATAAGAACCCGCGGAACACGACAGCACACAAAATAGTCACTGACAGTGTTGTGATAGAAATAATTAACGTATTAGGATCTACTGCGACCCCTTCTTTTGGCAGTAACCCTGCCATACCGGCGGCCGTTTGAGCCAATTCGAGGCCAATAACCGCGACAATCGCTCCCATCGCAGCAGGAGGAAACATGACGTTAATCCAACCTCGACCCGCCACCTTAACAATCAAGGCCACAATGCAAAACAGTATTCCGCAAATAATAAAGCCACCCAATGCAAGTTCATAACCGAGTGGTAGCAAAATCATGACTGGTGAAATAAAAGCAAAACTCGACCCTAAATAGGCAGGAATTTTCCCTTTACAAATAAATAAATAAAGTAAGGTGCCAATCCCATTGAACAGCAAAATAGTTGCTGGGTTAACACCAAACAAGATCGGTACAATTACAGTCGCGCCAAACATGGCAAACAGATGTTGAAAACTAAGCGGTATGGTTTGTAATAATGGTGGCCTTTCTTCAACACTAATTGCACGACGTGTCATTTCTTTTCATCCCCTTAATGTATTTTTATAATCAAAAAAAAGCCGACTTCTAAAGTCGGCTAATTATTATTTAGTACCAAATATCTTATCGCCAGCATCACCTAGCCCAGGAACAATATACCCGTGTTCATTTAAATATTGATCAATAGACGCGGTATATAGCTCAACATCTGGATGGGCAGCTTCTAATGCTGCAATTCCTTCAGGAGCAGCAACAAGTACGAGTACTTTAATAGATTTACAACCTGCGCCTTTTAATAGATCGATAGTTGCAATCATTGAACCACCCGTTGCTAACATTGGGTCAACAACCAACGCCATACGCTCATCAATGTTTGAAACTAATTTCTGGAAGTAAGAGACAGGTTTAAAGGTTTCTTCATCACGATAAACACCCACCACACTGATACGTGCGCTTGGAATGCTTTCTAAAACCCCGTTCATCATACCAATACCGGCACGAAGGATAGGTACGACAGTGATTTTTTTCCCTTTTATTTGCTCTATTTCTACAGGACCACACCAACCTTCAATGGTGACTTTCTCAGTTTCTAGGTCAGCGGTTGCTTCATAAGTCAGTAGGCTACCAACCTCTGAGGCCAGTTCACGAAAGCGTTTAGTGCTTATATCATGATCTCGCATCAGGCCGAGTTTATGTTTAACGAGAGGGTGTTTTACCTCAACGATCTTCATGGGATTCTCCTACTATTTTAGTCGCCAGCGCACAAAAAAATCGCGGGATTATAACTCTTTTTACAGAAGATGCCACTAGGCAGCGTTTGATTGATGTCAAAACAATCAGAAATAACCTATTTTTATTATTACACTGTAAGTATATCCACCACTATTTTATCTGTTTGATTGAACATGGCAGCAATATCAATGCCATGATAAATACGCACACCAATCTCAATTTAAGATTATAGATGTATCCCATTATTTTACCCTAATGTGATAGACATAAATTCTTGCCATAAAAAGCAGGAACCAGATAACGGCAATGCCTTATTTCCCACCAGCCAAAATCCCCTCATTTTTTCATTCACAAAGCTATCGCAAACGTTTGCTTTGCCTGTTAGAATAGTATTTATTGAAGTTTATTTTCCGAAACGCAATTGCCTTGGGGGCCGTAGTGACTGATAAAACCTCTCTCAGCTATAAAGATGCCGGTGTTGACATTGATGCAGGTAACGCATTGGTTGATCGAATTAAAGGTGTAGTGAAAGAAACTCGCCGACCAGAAGTTATGGGAGGATTAGGCGGATTTGGCGCATTATGTTCCCTGCCACAAAAATACCGTGAACCTGTTTTAGTTTCAGGTACAGATGGTGTAGGCACTAAACTACGCCTCGCGATGGACCTAAACCGTCATGACACTATCGGTATCGATTTAGTGGCGATGTGTGTTAATGACTTAATTGTCC
The DNA here is from genome assembly GCF_028477825.1 of Providencia sp. PROV267. Lineage (NCBI taxonomy): Bacteria > Pseudomonadati > Pseudomonadota > Gammaproteobacteria > Enterobacterales > Morganellaceae > Providencia > Providencia sp. PROV267. The sequence continues at coordinate 190,741 of NZ_JAMPLX010000002.1, read as the reverse complement.
AAGGTGCTGAGCCTCTATTTTTCCTTGATTACTACGCAACAGGTAAGCTAGATGTTGATACTGCCACCAGCGTGATCACAGGTATCGCAGAAGGTTGTAAACAATCAGGTTGTGCCCTCGTGGGGGGTGAAACCGCTGAAATGCCTGGCATGTACCATGGTGACGATTACGATGTAGCGGGTTTCTGCGTTGGTGTGGTCGAACGCGCCGAGATCATTGATGGTAGCAAAGTCAGTGCTGGTGATGCGCTGATCGCCCTCGCCTCAAGCGGTCCTCACTCTAACGGCTACTCTTTGATCCGCAAAATTTTAGAAGTCAGTCAAACTAACCCAGAGGTCACGCAACTGGAAGGCCAATCACTGGCAGATCACCTGTTAGCGCCTACACGTATTTACGTCAAAAATGTATTAGCGCTGATTGAAAAATGCGATATTCACGCCATCGCGCACATTACTGGTGGTGGTTTCTGGGAAAATATTCCTCGTGTATTACCTGAAAACACCCAAGCACAAATCGATGAAAATAGCTGGCAGTGGCCGGCGGTATTCAATTGGCTACAAACGGCGGGCAGCGTGACCACTCACGAAATGTATCGCACATTTAACTGTGGTGTCGGTATCATCATCGCGCTGCCACAAGCTGAAGTCGATGCGGCACTCACTTTACTTAATAGTTTAGGTGAAACCGCATGGCAGATAGGTACCATTGCTGAATTGCCTGCTGGTGAAGAGCAGGTTGTTATCCGCTAATGAAAAAAATCGTCGTGCTTATCTCAGGCAGCGGCAGTAATTTACAGTCGCTGATGGATGCCACTTCGCATGATCTTCAAGCGCAAGTTGTGGCAGTGATCAGTAATCAACCTGAGGCTTACGGGCTTATTCGTGCGCAGAAGGCTGGGATCCCAGCCTTATCACTCAGCGCGAGCGCTTTTGCTAACCGCGAAGCATATGATGCTGCACTAATGGGGATGATTGACGAATATCAGCCTGATTTGGTTGTGTTAGCTGGATTTATGCGAATTTTGACCGCGGGCTTCGTTAAACACTATGCAGGAAGAATGCTCAATATCCACCCTTCTCTATTGCCTAAATATCCGGGCCTACACACCCATCGTAAAGCGATAGAAAACGGCGATAGCGAGCATGGAACATCAGTGCATTTTGTTACCGAGGAGTTGGATGGCGGCCCAGTGATCTTACAGGCCAAAGTTCCTATTTTCCCGGATGATACCGAAAAAGAGGTCATTGAGCGGGTAAAGGCGCAAGAGCACAATATTTACCCCCAAGTTGTGCAATGGTTCGTCAGTGGTCGTTTGGCCATGGTCGGCAACCATGCTTACTTAGATGGTCAGTGTTTACCGCCCCAAGGCTATGTAAATGAATAACACTTGGTTATTTCCACATTGATTTATGTTGAGGGCAAAGAGAAATCTCTGCCCTTTTTGCTGTTCACGAAAAGTCGCAGTATAAATAAAGTGCATTAATCTTCACCAGTTAGAAAGAGTCACTGCTTTGTGTCATTATTTTATCGTAAATTAGTGGTATCCTTATCAACTGAGAGTGAAAATAAATTTGCTCTGTTATTTATCGTGATGATCTGCAAAATCGATAATTAACTATCTACTTTTTAAACAAAACTGAGGTGTTATATGACGACCGGGCAAGTTCATCCGTTTAGGTTGCGCCCACTTGAACGTGAAGATTTAGCGTTTATCCACCAACTTGATAATAATGCCAGTGTTATGCGCTACTGGTTTGAAGAGCCTTATGAGGCTTTCGTCGAGCTGAGTGACCTTTATGATAAACATATTCATGACCAATCAGAGCGGCGTTTTATTGTTGAAAATGACAGTGAAAAAGTCGGCTTAGTTGAATTGGTGGAAATCGATTATGTTCACCGTCGTTCTGAGTTTCAGATCATCATCGCACCAAGCCATCAAGGCCACGGTTATGCAACTCGCGCTGCGAAATTGGCTATGGATTACGCTTTTTCTGTGCTCAATCTATATAAGCTTTACCTCATTGTAGATAAAGAAAATATCAAAGCTATCCACATTTATAATAAACTGGGCTTCCACACAGAAGGCGAACTAATTGACGAGTTTTTTGTCAACGGACGTTATCATACCGCGATCCGTATGTGCATTTTCCAGCACCAATATTTTGCGAGTAAAGCACAGTCAACGCATCCTGAAAGTGTTGTCAGCCCGCATGCGACCATCAAACAGCAAGTTTAGTGCTCTATCCTCGCGACGTTATTTGAGGTGCAACTAAACACAAGATAAATGTGTCGCCAGAGAAATACAGAAATCTGTAACTCATGCGAATAAAAATAGCCATAATATGGCGAAAACTTAAGGTGTGCTGTCGCTAGGTTATACACCTTTAAGTTTATGTATTTAGTACAATATGGAGCAACAATGTCCCAAGAACGCCTATACCACGAAAAAGAGTTAAGCTGGCTTGCTTTTAACGAACGCGTTTTACAAGAAGCAGCAGATAAGCGAAATCCTCTTATCGAGCGTATGCGCTTTTTGGGCATTTATTCCAATAACCTAGATGAATTCTACAAAGTCCGTTTTGCAGACGTGAAACGGCGTATCTTAATCAATGAGGAGCGTGGCTCCGCCAGCGGTGCACGCCACCTACTTAAGCGCATTCAAAATAAAGTAGCCAAGCAAGATCAAGAGTTCGACATTCTCTATAACGACCTTTTGCTTGAAATGGCGCGCAACCAAATTTTCTTAATTAACGAGCGGCAAATATCGCCCCGCCAACAAATTTGGTTACGTCAATACTTTCGCCAACATTTGCGCCAACACATTACCCCTATTTTGATTAATCCAGATACCAACCTAGTCGAGTTTCTCAAAGATGACTATACCTATCTGGCTGTTGAAATTATTAACGGCGGTAATGTGCAATATGCTCTGTTAGAGATCCCCTCTGACAAGGTGCCTCGGTTTGTCAATCTACCACCGGAAATGCCCAAACGGCGCAAATCAATGGTGCTTATCGACAACATTTTGCGCTATACCTTGGATGAAATCTTCAAGGGCTTCTTTGATTATGATGAATTAAACGCTTATTCCATGAAAATGACCCGCGATGCGGAATATGACATCGCCACCGAAATGGAATCAAGCTTACTGGAAATCATGTCATCGACATTAAAACAGCGCTTAACCGCAGAGCCTGTCCGTTTTGTTTATCAGCGCGATATGCCCGATGAAATGGTTGCCGTCTTACGTGAAAAACTGGGATTATCCAATGATGACTCAGTTATTGCGGGCGGGCGTTACCACAATTTTAAAGATTTTATTAACTTCCCCAACGAAGGCAATAAAACCCTTTTAAACAAACCATTGCCACGGTTACGCCACCGCTGGTTTGATAACTTCCGTAACGGTTTTGATGCCATTCGCGAACGCGATGTGCTGCTCTACTACCCTTATTACACCTTTGAGCACACGCTCGAGTTGCTCAGGCAAGCCTCATTTGATCCCAGCGTATTATCTATCAAGATCAATATTTATCGTGTGGCAAAAGATTCACGCATTATTGATTCGATGATCCATGCAGCCCATAACGGCAAAAAAGTCACTGTTGTGGTTGAATTACAGGCTCGATTCGATGAAGAAGCGAATATTCATTGGGCGAAACGGCTGACAGAGGCTGGGGTCCACGTCATTTTCTCGGCCCCGGGTCTGAAAATCCATGCGAAACTCTTTATTATTTCGCGAATGGAAGATGGCGAAATTATTCGTTATGCCCATATCGGTACAGGTAACTTTAATGAAAAAACCGCGCGCCTCTATACTGATTACTCGTTGTTAACAGCAAATGAACAGATCACCAATGAGGTTCGTCGGGTATTTAGCTTTATTGAAAACCCATATCGTCCTGTCACCTTTGATAATTTAATGGTTTCACCACAAAATACACGGATCCGCCTCAATGCGCTAATTGACCAAGAAATTGCTAATGCGCAAGCGGGGCTTCCCAGTGGGATCACCTTAAAAATTAATAATCTGGTTGATAAAGAACTGACTGATAAACTGTATGATGCTTCCAATGCGGGTGTTAAAATTCGTCTACTAGTAAGAGGGATGTGTTCACTTGTTGCAGGGCAACCGGGCTACAGTGAAAACATTCAAGTCACCAGTATTGTTGACCGCTTTTTGGAGCATGACCGCGTTTATGTCTTTACTAATGCGGGTGATGAAAAAGTCTTTATCTCCTCGGCAGATTGGATGACTCGAAATATTGATTACCGTATTGAAGTGGCGGTGCGCTTAGTCGATGACCGGCTCAAACAACGGGTTTTAGATATCCTTGAGCTCCAATTTAACGATACCGTCAAGGCACGTTATGTTGACAAAGATCTCAGTAATCATTATGTTCCCCGCGGTAATAAGCGCAAAATTCAGGCGCAACTTGCTATATACGACTATTTGAAATCACTCGAAACGCCTGAGACAAGGTCCTAACATACTATGCCATTAACTAATATATCGACGCCTAGGCCTCAAGAAATTGCGGCTATCGACCTTGGTTCTAACAGCTTTCATATGGTGATTGCACGTATTGTCAACGGTGCACTGCAAATCCTGACGCGTTTAAAAAAACGGGTACACCTTGCTGACGGATTAAGTGATACCAATGAGCTTAGTGAAGAAGCCATGGAACGCGGTTTGGCTTGCCTTGCGCTTTTTGCCGAACGCCTACAAGGTTTTACAGAAGAAAACGTCTGTATCGTAGGCACTCACTCTTTGCGTGTTGCAACCAATGTTGAAGAGTTTTTGAACCGTGCAAAAAAAATAATTCCCTATCCCATTGAAATTATTTCTGGGCAAGAAGAAGCGCGTTTGATTTTTATGGGGGTGGAACACACCCAGCCTGAAAAAGGCCGTAAACTGGTAATAGATATTGGTGGTGGCTCAACAGAATTAGTCATTGGCGAGAAATTCGAACCATTATTAATTGATAGCCGCCGTATGGGGTGTGTCAGCTTTGCACGTAACTATTTTCCCAATGAAACCATTACGGCAGATAATTTCAACCGAGCCTACCTCACGGCCTGCTTAAAACTTGAGCAAACCGCCACAAAATTTAAGCGTATGCACTGGGATGTTGCCATGGGGGCATCAGGTACGATTAAAGCGGCTCATGCCGTGATTGTTGAAATGGGTGAGCGCGACGGCATCATTACGCGTGATCGGCTAGAAAAAATTAAGCAAATGGCGCTGAAATATAAAACCTTTTCGGCAGTGGATCTACCGGGTTTATCCGTTGAACGTAAACATGTTTTTGTGCCCGGATTAGCCATTTTATGTGCTGTCTTTGATACATTAGAGATTAAAGAGTTACGGCTCTCAGATGGCGCATTGCGTGAAGGGGTGCTTTATGAAATGGAAGGCCGTTTCCGTCATCAAGACATTCGCCAACGTACGGCACTTAGCCTTGCCGAGCATTATAATATCGATAGAGAGCAAGCTAGACGTGTATTAAAAACCATGGAGGAGCTGTATCACCAATGGAGCCAGCAAAATCCAAAGTTAGCCAACCCGCAACTTGAGTCTATCCTTATTTGGGCGGTTATGCTGCATGAGGTCGGTCTACATATCAACCAAAGTGGGTTACATCGCCACTCCGCCTATATTTTGCAAAATACTACGTTACCGGGGTTTAATCAGGAGCAACAGCTGTTACTTGCAACACTGGTTCGTAACCATCGGCGTGCTATTAAATTTGATGATATCCCTAAATTTAATTTATATAAAAGAAAACAATTTTTACCCTTGATACAAATTTTACGCTTATCAATACTTCTGAATAATCAAAGACAATCAACAACTACCCCATCATCATTACGCTTAGAAACCGATGATGGCCACTGGACACTGTATCTACCTGCCCAATATTTGACTCAGAATGCGTTGATGCAGCTCGATCTTGAGAAAGAAAGCGCTTACTGGGAGGATGTCCCTGGCTGGAAATTAGACATCCGCGAAGAGCCAAATTAGTTATAATATTAATGCACTACATGGCGTTTTTTTGCACTACTCATAATGAATCGGTTTTCGCCCATTTGTTATAATTATTAATATTTATTTGGGTTAATGGACAATAAATGGCAAAATAAAGGTATTTATTTGTAAATGGACCCATAAAAGGTACAAAAGTGCCTATAAAGCTTTAAGGATTAAAATGTCACAAACTGCTTTTTCAACCGATGCGGTACAAACAATCAATCCGCACTCTCAAAAACTGGCCTATATCCGCCAGCAAATCCTAACACTATTTTTGGATGACGAGGAGTTCGTCCAAGCTCTGATTGAGCACGACCAACATGTTAGTTTGAGTGATAAAGCATTAAGTGAAAAAATCAATGCTGTAAAAGAATTATTGATTGACTTACATGCCGCGGATATCGCCGATATTTTAGAGATGTTGCCTTATGATGAACGTCTCGCACTTTGGCATCTGATCGATAACACCGAACGCGGTGAGGTGTTAGTCGAAGCTTCTGTCGCTGTTTGGGATAGCCTGATTAAGGATATGTCTGACAGGGAACTTCTACGCGCTGTTGCTAACCTACATGTTGATGAACAAGCGTATATTGCAGAGCATTTACCACAAGATACCATGCGTAGGTTATTGACCTACCTTGATCCAAGCTTACGAAGTCGTATTCGTGAAGTTCTGCAATATGCAAAAGACAGCGTCGGTCAAATGATGGATTTCGAATTTGTCACCGTACGTCCAAATGTCACGCTAAAAACCGTTCAACGCTATTTACGCCAGCGCGGTAAAATTCCAGAAGCAACAGATAAAATCTTTGTTGTCGACAATAATAACTATTTGCAGGGTGAATTACCTCTAACAACCATATTAACGCAATCCCCTGAGCGGATTGTGGCTGACGTGATGAAAACAGACACGGTCACTTTCTTGCCAGATGAAAAAGGCGAAGATGCAGCCAGTGCGTTCGAACGTTATGACTTGATCTCCGCCGCGGTGGTTGACAGCAGTGGTCTATTGATGGGTCGTTTAACCGTTGAAGATATCGTTGATAACTTAAATGAAGAAAACGATAACAGCATCCGTCGTATGGGGGGGTTAAGCCCTGAAGAAGACGTGTTCGCCCCTGTCGGTCAAGCCGTCAAAACGCGTTGGACATGGCTAGCCATCAACCTGTGTACTGCGTTCGTCGCATCACGGGTGATTGGGGTATTCGAAGATACCATTTCCCAATTGGTTGCCTTAGCCACCTTAATGCCTATTGTTGCAGGTATTGGGGGGAATACGGGTAACCAAACAATTACCATGATCGTACGTGCGATTGCGTTACACCAAATCCAAACCGGAAGCTTCTCATTCTTAATGCTCAGAGAGCTAGGCGTTGCCTTTATTAACGGTGTTGTTTGGGGGGGGATCATGGGGGTTATCACCTATTTCCTCTATGGCGACCTTGCCATGGGAGCCGTAATGACGCTCGCGATGATCTTAAACTTACTCATGGCGGCAATTATGGGGGTACTTATCCCTCTCATTATGCTTAAACTTGGTAAAGACCCTGCCATCGGCTCCAGTGTGATGATCACCGCTATCACTGACACAGGTGGTTTCTTTATCTTCTTAGGCTTAGCCACCCTGTTCTTGGTTTAACCGCCTACTTGGCATACCCAGAAAATAATACGCTGGGTATGCCTAATGATAATATTCCGCCCTTCTCGCCTTTGCCGACATATTTAGACTGAAAATTTCCTAAATAACGACTCAATGAATGCTATTTCATTTTTCAGCTATTTTTAATTTTCATTACTATTATTAAGATTATTAATTACGAATAATCAAATTAATAATTTGTTACTTTATCGATGAATTAATCGGCGAAAACAGATGTGAAATAACCAATTCCCCTGCCTTTTTTGAAAAAGAACTATATGATCTGCTGCAAAAAATCATTTATTAACATCAAATAATGTTATTGTTTTAAGCAATAGATGATAAAATCAATCAATATAATACAAATAGAATATTCATCTTGTTTTGAGAGTTGCGGTTTACAAAATATGGAATTTCCTGCTATAAATGAGGGCATGCATAAAGATACAGAGTATTAACTAGGTTATTCCATCCAACGTTTTATACCATTTATCTGCACATACTTAATATTATTTACTGACGCGTAGTCGGTAAATATAGCTGTTATTCCGAATTTAAAACAAAAAATATATTCGGTATTTTAAAAGGATAATATTATGACATCGCAAACAACCAGCCAGCCCTCGGCAAGGCCATTGAAAAAAGAGGATTATAAAACATTAGGGTTGTCATCTTTAGGTGGAACTCTTGAATTTTATGATTTTGTTATTTTCGTTTTTTACGCGAAAATTATTTCACAACTCTTTTTCCCTAGTGGTAACGCAGTTCTCGCCCTCTTGGCAACGCTCGGTTTGTTTGCGGCCGGTTATCTCGCGCGCCCACTCGGTGGCATCATCATGGCACACTTTGGTGATAAACTCGGCCGTAAGAAAATGTTCACCCTCAGTATTTTCATGATGGCATTCCCGACATTCGTGATCGGTTTCTTACCAACCTATGCATCTATTGGCGCTGCCGCACCAATATTGCTGTTATTGATGCGTATTATGCAAGGCGCCGCGATTGGCGGTGAAATGCCTGGGGCATGGGTATTTATCGCTGAACATACCCCAAAACAGCGCTACGGCCTCGGTGTTGGAACATTAACCTCTGGTATCACAGGCGGTATTTTATTAGGGTCTATCGTCGCTATCATCATTGAGAACAGTTATACCTCACAAGAGATCCATGACTTTGCATGGCGTATTCCATTTATTCTTGGTGGTATTTTTGGCTTTATTTCTGTTTATTTACGCCGTTTTTTGGAAGAGACACCTATTTTTAAAGAGTTAGCTGCTAAAAAAGCTTTAGCGGATGAGTTACCCGTTAAGACTGTTGTGAAGTCTCATAAACAAGCCTGCTTGATCACCGCGGCACTGACATGGTCATTATCAACAGCCATCGTTGTAACCATTTTGATGACGCCTGATATCGTGCTTCAAGGGATCTATCAAATTGACCGAAATATCGCCTTACAAGCTAACTGTGCAGCAACATTGACATTAACTTTAGGCTGTATTTTTTGGGGTTGGTTCGGCGATAAGATGGGAACGCGCGCTTCAATGACCTTGTCATGGGGTGGTCTGGCGGTGACTGCATTGTATTTTTATTCATCTTTGTCGCCAGAGATTTCAGCAACGACTTTGATTTTTAACTATGGCTTAATGGGCTTTTTTGTTGGCGCGATTGCAACGACACCAATTGTCAGTACGCGCGCGTTTCCACCTGAAATCCGTTATTCCGGCTTATCATTTGCCTACAATATTGCCTATGCAGTCTTTGGGGGTCTGACACCAATGTTAACGGGAACATGGTTGCAACAATCTCATATGGCACCTGCCTACTATGTTGCCGCGGTTTCTTTACTGGCTGTCGCTGTCGCCTATATTCCTTTAGCATGGAAAGGATGGACAGTGAATGCTGAGCAAGACAAAGAAACATTAGGGGCATTAAACACCAGTACAACTCGCTAATTGACCTCATTTCTTTAATCCATTAACGTATAAACCTGTGGTGATTAATTCCCACAGGTTTTTTTATACAATGTTAGTCAACTAATCTGCCGATTCTGCACACTAGTTGACGTTTTTTTCATATTTCCTTCATTTTTACGTGTAACCCCCACGCTAAACTATTAACATATCGCAACTGACTAATTTTTAACTATATAGCAGGTTCATCTCTGCTAATTTAATCATCATAATATGATGCTTTTTTACTCGACTTTGAATTAAGCGAAAATATAAATGAATAAACAAAAACGCCGTACCACTCTAACCCGTTCAGCCATTTTCGTTGCCATCATTGTCGCTGCAGGTGCCGGTTGGTATTTTTATTCTCAAAATACGCCATCTGATACAGCACAAAACAGTGCTCGTCCTACACGATCAAATAGTGCGCCACACCGTATGCTTGCCCCCGTTCAATACGCTAATGCGCAAGAAAAAGTGGTTCCTCGCTATTTAACTGGTCTCGGCACAGTACAAGCTGCCAATGTTGTCACGGTCACGAGCCGTGTTGAAGGGCAATTGATGTCTTTGCATTTTACCGAAGGGCAACAGGTAAAAGCGGGCGATTTGCTTGCTGAAATCGACCCTCGCCCTTTTGAAGTCCAATTAGCTCAGGCAGAAGGCCAACTGGCTAAAGATAAAGCGACGTTGGCAAATGCTCGATTAGACTTAAATCGTTATCAAAAGCTTGCGGGAACAAAAGTGATTTCACAGCAAGAGCTAGATAACCAAAAAGCGCTCGTTTTACAGGCAGAAGGCAGTATTAAGGTCGATCAAGCCGCCGTTGATAATGCGAAGCTACAATTAACCTACAGTAAAATCACAGCCCCTATTTCAGGCCGTGTTGGTTTAAAACAGGTCGACGTCGGTAATTTTATTTCTGCGGGCACAGCAACCCCAATCGTGGTTATCACACAGACTCAACCTGCTGATGTGCTTTTTGCCCTTCCCGAGGGAGACATTCCTGCCGTACAAAAAGCTCAATCCTCAAATCAACCGGTAAAAGTGGAAGCTTGGGATAGAAATAATATCGCGATGATCAGCGAAGGCTATTTGTTAAGTATAGATAATCAGATAGACCCTGCCACTGGCACACTAAAAATGAAAGCACGTTTTACGAACGAGCTACAAACTTTATTTCCAAATCAATTTGTGAATATCAAAATGCAGATCGAAACCTTGCAAAATGCCGTCGTTATCCCTACTGCGGCATTGCAGATGGGTAACGAAGGTCATTATGTTTGGGTACTGAACGATGATAATCGTGTGAGTAAACATGTTGTGACGGTAGGTATGCAAGATAGCCAGCAGGTGGTGATTGAAAGTGGGCTAACTGCAAATACAAAAGTGATTACTGACGGTGTCGACCGTTTAACAGATGGCACCAGCGTGGAAGTAGTTAACACCGAAACGGCTTCTAAATCCGCAAAACCACAAAAAAATAAAAATACAGCGGAGAAAGCCTGATGCAACCCGGGATCCAAAAAGGTGGCGGCCCTTCCCGCTTATTTATTTTACGTCCAGTCGCTACCACCTTATTTATGGTAGCCATTCTGCTTGCAGGGATCATTGGCTATCGTTTCCTACCTGTATCGGCTTTGCCGGAAGTCGATTATCCAACGATCCAAGTGGTCACCCTCTATCCGGGGGCGAGTCCTGAAGTCATGACATCCGCGGTAACCGCACCGCTAGAAACCCAGTTTGGGCAGATGTCTGGGCTAAAACAAATGTCTTCCCAAAGTTCAGGGGGCGCATCTGTGATCACCTTGATGTTCCAGCTAACACTCCCCTTGGAGGTTGCAGAACAGGAAGTTCAGGCCGCCATTAATTCAGCTTCAAGTTTACTGCCTTCAGATTTACCTTATCCGCCTATTTACAATAAGGTCAACCCAGCGGATCCACCGGTACTCACTCTCGCCGTCACTTCTGACGCCATGCCTTTGACACAAGTTCAAGACATGATTGAGAACCGTATTGCGCAAAAAATATCACAGGTCAATGGTGTGGGGCTTGTCACCCTTGCGGGTGGACAACGCCCAGCAGTGCGAGTGAACTTAAACCCACAAGCGATGGCAGCAAAAGGATTAGACAGCGAGACGATCCGAGCCGCGATAAACAATGCTAACGTCAACTCAGCAAAAGGCAGTTTTGATGGCCCAACACGCGCGGTAACCCTCTCTGCAAATGACCAAATGAAATCCTTAGAGGACTATCGCCGCTTAATTGTGGCCTTTCAAAACGGTGCTCCCGTCCGTTTAGGTGATATCGCCACTATTGAGCAAGGGGCGGAAAACGCCTATCTAGGCGCGTGGGCAAATGCACAACAGGCTATTGTTATTAATGTACAACGCCAACCTGGCGCTAACGTTATCGAAACCACTGATACCATTCGCAACCTGCTTCCTGAGCTAATTGAAACACTGCCTAAATCGGTGGATGTGAAAATTTTAACGGATAGAACCAGCACAATCCGTGCCTCCGTTAGCGATGTGCAGTTTGAATTAATGCTTGCGATTGCACTGGTTGTCATGGTGATCTACCTGTTCCTACGCAACGGTATCGCGACACTCATTCCCGGTATTGCCGTTCCTCTTTCCCTTGTCGGCACCTTTGCCGTCATGTATTTCTGTGGTTTCTCTGTCAATAACCTCACTTTGATGGCTCTCACTATCGCCACAGGGTTTGTGGTCGATGATGCCATCGTGGTTATTGAAAATATTTCGCGCTACCTTGAACAAGGTGACAAGCCTGTCGTCGCCGCTTTAAAAGGCGCGGGAGAAATTGGCTTTACCATTATTTCATTAACATTTTCTTTGGTGGCAGTACTGATCCCATTACTGTTTATGGGCGATATTGTTGGTCGGTTGTTTAGGGAATTTGCCATCACCCTTGCCGTTGCCATTCTGATCTCGGCGGTAGTGTCCTTGACACTCACACCAATGATGTGTGCTCGCTTGTTAAAACCTGAATCAGAGCATAAACATAACCGCTTTGAAATCGCCTGCGAGCGCTTTTTTGACCGCATGATTGCAGGATATGCCATTTGGTTAAAGCGGATATTAAATCACCGCTGGCTAACACTTTCCGTTGCTATCGGCACGCTGGTTTTAACCGTATTACTGTATATGTGGATCCCGAAAGGTTTCTTTCCATTACAAGATAACGGGATCATTCAAGGCACTATTGAAAGCCGCCAATCCATCTCCTTTGTGGCTATGTCACAGAAACAGCAGGAAGTGGCTGAAAAATTACTGTCTGATCCTGCGGTAGAAAATATCACCACTTATGTTGGGATAGATGGAACCAATCCGACTCTCAATAATGGGCGCATTCAAATTACCTTGAAGCCTTTAGATGAACGTCCAGATCGCGTCAATACGATTATTCCACGCTTGCAACGTTTAGCTGATAGCGTTTCTGGGGTCAATTTGTATTTGCAACCGATGCAAGATCTCACGATTGATACCCAATTGGCTCGCACCCAATATCAATTTACGCTGCAAGCAGGCTCGCTAGATGAACTTTCTCTTTGGGTGCCTAAGCTATTGAGCCAATTAAAACAACAGCCCGAGTTAGTGGATGTCAGCAGTGATTGGCAGGATAAAGGACTTGTCGCCTACGTTAATGTTGATAGAGATACGGCGAGTCGTTTTGGTATCACGATGGCTGCAATTGATAACGCCCTATACAATGCGTTCGGTCAACGCATGATCTCGACCATTTATACCCAATCGAATCAGTACCGCGTTATTATTGAGCATGATACGCAAACTCGCGATGGTATTAACGCCCTGAATGATATTCGTCTCAAAGGCACCGATGGCGCCATTGTGCCATTAAGCACGTTAGTCAATATTCAGGAAGGCTATGGGCCGCTTGCGATTAACCATTTGGATCAGTTCCCAGCAGCGACCTTCTCGTTTAATCTTGCTGACGATGCGTCTCTTGAGTCTGCGGTTAATGCGGTGAAAAATGCAGAAGCGCAAATTAATATGCCAAAATCCATTACGACTCAGTTCCAAGGCGCTACTTTAGCGTTTGAAGCCGCACTGAGTAGTACGGTTTGGTTAATTGCCGCCGCAATCATCGCCATGTATATCGTTCTTGGGATTTTATATGAAAGCTTTATTCATCCTATTACTATCCTCTCAACACTCCCTACTGCTGGCGTAGGGGCATTATTAGCTCTGATGATGGCTGGCAGCGAATTAGATGTGATTGCTGTTATTGGTATTATTTTGTTAATCGGGATAGTTAAAAAGAACGCAATCATGATGATTGACTTTGCACTTGCCGCCGAACGTGAGCAAGGCATGTCTCCTAAAGATGCTATTTACCAAGCCTGTTTATTACGATTCCGCCCAATATTGATGACCACCATGGCGGCTCTGCTCGGCGCATTACCGCTGATGCTCAGTAGCGGCGTAGGTGCAGAGCTTCGTCAACCACTTGGGATCTGTATGGTGGGAGGGCTGATTATGAGTCAGATCTTAACCCTATTTACGACACCGGTGATTTATCTGTTATTTGATAGCCTTTCAAATAACTTAAAAGCACGCCGCCAAAGTCGCAAACAACAGGTGTCATAATGAAGCGTTTCTTTGCCTTATTCATTAGTCGCCCTGTTGCAACCACACTGATTAGCGTTGCAATCTCGCTATGTGGTGCACTGAGCTTCATTTTTTTGCCCGTTGCACCACTGCCACAAGTTGACTACCCCGTAATAAACGTGACAGCGTCACTTCCTGGGGCATCCCCGGAAACCATGGCATCGTCTATCGCAACGCCGTTAGAGCGTTCATTGGGAAGTATTGCGGGTATCAGTGAAATGACCTCCAGCAGTTCGCTTGGTCGTACCACCATTACCCTCGAATTTAATCTTGATAAAGACATTAACAACGCTGCCCGTGAAGTACAAGCCGCGATAAATGCGGCACAAACCTTGTTACCGAGCGGAATGCCAAGCAAGCCTCGATACTATAAATCGAACCCTTCCGACGCCCCTATTATGATCTTAACCTTAACCTCTAAGACGATGAGTACAGGTGAGATTTATGATATTGCATCAACCCGTTTATCACAGCGTATAGCGCAAATTGAAGGGGTCAGTGAAGTCTCCGTTGGTGGTGGCTCCCTGCCCGCGGTACGTGTTGAGCTCAATCCAACGGCTCTATTTAATCAAGGCGTCTCCTTAGATAAGGTGCGCTCCGCAATCAGTAGCGCCAACGTGCGCCAACCTCAAGGCTACATTAACAACGATGACAGCCGCTGGCAGGTACAAACCAATGATGAGCTAAAAAAAGCAGTGGACTATCAACCTATCATCGTCCACTACAAAGAGGGCAATGCCGTCAAACTCAGTGATGTGGCGAATGTGAAAGATTCGGTTCAAGACGTACGTGCAGCAGGGATGTCAGGTGGTGAGCCCGCTATTTTGATTGTCATCCGTCGCGAAGCGGGAGCTAATATCATTGAAACCGTAAATCGCATTCGCGCAGAGCTTCCTGACTTCCAAGAAATGATCCCTGCCGCGATTGACCTAAAAGTAGCGCAAGACAGAACGCCGACGATCCGCGCTTCACTCGTTGAAGTCGAGCGCGCATTGATGATCGCTATTGCGTTAGTCATATTAGTTGTGTTGTTATTTCTGCGCTCTGGTCGCGCCACCCTGATCCCTGCAATTGCGGTTCCTGTATCTCTCATTGGCACCTTTACTGCCATGTATCTTTGCGGTTTCAGTTTAAATAACTTGTCATTAATGGCATTGACCGTCGCAACAGGCTTTGTTGTCGATGATGCGATTGTGGTACTCGAAAACATTTCACGTCATATCGAAAATGGCTGTAAACCCTTTATTGCTGCGGTCAGAGGGGTGAGTGAAGTCGGTTTTACGGTTGTTTCAATGAGCATCTCCCTCGTAGCCGTTTTTATTCCTTTATTATTAATGGAGGGGTTAGTTGGCCGGCTATTTCGTGAGTTTGCGATTACCCTCGCCACGGCAATTGGCATCTCGCTGGTCGTTTCGCTGACCCTCACCCCCATGATGTGCGCCCATTTGCTTAAACGACACAAAGGCAAACAGGCTGAAAAAACCAGTGTTATCGGCGGCTACTTACACCGTATACAAAACGGTTACGGTGCGACATTAAATTGGGTACTGTCTCATAAACGCAGTGTACTCGCTATCTTGTTCGCCACTATCGGATTGAACATTTATTTGTATATCGCTATCCCAAAAACATTTTTCCCTGAACAAGATACAGGCCGTTTACTTGGCTTTGTTCGTGCCGACCAAAGCATTTCATTCCAAGCAATGAAAGAGAAAATGACGCGCTTTATGCAGCAAGTGAATGCCGATCCTGCCGTGGATAGCGTGACAGGTTTTACTGGCGGAAGCCGTGTAAACAGCGGCTCCATGTTTATCTCATTGAAACCGATTGATGAACGTAAAGAGAGTGCCAACGCGGTAATCAACCGACTTCGAGCTAAGTTAGCTAAAGAGCCGGGAGCTAATTTATTTATGATGCCCGTGCAAGATATCCGTGTTGGTGGCCGTCAAGCGCATTCCAGTTATCAGTTTTCATTACTTGCCGATGAACTCAATGCGTTACGTGAATGGGAGCCTGCGGTACGTAAAGCCATTGCCGAACTCCCGCAAGTGACTGATGTAAACTCAGATAAAGAAGATAAAGGCGCTGAGATGGCCATTACCTATGATAGGGATTTAATGGCCCAACTTGGTATTGATGTGCGAGCCGCCAATGACCTGTTGAATAATGCCTTCGGACAACGTCAAATATCCACCATCTATGAGCCCATGAACCAATACAAGGTGGTGATGGAAGTGGCGCCTGAATATACTCAGGATGTCAGTTCTCTCGACAAAATGTTTGTTATCAATAGTCATGGAGACGCTATTCCATTATCTTATTTTGCTCGTTGGCAGCCCGCCAATGCCCCTTTGAGTGTTAACCACCAAGGGTTATCGGCATCATCCACTATCGCATTTAACATCGCTGAAGGTTATACCCTCAATGACGCCATTTCAGCTATCGAAAAAACCATGACCACACTTGGTGTGCCATCAACAATACGAGGCACTTTTGCGGGTACGGCTCAGATATTCCAAGATACCTTAAAATCACAATTGTTTTTAATTTTAGCGGCCATTGTCACTGTCTACCTTGTTTTAGGCATTTTGTATGAAAGCTATATTCATCCACTGACCATTTTATCCACACTACCTTCGGCGGGGGTCGGCGCTCTCCTCGCCTTAGAGTTATTTGATACCCCATTTAGTTTAATTGCTCTAATCGGCATTATGCTGCTGATTGGTATTGTGAAGAAAAATGCCATTATCATGGTGGATTTTGCTATCCAAGCACAACGTCAGCATGGTTTAACCGCACGTGAGGCGATTTTGCGTGCGAGCTTACTGCGCTTTAGGCCCATTTTAATGACAACGCTGGCAGCAATTTTTGGTGCCCTACCACTTGCTTTAGGCAGTGGTGATGGCGCGGAGTTACGCCAACCATTAGGTATCACTATTGTTGGTGGCTTAGTGATGAGTCAACTACTCACCTTATTCACAACACCGGTCGTCTATTTATGTTTCGATCAACTCAGACAGCGCTATACCAAAAAAGCGGTAGCTCTAAACGAATAAGGGCTTATATATAATGAAACTCAGATTTAATAGCGTCAGTACTCGATTATTTTTGGCTATCTTTGCGACATGCATACTCCTTGTTGTGATCATGCACCAAGGAGTACGTTTAAGCTTCCAGCATGGTTTTACCGACTATATTAAAGAAAATGACCAACAGCGTGCTGAGCTGATCGCTGACGCTCTTGCTGAGCAATACGATGAAACGGGGAGTTGGCGCTTCTTGATCCGTAATGAACGTGCTTTCTTTCATATTTTACGCAGCATTGAACACCACCAGCGCACCCTACCGCCGACTAAACCAAAGGGGTGGCGCTCATATTTTTGGGTTTATGATAGCCAAGACCGCCGAATATTAGGCCGCGATGTTCCTTTACCGGATGATGTTATCCGACAACCCGTCATCTCATCTAATGGCAAAACGGTAGGTTGGGTCATTGCAAGTAGTGGAGATGGGATTAGCAATGAAATTGACCGCCGTTTTGATGATCAACAGATGCTCACCAGTTGGTTTATTGCTGGCTTATCATTAATCGTTGCCTTGATTGCTACATTTTTCTTAGCTCGTGGTTTTTTAAGACCCATCAAACGGCTGTTAGATGGGACGAACCAACTTGCCAATGGCGACTTTTCAACCCGCGTTCCTGAAGTCGGTCACGATGAACTCGGTCAGCTAGCAAAAGACTTTAATCACCTCGCATCAACGCTGGAAAAAAATGAGCATATGCGCCGAGACTATATGGCAGATATTTCTCATGAACTGCGCACCCCCCTATCCGTTCTGCAAGGTGAACTCGAAGCCGTTCAGGATGGCGTTCGCCAAGCGACACCTGAGACCATCAATTCATTACTGGCAGAGACACACACATTAATCAAATTAGTCAACGACCTACATCAACTTTCCCTATCGGATAGAGGCTCGTTGGTGTATCGCATCCAATCTGCTGATATTGTGCCTTTAATTAATATGACCGTTGGGCAATCACGCTGGCGGCTCGAAGAAAAACAGCTTTCAGTTACGCTAAATTTACCTGAGCAGCAGATCATCAATATTGACCCAGACCGAATCACGCAGCTATTTTACAATTTGATGGAAAATAGCCTACGTTATACCGACCCGCAAGGTGAAATAGTCATTCGAGCCTTGGTTGAAGAGAATCAATTTTCTATTTATTGGGAAGACAGTGCACCGGGGTTAACTATCCAGCAGTGTAGCCACCTATTTGAGCGTTTCTACCGAGCCGAAGGGTCTCGTAACCGCGCTAGCGGAGGCTCTGGCTTAGGGTTAGCGATTTGCTATAATATCATTGAAGCGCATAAGGGAAGCATACACGCTAGCCCTTCCCCTTTAGGCGGCGTGTGTATTGCTATCCACTTACCGCTCAATCAAAAGGAAAGTGAACAGTGACAGTGTTAGAGCCTTCAAGTGCCAACGTATTAGTTGTTGAGGATGAGCCAAAACTTGGGCAACTGCTTTATGATTACCTTCAGGCGGCAGGTTATCAGCCTTCAATATTGCAGCGTGGTGATGAAGTCATTGACTATGTGCGTCAGCAACAACCCGACATTATCCTCCTTGATTTGATGCTACCGGGGATGGACGGGCTAACAATCTGCCGTGAACTGCGCAAATTTTGCGAGATACCGATCATTATGGTGACGGCTAAAACGGAAGAAATTGACCGCCTGTTAGGGTTAGAAATTGGTGCCGATGACTATATCTGTAAACCCTTTAGTCCTCGCGAAGTAGTCGCAAGGGTGAAGACTATTTTACGGCGTTGCCAACGCGCGGCTTCTCCGGATAAAAGCAGACCCCAGCTCATTATCGATGAAAATGCGTTTCAAGTCCGCTATGGCGAACAACTGCTTGAGTTAACTCCCGCCGAGTTCCGTTTACTCAAGTTTATGTCGGACAACGCTGGCACCGTCTTTTCCCGTGACCAGCTATTAGATATTCTGTATGACGATCACCGCATCGTCACCGATAGAACAATTGATAGCCATGTTAAAAACTTACGGCGTAAACTCGAATTACTCGATAACGAGAAAACATTTATTCGCTCTATTTATGGTTTAGGTTATCGCTGGGATGAGGTGTAATCCTAGACATTGAGGCAAGTCAGTTATACTTACTATTTGTAGGGAATATTTTGATTTCCTGAAAAATAGAGTTAAAATCAGCTCCCTTTAAAATGCTTATCCGCCCTAGGGTAAGTACTGACTTGATATCAGACTGAGAAGCAACATGTTTACACCAGAATTATTATCGCCCGCAGGTTCATTAAAGAACATGCGTTATGCTTTTGCTTATGGCGCAGATGCCGTTTATGCAGGGCAACCTCGTTATAGCCTTCGCGTGCGTAACAACGAATTTAACCACGAAAACCTTGCTAAAGGGATCCAAGAAGCCCACGAACTTGGCAAAAAGTTCTATGTCGTTGTTAACATCGCACCGCATAATGCCAAGCTAAAAACCTTTATTCGCGACCTAACCCCTGTCATTGAAATGGGGCCAGATGCGTTGATCATGTCAGACCCTGGTTTGATTATGATGGTTCGTGAAGCCTTCCCTGACATGGATATTCATTTATCCGTACAAGCAAACGCAGTTAACTGGGCATCGGTAAAATTTTGGAAGCAAATGGGTCTGACTCGCGTCATTTTATCACGTGAGCTTTCACTTGAAGAAATCGCTGAAATTCGTAAACAGGTGCCTGATATTGAATTAGAGGTATTCGTTCACGGTGCACTGTGTATGGCCTACTCTGGCCGTTGCCTACTGTCAGGTTATATCAATAAACGCGACCCAAACCAAGGTACTTGCACCAACGCCTGCCGCTGGGAATATAAAGTTGAAGAAGGCAAAGAAGATGATGTGGGAAATATCGTGCATATGCATGAGCCTATCCCTGTCAAAAACATAGCGCCAACTTTAGGTGAAGGTGCCCCGACCGATAAAGTGTTTATGATCGAAGAGGCTAAACGTCCGGGTGAGTATATGACCGCCTTTGAAGACGAACATGGCACTTATATCATGAACTCCAAAGATTTACGCGCGATAGAACACGTTGAAAACTTGACTAAAATGGGTGTGCACTCCTTAAAAATTGAAGGACGCACAAAATCATTCTATTACTGTGCACGTACAGCACAAGTCTATCGCCGTGCAATTGATGATGCGGTTGCCGGTAAGCCATTCGACCCAACTCTCCTTTCGACCTTAGAAGGCTTAGCTCACCGTGGCTATACCGAAGGCTTTTTACGCCGTCACACCCATGATGCCTATCAAACCTATGAATATGGCTATTCGGTTTCTGAAACTCAGCAATTTGTGGGTGAATTTACGGGTAAACGTGTTAACGGCCTCGCAGAAGTTGACGTCAAAAATAAATTTAGTCTAGGTGATAGCTTAGAATTAATGACTCCAGCTGGAAACATTGTGTTTACCCTTGATGCGCTCCATAACCGTAAAGGGGAAGCCATTGACGTGGCACCGGGCAACGGTCATATTGTTTATCTGCCTGTTCCTGATGATGTTGATCTAAATTTTGGCCTGCTAATACGTAACCTATCAGGCACAACGACTCGCTCACCACATCAAACTGAATCATCAACTACGGCTTAATTTCGTTACGCATTAAGCTAATTGATTATAATGCTAGAATTCATTAATTTAATTGATTGAATTTCTAGCATTTTTTATTTTTCCGTTTCAAACTATCTCAGTATAAAACATCAACTTCAATTGATAATCATTCTCATAAATAGTGTTTTACCGTAAAAATGTATTTAATATCCATTTTTATGCAATAGATCACAACAATTAGCTATTCAATGTCGTATAGTCACAATCGAAAATGAAGAACTAGAAAGTCATAAAATAAGACTAGGAACCACCTCCTTGGCTGGCTCAATCTCCCTTGAGCTAGCCATTTCTTTTTTATCTCCCCTATAGAATGATTTAATCTATCAATGTGATTATTGAATTATTGTCATTTATCCCTCCGTTGTGTCTATACTGTGATCACTGTTGTTATCACTACAAGGATCAAAATGGCTATCGATAAACTTCATCGCGCACTTATCATCCTCAACGGTAAACAATCTGCCAACCCTGAGCTAAGAAAAGCCATCTACCAGCTACGTGAAGAAGGTCATACAATTTTGGTGAGGATCCCATGGGAAACCAGTGAATTACCTACTTTTATTGATGAAGCAATCCGCGAAGGTGCAGAAACAATTATCGCCGGTGGCGGCGATGGCACAATTAACGCTGTAGCCAGTGCGTTAATGCGCTTACCTGAAAAGCAACGCCCCGCGATTGGTATCTTACCGCTAGGTACAGCTAATGATTTTGCTACTGGCGCCAACATCCCTATGGATATCCATGCTGCTTTAGCATTAGCAGTAAAAGGCAAATCAGTGGCGATAGATATTGCTAGAGTCAATCATGATGCTTTTTTTATGAATATGGCCACGGGGGGGTTTGGCACTCGGATCACAACAGAAACGCCGGATGCTCTTAAGTCAGCACTGGGTGGCGCAGCTTATGTTATTAATGGCTTGTTGCGCCCTGACACACTGAAAACCGACACCTGTCGAATTGAAACAGAACATTTTCATTGGGAAGGCGAAACTCTGGTTGTTGCTATCGGTAATGGAATACAGGCGGGTGGTGGACAACAATTAACCCCCGATGCATTAATCGATGATGGTAAATTGAATTTGCTCATCATACCCGCTCGCGATGTGATACCCGCTCTACTGACCAATTTGTTCAGCAATGATAAAAATCAGCATTTAATTGAAAAAACAACTCGTTGGGTAAAAATTTCATCGCCCCATGAAATGGTATTTAATTTGGACGGAGAGCCGCTTTCTGGTGAAACTTTCACCTTTGAATTGCTACCTGAAGCGATCCACTGCCGGTTACCGCCTCAATGTGGCTTGTTATCTTAAATTTTATGATTAACATCCCCTAGACTTTTGTTAAATGGAGGAAGTCATGACTGATATCGCTAAGCTGTTAGGTTCCGAAGCTTCAACTCTTTTAGACCATCGTTGCCAAACTATCCCTCGTGAAAACCTTTATCTGCCTGGCTCAGATTTTGTTGACCGTGTGATGATCGATAATAACCGCCCCAATAGTGTACTTCGTTCAATGCAGACTTTATTTAACCATGGTCGCTTAGCTGGCACAGGTTATCTGTCTATTCTTCCCGTTGACCAAGGCGTTGAACACTCAGCCGCTGCCTCATTTGCTGCCAACCCGCTCTATTTTGACCCTAAAAATATTGTCGAATTAGCGATTGAGGCTGGTTGTAACTGCGTAGCCTCTACCTATGGTGTCTTAGCTGCCGTTTCGCGCCGCTACGCGCATAAAATTCCTTTCTTAGTCAAACTGAACCATAACGAAACCCTCAGTTACCCTACTCAATACGACCAAACCTTATATGCCAGTGTTGAACAAGCGTTTGAAATGGGTGCCGTTGCGGTCGGTGCGACTATCTATTTCGGCTCTCCTGAGTCTCGTCGCCAAATTGAAGAGATTTCTGCGGCATTTGAACGAGCACATGAACTCGGCATGGTAACCGTTCTATGGGCTTATTTACGCAATTCCGCATTTAAAAAAGATGGCGTTGATTACCACGCAAGTGCCGATTTAACGGGGCAAGCAAACCATATCGCGGCAACTATCGGTGCAGATATCGTAAAACAAAAAATGGCTGAAAATAACGGCGGCTATAAAGCGATTGGCTTTGGTCACACCGATGAGCGCGTGTATACCAAACTCACAACCGATAACCCAATCGACCTTGTTCGTTATCAATTAGCGAACTGTTATATGGGGCGTGCAGGTCTTATCAACTCAGGTGGCGCTTCTGGACAAAATGATCTGAGCGAATCAGTACGCACTGCGGTTATCAATAAACGTGCAGGCGGCATGGGGCTCATCTTAGGCCGTAAAGCCTTTAAGAAATCCATGCAAGAAGGTGTGGCATTGATCAATGCCGTACAGGATGTTTACCTCAGTAAAGACGTGACTATCGCTTAATTCGCCTCGCATATGCCCTCATACGAGGGCATTTTCAATCTATTCATTACCACCATGCATGAAAATGGTGAACCGGCCCAATCCCCGACCCCACTTCTAAGCTATCTGCTTGCTCTAACGCCGCTTGTAAATAAGCTTTTGCTTCCGGAACAGTCTGTTGCCAATCCTTAAAGCGTGGCCTTAATGCAGCGAGTGCAGCAGACAATGTACATCCCGTACCGTGTGTATGACGAGTATTCACTCTTGGTGAGGTAAAACGCCATTCACCTTCTGAAGTTATTAACCAATCAGGGCTTTCACTGTCGCTAAGATGCCCCCCTTTCATCAAAACAGCTTGGCACCCCATATCCAGTAATCGATGCCCTTGACTTAACATTTGAGATTCTGTTTTGGCAGTGTGTTCACCTAATAGCGAGGCAGCTTCAGGTAAATTCGGGGTAATCAATGATACCAATGGCAACAGCTTTCGTCTCATTGCATCAACGGCATCAGGCTGTAGTAGAGGATCGCCACTTTTGGCAATCATGACCGTATCTAAAATCACATGAGGGATGTTGTACTGCTCTAAAGCCTGAGCAACGACCGCAATCACTTTCTGATTAAACAGCATGCCAATTTTAGCACTGTCAATGCGTACGTCACTGAGTACGGATTCAAGTTGTGCTGCCACGAACGTCTCAGGGAGTTCATGAACTGATTGAACACCACGGGTATTTTGCGCCACCAACGCCGTCATGACACTCGTGCCATAAGCACCAAGAGCCGAAAAGGTTTTTAAATCTGCTTGGATCCCCGCTCCACCCGATGGGTCTGTTCCCGCGATGGTTAACGCATTGATTCTCATGAAATCTCACTCCTAAGCACAACGTAAGGAGCGGTCTTATTGGAAGGTTTATCATTGACGCTTCCGACTTCCCTACGCTGGCATTATCCAGATCAGGTAATACGGGTGCTTCTCAGTCTTTATCGACGCCCCGAGCCAAAAATACTTATAGAGTATCGCATTTTTCCTTGCTACAAACCAGCCTATCCACCACTTGCTGACGCCTGTTATTCAGGAAAAACCGAATAATACTCGCATTAGTATCTAAATAATTAAGACTATTGCCAATATTAGTAAATATCAATTAATGCTGTTATATCGCACCTAGGTAATCTAAAATAATTAATGAGCACAATCATTTCGTGAGCAGTGATATTTTTGGCTCACTACCTCAATCTACAATATCCAAAACATGCATTAACCTGAGTCGGATTTACCATGAGAGTTAACAAAAAATTGCAGCAAGTTGTAGGGGCATCAGCCTTAATGATGACCTCCTTCTGCTTTGCTTCATCCCCTTCTACTGATAAGGAGTCTGAGGGGCTATGGGATAAATTTACCCGAAATGTCAGTACCACTTGGGATTCAAATCAATACGATATCTATGTTCCCGTTTTAACATGGCATAACCGCTTTACTTACGATAAAGAGAAAACCGATAGTTATAACGAAACCCCATGGGGATTTGGGCTAGGTAAATATCGCTATGATGAAGACAATGACTGGCATGCACTATATGCTATGGCATTCATGGACTCTCATAATAAAGTAGAGCCAATCGCGGGCTATGCTTATCAAAAAATGTGGATCCCTGGGGAACTAGACGGTTTTAAAATGGGGGCTGGCTTCACCTTGAGTGTAACCGCGCGTGATGATTATTATTACATCCCGCTGCCACTTCCTCTTCCATTAGTTTCTATGGAGTATGACAGATTAGCACTGCAAGCAACCTATATCCCTGGAACATATAACAACGGTAACGTGCTCTTTGCTTGGTTACGTTGGCAATGGTAATACCAACCTTTTATTAAGCACCTAAAAAAATAGCCAGTCACAACGCTCTGTCACTGGCTATTTTATTGTTTAAATGAAGTTATTCAGCAACTTTCCGATAAGTTAAATACCCGATAACGCCACCACCGCCATCTTTTGGGTGATTTACGCCATCCATCACATTGACTGTCTCGAAATCAAAAGGTGAAACACCCTCTAGGCAAGCCACATTGACCCCATACTGTTCAGGGTTTGAACGTCGTTGATGAAAGGTATAAATGCCACACATTGAGCAGAAAAAGTGGGCGGCTTGGCGTGTATTGAAACGATACTCCGTCAATTTATCTTTGCCTTCGATAATTTCAATACCTGATAACGGAGCAGAGACCGCAATTGCTCCCCTCATACGACAGTAGGAGCAATTGCATCTTCTTGCGGTATTCAATCCATCGGATAGTGTGACTTTGAATTTAACGCTGCCACAGTGGCACTGAGCAAACCGTGTATCCATAGTGTCTCCTATCAATGTATTGAATAATTACACTAATTGATATGAGTGCTAATTAATTAGCTGTCGATGCCTTCTTTTTCGCCATTCCTTGTTTTTTCGCACCTGAGAATTGATAGCCAATCCACAGGACGCCTATCCATAATGGCATAATCAGTACAGAAATTCTCAAACTCTCCATCATCAAAATCACAATCAAGATCAATGCCAAGAAAGCGAGACACAAGTAGTTGCCGAACGGATACCAGATACTTTTAAACTTAGTTTCAATACCTTGCTTGTTCATTTGCGCTCTAAACTTTAAGTTAGAAATACAAATCATAATCCAGTTAATGACTAGCGTTGTCACAACTAATGACATTAAAAATACAAAGGCTTTCCCTTCCATCACAAAATTGATCAAGATACCTACCGAAGTCACAATACCTGAAACAATTAATGCCATAATAGGTACACCACCTTTATTGACTTTCGCCAGAAACTTAGGTGCATTATCTTGTTGAGCAAGGCCAAATAGCATACGGCTGGTACAGTATACGCCGCTGTTATAAACGGACAGCGCCGCTATCAACATAACCACATTTAATGCGTTGGCGACCAGAGCATCACCTAAATTATGGAAGATGATATAGAATGGGCTTGTATCGTTATCTAATTTAACCCATGGGTACAACAGCAATAAAATTAATATCGAGCCTATATAGAAAATCAAGATACGATAAACAACTTGGTTAATCGCTTTAGGAATGCTTTGTTCAGGTTTTTCAGCTTCTGCGGCGGTGATCCCGACCAACTCTAAGCCACCAAATGAAAACATAATAATAGCAAGAGCCATTAATAAACCAAGAAAATCGTTAGCAAAGAAGCCGCCATATTCCCATAGGTTAGACAGCCCAGATTCTGAACCACCTCGCCCACTAAACAGTAAATAACAACCAAAGAGGATCATCGCAACAATTGCAACCACCTTGATTAAGGCAAACCAGAACTCAGTTTCACCATAAGCGCGCACATTAATAAAGTTGACCGCATTTACAACGATAAAAAAGACGATGGCAGAAACCCAAATCGGTAAATCAGGCCACCACCCTTGCATATATTTCCCCGCGGCAGTCAGTTCCGTCATCCCAACGAGGATAAACATAAACCAATAATTCCATCCGGAGAGGAAGCCTGCAAAGCCTCCCCAATACTTAAATGCGAAGTGGCTAAATGAACCTGCAACAGGCTCTTGAACGATCATTTCCCCTAACTGGCGCATGATCAGAAAAGCAATAACCCCACATAATGCATACCCTAACAATACCGAAGGGCCTGCCATTTTGATGGTTGTTGCTATTCCAAGAAACAGCCCTGTGCCAACGGCACCTCCCAAAGCAATCAATTGGATATGCCTATTCTTTAATCCACGCTTTAGCGTTTGCTGCTCTTGCGCCATAACTTTACCCTTATCATCCTATGTACTTGCTTGTTATCTCTATTGATTGAGCTAAGCATACAAGTTTATTTGAATTTTATTATTAACACTACTGAAACACATACTCTGCCCTATCTTGAGCCTTTATCATATTAAATATTGATGTTATCTGATAAAGATGCGCAAGACGCACAGTATGGCGTATTAAAGGATAAAATCAAAACGGTAACAAGTCAGTTATTTGACATATTCCAAATATAAAATTTTCACCACCTTGGTCGCAAAGGCTATCCATGGCTAAAAGATATAAAAAAATACAGGTTATCACGATGCATACACCGATGATCAATTTGTATTTCAACAATACTCTCCCTTAAAAAAACAGCACCATAATTATTAATTATCAATAAATTACGGTAAAGCTAAGATAAACAGAATGATACTATTGGCGAATAGACTATGTTTTGATGCCAAATGTTACCTCAGCCATCAGAATAAAATTTGAGGAAAATAAGCAGTTCATGTCAATTTTCGTCTTTATGCTTATTTTTCCTACTCATTGCCAAAAATTGTGTTTAATTGGCTTTTTTTTCATCAATTTAATCGTAATACCGCACAAGCGGCCTTTGTCATGATCAAATGAAGTTGTGTATACTTCAGCTACCTTATTTAGCCCATTAGCTATTCGTGTTTATTTTTTAGTCTTACCAATAAATACTTAGCTAATCTCTAAATAAATGAAGCTGGGTAGATACGTTTATGCGAGATCGCTGTACCATGCTAAAAGGGGTATAAACTCGCCCTATGGGGTTCGGATGCAATCTGTTTTACTATTGTTTTCTATTACGTGATTGAGGAATAATGCTTTCGTTGACTCAATTCGACAAAACAGATGTATTTTGAACAAAAATCTAACACCAAAAGGTCAACGACCTCAGTAATTGAATCGAGATGCCACAAGACAACCACTTAGCACTTGTTGATGCTCTAAGCAAATGGATCGAAGAACATTTAGGTCGTGTTATCCATTTGGAAGAGCTTGCCGCCTACTCAGGCTACTCCCTCTGGCATATGCAGAAAATCTTTAAGGAAGTCACAGGGATTTCATTAGGTAAATATATTCGCCAACGTCGACTGGCGGGTGCAGTCAACCTATTAAGAAATAGCGATCAGTCTATTTTTGATATCGCCTTAGACTTTGGATTTGGCTCACAATCACATTTTACCTATATGTTTAGAAAGGAATACGGCATTACACCGTTTGATTTCAGACAAAATGTTGATATTGATTTAGATGTAAAGGAGCCACTGCATTTAACCCATAACGGTGAGTGAAGATGCCTTATTTGCGTTGAGGCCCCTCCCCCTACATCACCCAATGCCATAAGCCATTGTCACTTATGCCGTTTTATTTTCTAACTCAGTTAGGTTATCAATAAGCGGCAAAAATCATTTACTTAATCATTTTAAGATCGTGGCGAACGATAAAATGGCTCATGTTGCACCGGTTTCTCGTTATTGCTCTTTTTTAGCTAATTTACATTTTGTGTAAATAGAGTAAGGTATTTCAATAAAACATCATTAACCGGAGGCGTTGATGTCTATCAAACTGGTAGCGATTGATTTAGATGGCACTTTACTCAACTCTCAACACCAAATCACCCCTGCTGTTAAAGAGGCGGTTATTCAGGCAAAAAATAAAGGTGTCCGTGTCGTACTTGCATCTGGGCGGCCATTTTCTGGGATCTTCCCCTACCTTCAAGAACTTGGGCTAGATAATGCATCAGATTATTGCATCAGCAATAATGGTAGTGTGATACATCAAGCCAATGATGGTACCCATTTAATTGAAAACCTTCTCGATTTTGAGGATTACCAATATTTTGTTTCTCTCGCTAACGATGTTGGTGTGCATATGCATGCACTTGCACAAAACACCATGTTCACCGCCAACCGTCACATTAGCCATTACACCGTCCATGATGCTTATTTGACAAATACTCCACTCGTATATTGTCCAGCAAACGAAATGGATCCCAGTCTCAAATTTACTAAAGTGATGATGATAGACCAGCCTGAAAAGCTGAGCGTTGGGATCAGTTATATTCCTGAAGATACTTTTGAAAGTTATTCTCTCATAAAAACCAGCCCTTACTTTTTAGAAATCTCCAGTAAAACGGCAAGTAAAGGCGCAGCACTACAGCTAATTTGTGAAAAACTCGGCATTACACCTGATAAAGTCATGAGTATTGGCGATCAAAATAATGATATACAAATGCTGCAATACGCCAAATTTCCCGTCGCTATGGGAAATGCTATCGATAACGTTCGTGATATTGCAAAATTTGTCACTGCCACCAATAACGAAGACGGTGTCGCCGTTGCGCTAAATAAATTTATTAACCAACAATAATCTTTTTGGCAGTGATATTCACTGCCAATTAATCATATCTTACAGAATCAGACTGCTTGTTTACCCATTCCCTTCCCTATTTCCCTACATCCAAAAGCCAAATGGATGACTAAAACCTTACTTAGCTTTCTAAATTTGATACTATCTGCCCCCTTAAAAATACTGTAATACTAAAATATTCATTGCAAAATATACATTACAAACAGGTAGTAACATGTTTTCGACTAAAGATATGGTAATTCTTGGGATGATGGTCTTCGCGCTATTTTTAGGCGCAGGAAACATTATTTTCCCTCCTATGGCAGGCTACCAATCGGGTACAGATTGGTTCAGCACATCGCTTGGCTTTATTATTACGGGTGTTATCCTGCCCTTTATGACTCTGGTTACCGTCGCCGTTAAAGGCCGTGGTGAGCGCCTGTCTGTGGATTTACCTAAGTGGGTTGCTGTCATTTTTTGGGTGGCGCTATACTTAATTGTAGGTTCAACCTTTGCGATGCCAAGGGTGACAAATACGGCTTTTGAAATGGGCTTCATTCCATTAGGTTTCATTGAAAAAAGCACCACCTCACACCTTACCTTTGCCTTGATTTTTAACGTGTGCTCTTTGTTCTTTATGCTTAAACAAGGCACGATGATCAGCGCAATCGGCAAGTTTATGACCCCAGCCTTGCTTATTCTATTGGTTGTGGTCGGGATCGCTGTGGTGGCAGAGCCATTATCTCCGATTAATGCACCAGTAAAACAATATGCCGATTATGCCTTTTTTGGTGGGGTAATTGATGGCTATCAAACCATGGACGTGCTATCTGCCATGGCCTTTGGTGGGATTGTCGCTCGTGCTTTAGCATCAAAAAATATCACTCAGCCTCGCCAAGTGGCTTTTATTACCATCAAAGCAGGCTTAATCTCTGTTAGCTTACTCGCTGCACTCTATATTTGCTTATTCTATCTTGGCGCAACCAGTGAACTTGTAGCCAATACAGCAACCAATGGTGGTCAAATATTCTCACGTTACGTGGATACATTATTCGGCTCAATTGGCACATGGATCATGTGTGGGATTGTCTTATTAGCTAGCATGACAACCCTTGTTGGCGTAACGAGTGCTTGTGCTGACTACTTTGCGACTTTCCACCATCGCTTAGGTTACCGTTTTTGGGTGGTCTTTTTCACATTGCTGACCACCATTGTCTCTACTTTCGGCCTAGACACATTATTAAGAGTGACTATTCCTGCGCTATTAATGATCTACCCATCTTCGGTCACCATTGTATTCCTGCAATTTGCAAGACGTTATATGGCTGCACCAAGAGTCACTTACGGTATTACTATCGCTGTTATCGTCTTTATGAGCCTATTAGATACATTAAATAATATGACGTTGCTAAGTGATAATGTGAAGGGCTTCCTTGTTTCAAACTTACCACTATTTGAACAAGGTATGGGCTGGTTAATACCGGGGGTTATCGCTTTCATAATTTCACTGTTTGTTGGCAACCTCTTTTGCAACAAAACCGTGCAATTAACCGATGAAAAAGCATAATTAATTACCAACGATAGCGCCCTACTTTATTGGGCGCTTTTTACCTTAGATGGCCGCCGAGTTGCAAGAAAGCAGATAATCGACCCAAGAGTTACCATTACCACTCCTTGCCAAAAACCTAATGTCAGCGCAGTGCTTAATAGAATTGACGAAAACGCCGTTGATATGACAGGTGTAAAGTAAGATAACGTACCTAATAAAGCGACATTGCCTCGGATCACAGCGAGCGTCCATAACGCATTCGCACCGCCTGTTGCTAAGGATGCCACTAACAGTAATGTGATACTGTGCCATGAAATATTAAATTGCTTATTAGGTTCAAACGCAAAAAGTATCCATAACCCTATCGCAGTGAGTAGAAAAAATAGCACCATTCCATTATGCCCCCCAGAAATACGCTTAGTCACATTGCTATAAAACGCCCAGAGGACAGCTCCAATAAAAGCGAGTAAATAACTTAATGGGTTACTTGAAATATTATCCGCAATTGCCGCGACTGAAATAGGTTGATCACCCGAAATGACCCATATTAACCCAGCAAATGCTAACAGTAGCCCAATACCAAGCAATAGAGTAAACCGCTGGCGATTAAACAAAACAGCTAATGCTATCGTAAAGCTGGGCCATAAATAATTCACCATCCCTAATTCAATAGCCTGTTGTCGGTCTTTTGCCAACCCCAGAGCTAATACAAAACACATTTCATAACTAACAAAGAGTAATGTTCCCCAAATTAAGTAGCGCTTAGGATAAGCACGAATTTTGGGAAACCCCATAAATACAACCAGAATGGCAGTACCAAGGCTATAAATTAATGCGGCTCCACCAACAGCACCAAAGTTTTCACTCGCACTTCGCACTAAACCAACAATCGTACTCCACAGTAAAATAGAGACTACGCCATAAAATGTTGCTGCATGTTGCCCTAATTTCATTGTTTACTCAATTTAACCGTTAGTTTTGAATTTATGAGAAAAACCTTAAAGCTCAGCCTATTAGAAAGCAAGTATTATTGATAACCTTTATTAAATTGAGTGAAAATGGGCTAGCTGACATCGGCGTCAATAAGAGGGAAATAAGAGCCAGCCAGAATGACATGACTCTTATTTTTATGATGATTAAATAGATTTTTGCTTATCCCACTGGGCTACATTTTCCTTATCCCAAATCCCCTCTTCTACCTGCGTTTTTAATTCAGGGTGCTGAGCAATATCAAATGTAGGAATTTTTCCTGCTTTCCTTTGCAAGTTATAATCTTTGGTTAATTTAAACGCGATACCAGACAGTAGCAAGATGGCAATTAAATTAGTAATTGCCATCAGCCCCATCGATAAATCCGCCATTTTCCATATCAATGGCATCTCGGCTAAGGCACCAAACATCACCATGCCTAATGCAGCTAGGCGCAAGATAAGCAAACCTGCGGTGTGATTATTTTCTAAGAATATCATATTGCTCTCTGCGTAAGCATAGTTGGCAATAATTGAAGTGAATGCAAAGAAAAAGATTGCGATTGCGATAAAGGTTGAACCCCAACTTCCCACAACAGATGACAAGGCCTGCTGCGTTAATTCAATTCCGCTGATTTTATCCATTGGGTTTTCAAGTACACCAGACGAGAGAATAATGATCGCCGTCGCACTGCAAATAACAATCGTATCCATAAAAACACCCAGCATTTGCACATAACCTTGTGAAGCAGGATGTGGGGGATATGGAGCGGCAGAAGCGGCTGCATTCGGTGCAGACCCCATCCCCGCTTCATTCGAAAATAACCCGCGCTGGATACCTTGAGTCATCGCTTGAGCAACACCGTAACCAATTGCCCCCCCTGCCGCTTCCTGTAACCCAAAAGCGTTGCGGATAATCATCATAAAGACGTCAGGTAAGCGTTCAATATGATGTCCAAGTACCCAAAATGCTAGCAGTAAATAAGCCAATGCCATAATAGGAACGATTAGCTCAGCAACCTTTGCAATTGATTTTAATCCGCCAAAAATAACAACACCACTCATCACCACAAGCGCAATGCCAACATATAGAGGGTTAAAATCAAATGCTACAGCAGTTGCTTGTGCAATTGAGTTTGCTTGAACGGCATTGAATACCAATCCAAATGCAATAATTAAAAAGATGGAAAATAACACGCCCATCCAACGGCGGTTTAACCCTTTTTGCATATAGTAGGCAGGACCGCCTCGATAATTTCCTTGGTCATCTTTTGTTTTGTACAATTGAGCGAGGGTTGATTCAATAAATGAGGTTGCCATCCCTAACATCGCAACCACCCACATCCAAAAAATGGCTCCAGGGCCTCCTGCCGTTATCGCAATGGCAACACCGGTTAAGTTCCCTGTTCCCACCCGAGCCGCTAAGCTGGTACACAATGCTTGAAAAGACGATATCCCTGCTTTATCGGCTTGATTACTATTTTTTAAAACACCAAACATATGACCAAAATGGCGAAACTGAATAAATCCTGTACGAAGTGTAAAGTAAACACCTACGCCAAGTAATAAATAGATGAGGAGCGACCCCCAAACAATGTCGTTTAGATAATTTACGATTTCTACCAAACCATTCCCCTTACTTTATTATATGTAAATAAAGATCGCTGTATAATTAATGATAATCTTTGTAATGTTTCATCTCACCAAGCACCCTTTCGATTATAAGAAACCAATCCCTAAACGTGCACAATGAAATACAAAACAAAGAGTCATAAAACTATATTTTTTTATCTTCCGTGTAAAACATTTTTTAAGTTTAAATTTTAAGATTGATATTTGTTATATAAATACCTAATATAAAGATGTGTGCTAGATAATATTTTTGATTTAAAATCAACAAATTGCACTCACAACAAGAGTGAACTCATAAAGTTAATCATTTGATTTTATGATATTATCGCTTTATTCACCAACTTGGTTATATAATAATCAAAATCTTATATTATTCCCTTTTATAAATACATATTTCTTTATTATTAATAATTCCTGCTCTACTAATAAAATGAATAATTTAATTTCACCAACATATTCAGTTTATTATTCAATAAATTTATCGCCTTATATTAAGGGTGAATACCCTCAAACTGTTTATTAAACAAGCAAATAGAACATTTAAAAAAACATCGTAAAAAGAGCATTGAAAAATGATTATTGCTTCTATTTATACATCACCATAAAATTTACAATTAAATCGAAACCCTATTTAAGGTTAAAAAATGAAAATCACCATTAAAATCTCTGATGATGCTGTATCCCAAAGCCTTTATGACGCATTTGCTTCAGAACTAAGAGCAAGGGTATTAGAAGTTTATCCAGGTAGCGATCTCTATATTATTCATGATACTGGAGCAACTACATTTGAAACTTCTGGTTTTCATGATGACAAAGAAGCTCATATCGTTCTTCATGAATTAGTTGAAGACGTTCTCCATCATGGGCATTGGTCAAAATAATTATTCGCCTATGTTTTAGCCAGCCTTTACTTATATTCATTAAATTAAAGGCTGGTTACTCTCTCCTCCTCCATCTCTCCATAATGGCAATTGCTGATCAAGATCATATTTGTTACAAAATAAGCTAATCTTAGTCATAAAACCGCTTTTCTTATTACCGTTGTATGATAAATTATATAACGTAATTTTCATTTACATTGCTTTTGCTCAATATGGCAGCCAGTGTTTTTACTGGCTCTTTTTTTGTTTCAAAATGCGAAATAATACTTAGGACACCCTCTTTTCGGCCTATTCTGCTATAGTCTCTGTCTATTATCCGATAAAGTTAAAATTCATTTAGTGTAAAACTAGAGGTACTGCCATGAAACGTCTTTTACTTGCTGTATGCTTTACACCGATTATCGCACTAGGCGCTAATGAACCACTAAATATTAGCCAAACTGCCATTGATTATTGTGATATTACAGGCCAAACACTCAATGATGCCTATCGTTCAGATAAAAGCAGCAACGAATTAGCAGCAGATGCACTTACTCAGCTAAAAAGTAAAAATGTTGATCTCGCTAAATTAGAGACAAACGAAGCTGATTTACAAAAGAACTTGGCTGTTGTCATTAAAACCATCCGCGATAATAAAGGTAGCTTTAAGAGCCAGGACGAATTCGCGAAATCGCTAAATGACTCAATCTCCGCTTGCAAAATCCAAACTGAGCTTCTGTTGAACAAAACGAAATAAGCATCAATCTATAAAAATGTACCCAGTCTCTATCGAAACTGGGCACATTCTATTATCTCATGAGCTGTTATGGTTGCTCTTTTTGGCATATCGTCTTGATAGAGGCCTGAATGTCCTCGTTATCGCTCAACAATAACTGATTCTTCCCTGAAAATTGCCCGTCACGAATATCAATATTAGCAACAAAAAGTAGTGCACGACCATCATTACCGACCTGATATGTGCCGCATACGCCTACACTTTCACCTTCTTTGTATTGATTCCGCTTAACAACCTTAACGTCATTGAAGTTCACTGGTTGCTGTGAGGCGAGTTTATTTTCGACCAATTGCTGAGCCATTTTTTGAATGTCGGAGTCATGAATTGCTGTAACATATTGATATACAAAGCCAGCAATAATAATCAAAATGACGATAAACAGTTTGGTTTTTATTCGTTTCAATACATAATCCTTCTTGGCATTTAGCTAGTCAGACTAATTATAACGATATTAACTTGTTTTATGTGAACAAAATGAGCCAAGTTCGCTAAAATTTGATTTATTGGTGAATACAACAAGCGTGTTCTATAAGCCGTTATTAAGGATATCTTATCTTTTATTAATTAACTTATAATATTGTCAATTTAATTAATTTTTCATTCAATATAATATTCCATCACATTAATTTGATATTTAATTTTTATATTTTTTCATTATTCATTAATAAAAAAAACGTTTTCTAATTTCACTCATAATATTATAATCGAGAAATGATTATCATTTAAATATGGGAATAGAATAAAAGAGAGGATCGTAAAAAATCTTGTTGAGCTTACTTATGGTACTAACAACGATGTAAAAATAGCGGCAATTAATGCTTTAGGTGATTATAAATGTTCAATCGAGCAAGAAGACGCTATTGATAGATTGTTAGTTTTATGTGACGATTATAATAAAGAGATTGCCGTCGCTTCAATTAGTTCATTGAGTAAATTAGCGAAGTTTTTCTCTGATCTATAACGGTAGCGTGCCATAACCAATTTAACCCGTGCCAATCAACATAAAAATCACTTATAAATCAATTAATTGTAATTGAAAGAAGAAGCGTATTCAAAATACCAATATTTTTATTACGTATTACTGCCTATAAAAAATAAAAATAGTTACTTTATTTTAAAGATCAATACAACTTTTTTTCATTGTGAAGGAAATAAGAGTAGTTAGTGATGAAACTATGATATATCTCTTTATTTAGGTAAATAACATTGAAATAACAAATAAAAGAGCCAAAATAATTATTAGTCGGTACCCAACAGGAGTATAAATATGAATTATTTAAAGCCTCTTTTTATTTCAGCAAGTTTATTTGCCATTAGCTTTTCTTCTTTCGCATATAACGATAATAATTATTGTGATGGTGCTTGGCATAAAAATGGTTATCACAATCAGCAACAATATAATGACCGCCCTTGTGATAATAACCGTCACTACAACGGTTCTGGCCGTCACTATGGTCGCCATAATGGAGCAATGCAATATTCAACGTCAATTCAGACAACTCAGCCAGATGAGACCCTGAAAAAAATTGCAGCTGATGCGCCAAAGGGAGAAAGTGGTAAACAATACGTTGTTCGAGTCTCCGTTATTGAAATTTCAAACAATAATACCCCTCAACAGCGATAAACGAATTAGGGCAGTTAACACTGCCCTACAACTCACATCATCAAACTACCTACGAGATAAAAATCATATACCGATAGGCTGATAGCCTTGCCATTCAGGCTTAAAATGCTCACCGTCTGGCTGAGGGATAAGGTGAATATAATAATTGCCAATTTGATCCAATAAGAGACAATCATCAACATCCTTTAAATTGTCTTTATGCTGCTGTTGGCAATTAACTAATAATGCATTAATCGCTTTTTGCTTTGCTTCCGCCGCCGATTCAGCAACGAATAGATCAAACTCATGCAGTTCGGCCAGAGTAGATGGCTGATACCCTCCAACATTAATAAAGTATAGCCGCTGTGTCGTTAAAGAAGGCTCCTGATGTAGTTCGATTTTAAATCCACCCACCCAATTAATCGTTGCATAGCCGTCGATATGGATCTTATCCTTATCGCCAAACCAAGCTTCCCGCAATGCAGGCCAAGCATCTGTCGGTTTTTCGGCTACAACGAATTGAATATCATGAACTTCTATATTTGACTTCCCTGCATTGCCACCAACATAAAACATAAATAACTTCATTTTATCATCCAAATTATTATACAACCCTCGATATGTAATTCATTATACAACCATTGATGTATGAAAAGAAATTTTTTATCACAACAAACCATAAATTCTGAGTGATTATTTATATTTATCAATATATTAAAGTAATAATTAACCTGTATTTTGCTTAAAGTCCGATCTTAACAAAATGAATAAATAATCACTTGTGATAAATAATTATTTACAACAAATCTATTTTCAGTAATCTAATGATTACTATTTTTTTGCAAGGAAACACCATGGATCGTCGTTCTTTTCTAAAAACAAGCTCAGCCATTATGGGCGGATTAGCTGTAAACTCTCTTTTCAATCAAGCTGTTGCGGAAACAAAAACGCAATTTTTGCTTGATGCGCAACACCCTTTGCTGCTTAATTTTAATGAAAATTCACTCGGCATGTCGCCAAAAGCAAAAGATGCCGTTATTGCCGCTCTACCCGGTTCATTCCGCTATCCTGATGATGCTAGAGCTGACCTAATTGCAGCACTAGGTAAACACTATCCCTTGACCGACAAGCATGTCACATTGGGAAATGGCTCTTCAGAAACCATCCAAGCTGCCGTTGCGATGCTAGCAGCAAAAGCACGCCAACAAAATCAAGGACTTCAACTTATTACGCCCGACCCAACATTCAATTACGCCGAGTTATATACTCAATCATTTGCAGGTAAAATCACTAAAGTTCCGTTAAAAGAAGATTTGTCATTCGACCTAAAAAAAATGGAACAACTTGCTGATGAATTTGATGGGTTATCAATCATTTATATTTGTAACCCAAATAACCCAACGGCGATGATCACACCAGCAAGCGAATTAAGCGAATGGATGCATAAATCTTCAGATAAACAATTTTTCATCGTAGACGAAGCCTACGCTGAATTCGTTGAAGACCCGAAATTTATCAGTGCCATTGAGCTTGTGAAACAGGGTAAAAATAACCTTGTTGTCACTCGCACCTTTTCAAAAATTTTTGCGTTAGCAGGACTGCGTGTTGGTTACGGTATCGCAACCCCTGAAGTTATTGCTGCCATTGATGCGTTTTTACCTTTAGATAATACCAATACGGCTGGCGCCGTTGCCGCTCTTGCTTCTTTGCAGGATAAATCATTTATTGCATATAGTCTGAAATCCAATAACTTATCTAGAAAAATCGTTGAAACCGCATTAGATGAACTCGGTATTACCTATGCCCCTTCACAAGCGAATTTTATCTTTCATAAAGTTAAAGGTGATGTCAAAACATACCAAAAAAGAATGGCCGATGCGCACATTATGGTTGGACGTGAATTTCCACCAGCAATGGGTTGGAGCCGTTTAACGCTAGGTACCCCCGAAGAGATGGAGCAATTTGTTATTGTATTAAAACAGTTCCGCGAGAAAGGTTGGGTATAGTCGCTCGTCTCTCCCCTATATTTAAGACAGGGGAGAGACATATTTAAGCCCTTAAAATGGGCCTTTGAAGATAAAAAAGGCGCCCGCAAAGATCAAAATAAAGCCAATAATATGGTTTATCGAAATACTCTCCCCAAGATAAAGCACAGAAAACACCACAAAGACACAAAGTGTGATAACTTCCTGCATCGTTTTTAATTCAGCTGCACTATAATATTGATGCCCTAGCCGATTGGCTGGAACCGCAAAGCAATATTCTACAAATGCAATTAACCAACTGAAAAAAATGATGCTATACAGTGGCTTATCTGTAAACTTTAAGTGTCCATACCATGCAAACATCATAAAAACATTCGAAATCACTAATAATAAAATAGGATAAGATTTAGCAAGCATTTTGGTTAACGTTGAGCAGATAATTTTGACCATTATGAGATCAAAACAAATAAAATTCATTAGAATTTATTTTTCACTCTCACTATCGACACTGCGGATCCTTATTGGTAAAACCACCTGCTATATTCATCAATAAATGAAGAGATTTTGAGGAATCGTATTATGATCCAGTACCGATTAATGGAAATAACGGATTGTGAAAAAGTTGCCCAATTGTTGCAAATTAACGCACAATCACAAGGTGGTGGGTTATTAGGTGAGTACCCTTTAGGTAAAGTTAAAGGGATGTTTGCTAGCGCAAGTCATACCGTTGTAGCCTATGAAAATGAACATATTGTTGGCGTCGTTTTTAGTTTTAGCCCTCTCGCTAAAGCCCTCCCTGCATTGGCGCAATATATCACCCAACACTTTGCCCCCATTATAGAAAATAATTGGTTTTACGGTCCCGTATGTATTGATACTGCATATCGAGGGAAAAGTATTCTTAAATCCCTGTATGACACGATATGTGCTAAACAGACCGGTCAACCCGTCGCATTTATTAATAGTAGTAACATACGCTCTTTAAAAGCACATCAGAAATTAGGTATGCAGAAAATTGCTGAATTTACCTTCGAGCATATTCTCTACTATTTAGTTAAACCATAAACCATCATAGCGCTACAGTTCCATTTTCCACAATACCCCATTAAATGTACCAAGCAGTACATTTTTGTTTTCATTCCTCGTTTCTTACGTTACATTAGTAAAATAATGTTTTGAGGAGTTCTTTTTATGACTGATTTTTTAGCCGCTAATCAAAAAGCATGGGATAAGCAAGCTTTACTGCAACAGCCTTGGTCAATTCCCGTTGACTCTCCGACCATTGCAAAAGCAAAACAAGGTGAATGGCAAGTTCATTTGACGCCTTCACCATTACCTAAAGCGTGGCTTGGCGATATAAAAGGGAAAAAAATTCTATGTCTAGCCTCAGCAGGAGGGCAACAAGCCCCTGTTTTATCTGCTGCTGGTGCTGATGTCACTGTTTTTGACCTATCAGATAAACAATTAGAACAAGATAGACAAGTTGCTATTCGTGAGAATTTAAAACTAGAAACTATTCAAGGTGATATGCGAGATCTACACGTATTTCCAGATAACCACTTTGATCTCATTTTCTACCCTATTTCTAATCTTTATATACCGGATGTAAATCCTGTTTGGCGTGAATGTCATCGTGTTTTAAATACACATGGCAGACTACTATCTAGCTTTTTTAACCCAATCGTTTTTGTCGGTGACCGTGACCCACAATATAAGGAGCAACAAATAATTAAGCCGACTTATAAAATGCCTTTTTCTGAAATAGAGGCATTAACCCAGGAACAAATCCACTTGAAACAGCAAAATCAAGAAGCTTTTGTTTTTGGTCATTCATTAACCGATTTAATTGGTGGACAAATAAAGGCCGGTTTTCAGCTCGCTGGGTTTTATGAAGATTGGCAACCTAACCCTCGATTTGTTATTGACCATTACCTGCCGACTTTTTTAGCGACATTTGCGATTAAAACCGCCTAGTCATTTAGAAATGATGAAGGCTGATTTTTTGATAAATCAGCCTGCTTGTTTGGCTGGCAATATTTTTCCCATACAAATTCAAATTGTTCTATTGGGATAATGTCATCAATTTCTTCAACAAAAGGAATGGATACCATCGTGTTACCTGACGCATTTTTATGGGAGCGCACGATAAACCGTTTAAAGCCATAGGGTAACTCATTTTTAAACCCAAATACTTCACCACAATAATAACCCGTTTCTTCACCATCCTGGGTTTTATTCAGCACATGGTAATTAACATTTCGATACTTAGCCGCCGTTGGGTAAGCGAGAAAATCTTCTACTGAGTTTTCAATTTTCTTTTTAGTGTCGAATTCTGATACTTGAGCGATATTCGTCATAATACCCGCAATATAAGCACCACCAACCATAAGCAACAGAACTAGGCTTCTTAATAACATTTTTACCACAGCGATTTTTTATAAAACGTACCTAATTACTATATTGAAATTGTAACAAAATGCGACAAATAAGTGAGTGCAGAATGAATTATTTACATTAAAAAATAATTATTCCTGATAAGTAGACATATAACACTGTCTTTTGTGAATTATTGATACATTCTCCAGAGGTAGATCAATATCGCCGCTGAGAGACACCAGACAACCGTCGCAGACCCTAAACAAAACCACGCTGAAAATTTTGTGGCGAGCCAATAGACTGTCAGTAAATACAATAGATATGGAATTAATGACCATATACCAAATAATGCTGTCTTACGTAGTGCTAATGCTCCCTGCTCTTGAACAATGATCACATGGGCGATCAAGGCAAATGTTGGGAACAAAGGTACTAAACCTGCTATATAAAATGTCTTACTTTTTGATAGTAAAGCAATAATTAAAACGGCTAATGCCCCTAATGAACACTTTAAGAACAATGAAAGCATAGTGGTATCTTATTATTTAATAACATTAACAGTTATATTATCTCTAAATATAAAAAAGTAATCAGTTATTTTTTTGCTTAGGTATATTGCTGTGCCGCCAAAAAATAATCATTATGAAACAATAAGTTAATTTCAATTCCCTCGATTAAGCCCTCGTTATATTTCGGTTAGCATTCAGTTTGAATATAAAGTATACGCATTTCCTGCCGATACCATTAGGGAATACCTACACCTGACTTCTGTATGACCACCATAAGGTGTGTAGCAAATCACTTAGCGATTTGATCATCACCTTATATCAAATAAGTCGTTTATTTGTACGTGTTGAAACATGTTACCGACAGTATGTAAGGAAATAATAATGATGTTCGCGACTTCACAAAAAACTGATTCCCCTTTTTCCCGGTTCTCATTTTCAGGTCTTAAAACAACAACTCTCATTTGGATATTATCTGGATTACTGATCCTACTATTACTCTCTTCATGTTGGTTATTTTTTAGTTATCTTAAAAATTATCAAACGGCACTGGAAAGACTAGATGATATTTATCAAGAGCAGTCTGCACTAAATGATACATGGCAATCTCTTTTACAGGCTCGAAATACCTTAAATAGAGCCAGCTCAAGACATTTGTTAGTGATAAACAAAATGCAAACTGCTAATACTGATATTGATAGTTTAGTTCAACAATTTCAGGAGAAGATGAATAAAACCGAATCACAATGGGCAACTTTTACAGAATTAACACAAAATAAAAACGAATTAGCATTTAATGAGTTACAACAAAGCTATACTCAATTACATTCAGCGTTAATGGAACTATCTCTATTTTTAGTTCAAGGAAAAACTTATGAATTCTTAAATCAACCTACACAAGGTTTTCAAGATACTTTCGAACAAAATTTCAATTATTATCATCAGCAGTTAAATCAGGGTTATCATGATATCACCGCGGCAAGCGAAGAATTGTATCGCAAAAGTCTGATTGGTATTATCGCGGTGATCATTAGCCTAACATTGGTAACCTTACTCGTACGTTTAGTTCTACAACATTTATTTATTCGCCCTCTTAATCAAGTCATTGATGGCATAGAAAAAGTCAGTCAAGGGGTCCTTCACCATCATTTTGACAATAAAGGGTTAGCAGAAATTAAACTGTTGAAACAGCATGTTTCGAATATGCAGAGTAAGTTAATTAATATCGTCAAAAATATCTATTCTAATACCCATACTATCAAAGATGAGATCGGTGATATCACTCAAATGAATCAGGACCTATCTATTCGTGCAGATCAACAAGCTGCTGCTATTGTGGAAACGGCTGCAAGTATAGAGGAATTAGATTCATCCTTTAAACTTAATAGCGCCCATACTCATGAATCCTGCCAACTAATGGCACAGAACGGCATTACTATTGATAAGAGTAGTGAACTTATTTCTGACGTCGTTGAGAACATGGATGATATCGTCGATTTCTCTAAAGAGATCAGCAAAATCA
Source organism: Providencia sp. PROV267 (assembly GCF_028477825.1). Classification (NCBI taxonomy): domain Bacteria; kingdom Pseudomonadati; phylum Pseudomonadota; class Gammaproteobacteria; order Enterobacterales; family Morganellaceae; genus Providencia; species Providencia sp. PROV267. The sequence goes on along the minus strand of NZ_JAMPLX010000002.1, from coordinate 147,432 downwards.
CATCAACCATTGATAATATTGCCTTTCAAACTAATTTATTGGCTTTAAATGCCGCAGTAGAGGCCGCCCGAGTTGGCGAGCATGGCAAAGGTTTTGCTGTTGTTGCAAATGAGGTACGTGAGCTGTCGATGAGCTGTAATCAAGCATCTAAAGAAATCAAAGTGCTGATTGATAATTCAAATGAAAAAATTCATCACTGCTTCCAATTAGCCGCTGATGCTAACGATAATATTGTGGCTATCGCAAGAAGTACCGCTAATATTAATGAAATGATACAGAACATCTCGCATGCGTCTAATGAGCAGACTCATGGTGTTGGACAAATCCATATTGCAATTAATGAACTCGATAACACCACCCAAGCGAATGCGGCAATGACGAAAGAATTGCAAGGTTCATTACAATCCTTAAAAACTCAGTCTGAATTACTTGAGGAGATCATTGCGACCTTTCACATTGAACCTACCTCTACGCCAACCAAATCGCATAACCAAGAATAAGCCATACTCGTCCAAACAAGGTAGTTACTCAGTAACTGCCTTTACGACTGTCTAGAAAAGCATTTTTAATTGGATATTCATTGCTTTTTGTCTGATATAACAGTAAGACTAATTAGCTATTCACCAATTAAATAATGAGTAAAAATGACAATAAAAATATCTGTACTTGTTGATAACAATACCCTTATCGATAGCTACTTTTGTGGTGAGCCAGGTGTTTGCTACCATATCGAAGCTGATGGCCATAAAATTCTTTTTGACACTGGTTACTCCGATATTTTTATCGATAACGCACACACATTAGGGATAGACCTTGCTACGATCACTGATTTAGCCCTGTCTCACGGACATAACGACCATACATGGGGACTAAATCATTTAATACAGTACTACGATAGACGTAATTGCTATTTTCCACAAAAGATCCGCTTGATTTACCATCCAGATGCACTTCTTCCAAAGCAATTTGACACCAAAGTGATTGGTGCCAATATCCCCAAAGATGTATTAAAGGCTTATTTTGATAACTATGAAACAGATAAGCCGTTTTACCTTTCCGACAATGTTATATTCTTAGGGCAGATCCCGAGAAATAATACTTTTGAAGGGAAAGAACCTATTGGAACGACGATTAATGCAGACCATCAAACTATTGATGACTATGTTTGGGACGATAGTGCATTGGCAATAAAAACCACGGAAGGGTTGATTATAGTTACCGGATGTTCGCATTCAGGTATTTGCAATATTGTTGAATATGCAAAACAAGTGACAAAAATAGATAAGATAGTGACAGTCATCGGTGGTTTCCATTTACAAGAAGCCTCTGATGAGGTTTTAAATCAAACTGGGCACTATTTTAGCCAACTTAATGTCGATCAAATACATCCCTGCCATTGTACGGATTTAGCGGCTAAAATTCATCTTTCCAAGTTTGCAGCCATTAAAGAAGTTGGCGTTGGATTAGTGTTAACTTACCCTTCATAATCAAATTAAATTGAGTGACGATAAAAATCTTTTTCGTCACTCTTTATGTTTTTCAGCGAAATAACAGTAAAAAAGTCACCATTGCAACATGGCGTTAACATGATTGACTTATTTTCAATGTTTTTAGCAATTTAATGATAGTGCTATAATTAAACTCGAGAGCCAAGGTCACCATCTGCTTTTTCACCAGCAATCATGCGTGTTAATTCTTCACAACGCACGATTTTCCCTTCAGATAAATGGAAGCAGGCAAATACTTCAAATTCACTGACATCGCCGCTCTTTTTCTCAGCATGTGCAATATGTTGGGTATGTACACAGTCTTGCCCTTCGGCAATGGATTTTATGGTAATACTAATATTATTCGTGGCCTCTTTTAATACCTTAAGATGCGCAACAAATTCTTCATAATTAATTTTTTTACCGTCGACAATTTGTATGTAGTTTGGCGAAAAATATTGTTCAATCACTTCCACTGAACCAATCTCTTTGCCAAGCACATCCGTTAGAGCTTGTTCAACAAATTTTATCTTATTCATTCTTCATCCCATTTAATTTATATATCATGATTTGATAGATATCTTGGCATCGACGTATTATTTCAAGCTTACCTTTAAAAAATTATCATAAAATGCCTAGAAACAGATAAAAAGTGCGAACAAAAGCCGACAAAAAATATTTTATTGTTTATGGTTTTTAGCCTTTTGCGGAAGGATGATATAATAATTCGGCTCACACATTTATTTGAGGGTAAACAGTCGGTTCTATAACCGCCATTGAAGATAAGTTAACTCAAAATATAATAAAACAGGGCTTCACTAGATATGAAACCCTTTAATTTAACCTGAGCTTATTTTAATTTACTGTTACACAACTCTTGTAGCCGATTAATAAAGCGTGCAACATGGAAGCCATCACAAACTGCATGATGAACCTGTACTGAGAGCGGCAATAACAGTCTATCCCCTTCTTGCTGATATTTTGCCATTGTTATAATGGGTGCAAAATAATCGGTAAAATTAGCAACATTTAAATTAAAGCTATCAAAATTAACCCAAGGTAATGCTGAAATATTTAAATGATTTTCTGGTGTTACCCCTTGAGGAAATAACTTGGTATCACTTTTATAACGTTCCATTACCGATAAATAATTCACCATAAATTGATCAATATCGGATGAGTATGGGCAACTCAGTGCTGAAAATGTCTCTGTTTCTTGATGGAATACGGTGAATTGTGGGTCGACTGAATCCCATACGATCAATTCATCATCTTTTATCGCCATTCTCAACTCATCAAATTGATTCACGGCCTGAGCAATCAGATAGATCATTACCGGATAAAACTTATACGCTGAATCATCCAATGACTTTTTTAACGTCGTGATATCAATTTTGCTTGTTAAGCTAAAACCACATGGTAAACGATGCCGATAAAACTCAAAATGCTCACGGCGAACCCAATTTTTTACATCAAATTTTGTATAGTTCATAACATATCCCTTCTGAATTTTTATTTACTAAATGACTTTAATCAGAAGGGCATTCTCTCTGTCTGGATGGATAACATTTTCCCTCCACTTTTAGCTCAAAATACGATAGGTAACAATAATAGCAAAATTCTGCACAAACACTAAACCCTAACTAAAAACATCCATCATATTTCTAGCATGTCTAAATGATCCCGTCATTTTTATCGCTGTTGCTCACGATAATCAGCTACATTTCCCGAGCAATTCGCCTTAAGAAGCGGGTTATCTGTAGCAAAAGAGAATATAAATTATTACTACCAATACGATAAGAATGATTATACTAAAAATTATCAAGGTCATCCTTTCTTCATTATCAATCTGTTTCGCTATTACCTCTGGCTTCTCTATTTTCTCCATTTCACGTTGATACTTTGTTACTGAGTGCTTCTTTGCTTCCCTGCTTCTATCAAACAGTGACAAAATAATAACCGGAAGGATAAGGACCAGAGCAATAAAACCGATAATGATTGAGAATGTAATAACAATTAGCCCATCCATAAAACTCCTGTTATTAATATGTTATTGTATTACTTTTATACCAATACAAACCAACAAATATTTTTATATCTTCCCCATATATTTTTTTCTAAGCTCTTCAATACTAGGTCTATCACTTTTGTCTTTTGGTAAATTAATTATGGTAGAAATAATATAATACCTACCTTAAGGCAGGTAACCCAAAAAGAACAATCAAATTAATTTAAGACAACAAAAAACGGGAGCCATTACGCTCCCGTTATTAATTATATTACGCAACAAATTACATATGGCTAATAATTGCGTCGCCGAACTCGCTACATTTCAGTAGTTTAGCGCCGTCCATCAGACGTTCGAAGTCATAAGTTACGGTCTTAGCTTCGATTGCGCCTTCCATACCTTTAACGATTAGGTCAGCCGCTTCTGTCCAGCCCATGTGACGTAACATCATCTCTGCGGAAAGAATAATTGAACCTGGGTTCACTTTATCCTGACCTGCATACTTAGGTGCTGTACCATGTGTTGCTTCAAACAGTGCACATTCTGAACCAATGTTTGCACCTGGAGCGATACCGATACCACCAACTTGTGCCGCCAATGCATCAGAAATATAGTCACCATTTAGGTTCATACATGCGATAACATCATATTCCGCTGGGCGCAGAAGAATTTGTTGTAAGAACGCATCAGCAATCACATCTTTGATAATGATGTCTTTGCCATTTTTTGGATTCTTAATTTTCACCCATGGGCCGCCATCAAGTAGCTCACCACCGAACTCTTCTAATGCCAGTTGGTAACCCCAATCTTTAAAGGCACCTTCAGTGAACTTCATAATGTTGCCTTTATGAACCAAAGTCACTGAATCACGACCGTTATCGATAGCATATTCAATCGCAGCACGAACTAGACGTTTTGTTCCTTCTTCTGAGCAAGGTTTAACGCCAATACCACAATTTTCTGGGAAACGGATCTTAGTTACACCCATTTCATTTTTCAGGAAATTAATGACTTTATCTGCTTCTGCGCTACCTGCTTTCCATTCAATACCCGCATAGATATCTTCTGAGTTTTCGCGGAAGATAACCATATCAGTGAGTTCAGGTTGCTTAACAGGACTTGGCGTACCTTTATAGTAACGCACAGGGCGTAGACAGATATAGAGGTCGAGTTGTTGACGTAGCGCTACGTTCAAAGAACGAATACCACCGCCAACTGGGGTTGTCAGAGGGCCTTTAATTGAAACACGGTAATCACGGATTAAATCGAGAGTTTCTTGCGGTAACCAAACATCTTTACCATAAACTTGAGTAGATTTTTCGCCGGTATAGATTTCCATCCAAGAAATCTTGCGCTCGCCGTTGTAGGCTTTTTTAACTGCTGCATCAACCACTTTCAACATCGCTGGCGTCACATCAACACCAATACCATCACCTTCGATGTAAGGAATGATCGGGTTGTTCGGAACATTCAGTTTGCCTTTAGCATCAATGGTAATTTTAGCGCCTTCTGCCGGAACTACTACTTTGCTTTCCATTAACCTCTCCTTTCACTTGCGCATTTGCTTGTTAATTTTTTGTAAGAGACCTGTCAATACTACTTCAAACTTTCTCTAACGCCAATGGTTAGTCGTTCAAGGTTTTATGCGGATCGCATTAAACGTACTAACTGACTCACATTTTTTGTTGATTTAGTTAACACATTTCCCATTAAATCAACAAGGTACGATAAAAGTCTAATCTTAAAGAAATTACGTAACCAAGATGTTGCTTCGATGATTTAGTGAATAAATGAATAGTTGTTGAAAAAAGAGACTATTTGCAGTTTATCTTAAATGCTATTAAGAAAAATTCGTTTTGCTCACATAAACTAGGTTTATTAAAGCAATTTATCATTGTAAATTAATAGGTTTTAACAGATTTAATGATTTTAAAGTTTTTTATTATATTATTTGTTTTTTTTAATTAATAACCACTGATAAAAATAATCTCTATTATTCTTCTATTAAGTTTATCAATAAGATAAGCTCATGCGCCTTAGATGTATAAAATTAACATCTCTAGATAGAGATACAACTTTAAATATAAAAAATTATTCTCAAGCTTAATAAATAATAAACTATCTCCGTCTCCTTATACTTTTATATCTTTCATTTTGAACTTTTTTAAATGCCCCTCTTTAAATGACATTTTTTATCTTCTCTTTGTGATTGACAATAAACCTCATCTCCCTCCTTGCTCTTTTGTGTCATTTTTCTTAAAAATCAACTACACTGAAAGCTCAGCCAACATTTTGTTGGCCTGTTTTTATCAATATTTAGTTAATCTGTTAAAATGGATTCTCATGTCTACATCGAATTATAAAGCTAGACCACCAGCCAGTAAGAAAGCGCCGCGCAAGTTTGGGTCAAAAGCCACCTCTGAGCATTTTCGTTCTTCATTGTCATCTCGGACTCAATCTAAGCCCCTTACGTCGCGTAAAGTGATCTTATTTAATAAACCTTTCGATGTATTACCGCAGTTTACCGATGAGCAAGGCCGAGATACCCTAAAAAAATATATTCCAATAACCGATGTTTATGCGGCTGGCAGGTTAGATCGTGACAGCGAAGGATTACTCATTTTGACTAATGATGGGAAATTACAAGCGCGTTTAACACAACCGCAAAAAAACACTAATAAAGTCTATTATGCGCAAGTTGAAGGTATCCCTGATGACGCGGCTCTTGTGAAATTTCGCCAAGGTCTGACTCTTAAAGATGGTCCGACACGCCCTGCTGGTATAGAACGAGTCAATGAACCTGATTGGTTATGGCCGAGAACCCCACCAATTCGTGAACGTAAGAACATCCCGACTAGCTGGCTAAAAATCACACTTAGTGAAGGAAGAAATCGTCAAGTTAGGCGCATGACGGCGCATATTGGTTATCCGACTTTGCGGCTAATTCGCTATCAAATTGGTGAGTATACTCTTAATAATTTAGCACCTGGTGAATGGAAGGAGATCACTCTTGTTTAAACCTCATGTTACTGTCGCAACGATTGTCCATGCGAAGGATAAGTTTTTGGTTGTTGAAGAATGGGTTAATGGCAAACCGACGTGGAACCAACCCGCAGGTCACCTAGAAGCAGATGAAACACTATTAGCCGCTGCTGAACGTGAATTATTCGAAGAAACGGGCATTAAAGGGCGACCGCAAAAACTGCTTAAAATTCACCAATGGATAGCTCCCGATAACACCCCCTTTATTCGCTTTCTCTTTGCATTGGAACTGCCTGAGCGTTGTGATACCCAGCCACAAGATAGCGATATCACTTGCTGCCATTGGGTGAACGCGCAAGATATTTTGAACAGTGATTGCTTGCGTTCACCGCTTGTCGCCGAAAGCATACGTTGTTTTCTCGAAGGCACCCAATATCCACTTGATGTGTTATCCGCATTTGGGGAGCACTTTGGCTGATTCACGTTGTGTCACAACACGGCTGGCTCTAAGCGCTAACAGATACTTATCGTTTGCGGGTATGCCAATACCCATTTCGAGCAGAAATCATGATTAGAATATTCCCCCTGCTAACGCTGGCGTAACAAGGGTACAACATGGTAAAGTATGGGGCTTAATTTTTCCGCAGTGAGAGTATTCCATGTCAGATAACAGCCAAAAAAAAGTCATCGTCGGTATGTCCGGAGGTGTAGACTCATCCGTTTCAGCTTATTTGCTTCAACAGCAAGGGTATCAGGTTGTTGGTCTGTTCATGAAAAACTGGGAAGAGGATGATGACGAAGAGTATTGTTCCGCCGCGACCGATCTTGCTGATGCACAATCTGTTTGCGATAAATTAGGCATTGAACTTCATACCATTAATTTTGCAGCAGAATATTGGGATAATGTGTTTGAACACTTTTTGTCCGAGTACAAAGCAGGCCGTACGCCAAACCCTGATATTTTGTGTAACAAAGAGATCAAATTCAAAGCCTTCCTTGAATTTGCCGCAGAAGATCTCGGTGCCGACTATATCGCAACGGGCCATTATGTGCGCCGCCGCGATGTGAATGGTAAAAGCCAATTGCTTCGAGGCTTAGATAACAATAAAGACCAAAGCTATTTTCTCTATACCCTCAGCTATGCGCAAATTGCTAAAAGCCTATTCCCTGTTGGTGAATTAGAGAAACCAGAAGTCCGCCGTATTGCAGAAGAAGTCGGTTTAGTCACCGCAAAGAAAAAAGACTCTACGGGGATTTGCTTTATTGGTGAGCGTAAATTCCGTGATTTCCTTGGGCGCTATTTACCTGCACAACCAGGCCCTATTGTGACCGTTGATGGTGAAACCATTGGTCAACACGAAGGTTTGATGTACCACACGCTAGGCCAACGTAAAGGGCTGGGTATTGGTGGTATGAAAGAAGGCTCGGATGAACCTTGGTACGTTGTCGATAAAGACGTTGAAAATAATCGCCTAATTGTTGCACAAGGGCATGAACATCCTCGTCTGATGTCAACAGGTTTGATCGCCCAACAATTAGATTGGGTCGACAGAGAGCCTTTAACACAAACATTACGTTGTGCTGTCAAAACCCGCTATCGTCAAGCTGACATCCCCTGTACTGTCACGCCACTTAATGACGGGAAAGTTGAAGTTATTTTTGATTACCCTGTTGCAGCAGTGACTCCAGGTCAATCAGCCGTATTTTACCTTGATGAAGTGTGTCTAGGTGGCGGTATTATCGAATCTCGTATTCAGGAGTAGTTGTGGCTAAAAATTATCGCGATATTACACTTGCGCTCGCGGGCATCTGCCAAGCCAGTTACATGGTTCAAAAACTTGCACAAGAAGGTAGTTGTAACGACCATGATCTTGAAGTCATGGTCAATAGCTTAACCAACATGAATCCATCTTCCACCATCGATGTTTATGGGAATGACCCTGTCAACCTAAAAACAGGTCTTGGTGCGATGCTTGGCATGCTATCTGGCGGCAATAACGCAAGCGCATTATCCGCTGAAGTGACCCGCTATATGCTCAGTATTATCGTACTAGAACGCCGCCTCAATAAGAATCAACAAGCTATGGATAAGCTCGGGCAACGAATCGAACAGTTTGAGCGTCAAGCAAGCTATTTTGACCCTATGTCTGACGGTGTTTTTAACGCATTAGCGGGGATCTACGTGGATGTAATTAGTCCACTAGGCCCTCGGATTCAAGTGACTGGCTCCCCTGATATTTTAAAAAATTCACTGGTTCAAGCGAAAGTCAGAACACTTTTGCTCAGTGGTATCCGTAGTGCTGTACTCTGGCAGCAAGTTGGGGGAAGTCGTCTGCAATTAATGTTTTCCCGAAGCCGTCTGAGTAATCAGGCGAAAGAAATTCTGTCTCACTTTTAAAATTTGGAGTTGCTACCAATGGAATTATCCTCACTGACCGCTGTATCCCCGATTGACGGCCGTTACGGTGATAAAGTCAGCGCACTACGCACTATTTTTAGTGAGTTTGGCTTACTGAAATTTCGCGTGCAAGTTGAAGTTCGCTGGCTACAAAAACTGGCGGCAACCGCTCAAATCAAAGAAGTTCCATCATTTGATGATGACGCAAACGCTTACCTAGATGCAATTGTTGCGAACTTCAGCGAAAAAGATGCTATGCGCATTAAAGAGATCGAGCGTACAACTAACCATGATGTGAAAGCCGTCGAGTACTTTCTAAAAGAAAAAGTGGCGCAGGTACCTGCATTACACGCTGTTTCTGAATTTATTCACTTTGCCTGTACTTCTGAAGACATTAACAACTTATCTCATGCGCTGATGCTAAAAACAGCGCGAGAAGAAGTGCTACTGCCACAATGGCGTCAAATTATTGACAAAGTTAAAGCAATGGCTCAGGAATATCGTCACCTACCTTTGCTGTCACGTACCCATGGTCAACCGGCAACACCGTCAACAATCGGTAAAGAGTTTGCGAACGTTGCTTACCGTATGGAGCGCCAATACCGTCAGTTAGAGCAAGTTGAGATCTTAGGTAAAATTAATGGTGCGGTTGGTAACTATAATGCGCATATCGCAGCTTACCCAGAAGTTAACTGGCACGAGTTTAGCGAAACATTTGTCACTTCTTTAGATATTACTTGGAACCCATTCACCACGCAAATCGAGCCGCATGATTATATTGCCGAGCTGTTCGATTGTGTCGCACGCTTTAATACCATTGTGTTAGATTTTGACCGTGATATCTGGGGCTACATTGCACTGAATCACTTCAAACAAAAAACCATTGCTGGTGAAATTGGTTCTTCAACCATGCCACATAAGGTTAACCCTATTGATTTTGAGAACTCAGAGGGTAACTTAGGTTTAGCGAATGCAGTATTGGGCCATTTAGCGAGCAAACTGCCGGTTTCACGTTGGCAACGTGACCTGACTGACTCGACTGTATTGCGTAATCTGGGGGTTGGTCTTGGCTATTCGCTAATCGCTTATCAATCTACCCTAAAAGGTTTAAATAAATTAGAAGTTAATGAGCAACACCTGCTCGATGAATTAGACCAAAACTGGGAAGTACTTGCTGAGCCTATTCAGACCGTTATGCGCCGTTATGGCATTGAAAAACCTTATGAGAAGCTTAAAGAGCTTACTCGCGGTAAACGCGTCACGGCTGAAGGCATGCAGCAATTTATCGACGGACTTGCCCTTCCAGAAGAAGAAAAAACGCGCTTGAAAGGGATGACGCCAGCTAATTACATTGGTTACGCTGTCACTTTTATTGATGAGTTAAAATAATTTTCACCTTTTTAAGTCCTCTCTCTAAGCAAAAGTAGGCAGGAAATATCCCGCCTACTTTTACTGTTTCTGCCCATATCTTGGGTTTGTTTGCCTTTGGTTTACTTAATCACTTGTTGTAAAGCGCTTATCTTTTTACCATAGAGCTTCTAATGCTATTCTTGTTGCAATAATATCGAGCAATTCTCTCTTTTTAATGTGAGGTTTTAGATGCGTATTCTTATCGTTGAAGACAATGCTCTTCTTCGTCACCACCTAACGGTTCAACTCAAAGAGCTTGGTCATCAAGTCGATGCAGCCGAAGACGCTAAAGAAGCTGACTATTTTTTACGTGAAAGCTGTCCCGATATTGCGATGGTCGACCTAGGGTTACCTGATGAAGATGGTTTATCTATGATCAAGCGCTGGCGCAGTACACAAATCAACATTCCTGTACTGGTACTAACTGCACGTGAAAGTTGGCAAGAAAAGGTCCAAGCGCTCAATAGTGGTGCAGATGATTATGTTACTAAGCCTTTTCATCTTGAAGAGCTGGTTGCACGTATGCAAGCTCTGATGCGCAGAAATAGTGGCCTCGCCTCTCAGGTATTAGAATTAGATGGCTTCGTCATTGATTTATCAAGAAAAGAGTTCACGGTAAATGGTGAACCCGTTAAATTAACCGCTTTTGAATACACGATTATTGAAACTTTGCTACGTAACAATGGGAAAGTGGTTAGCAAAGATTCGTTGATGCGCCAGCTCTACCCTGATGCTGAGCTACGTGAAAGCCATACAATTGATGTGTTAATGGGCCGTTTACGTAAAAAAATACAGCAGTTTCATGCTAATGACGTGATAGTGACTGTCCGTGGGCAAGGCTATCGTTTTGATGTGAATGGCTAATATGCGGCTAAAGAAATTTAAATTTAAGCCTTTATCCCTGAGGGCACGCTTTTTGTGTGCGACCTCAGCGGTGATCCTCGCCCTAACGCTCTCCTATGGTATTGTCGCCATATTAGGCTATTTAATTAGTTTTGATAAAACGACCTATACCTTGTTACGTAGCCAAAGCAATCTTATTTATAGTTTAGTGCAGTGGCAAAATAACAAAATTGATATTCGCGTGCCGCCTAATTTCACCTTAAATAATCCAACGTTAATCATAATATACAATGAAAACGGGCAGGTCCTATGGCGCCAACGGGAAATGCCTAACGTCGAAAACCTCATTCGCCGTGATTGGTTAAAAAAAGAAGGGTTGTATGAAATTGACACTGATATCGGTGAAACTCGCCTATTGTTACAAAACAACCCTGAATTTAACAGTAAACTTGATGATATGAACCATAATGACGAGCCGCTAACCCACTCAGTGTCCGTCAATCAATATGGTGCGACAGAAAATCTCCCACCGCTGACTATTGTGGTCGTTGATACATTGCCTCAGGACTTACAAAAAACGGGGTTAGTCTGGGAATGGTTTGGCTATGTACTGCTTGCTAATCTTATTTTAGTGATCCCTCTACTTTGGCTCGCCGCTTATTGGAGCTTGCGCCCCATTAAATCGCTCGTTTCACAAATTAGTAGCCTAGAAAAAGGTGAACGCGAGATGTTGGATGAAAATCCACCTTATGAGTTGCGTGGCTTGGTTCGAAACTTAAATAATTTGCTGACTAACGAGCGTAAGCGTTATAGCAAATATCGCACCACGCTTTCTGATTTAACCCATAGCCTAAAAACTCCTCTTGCCGTTTTACAGTCCACTTTGCGTTCACTAAGAACAGGTAAACAGATGACGATTGAGCAAGCAGAGCCTGTGATGCTTGAGCAAATTGGTCGTATTTCTCAACAAGTGGGTTATTACTTGCATCGGGCTTCTGCTCAAGGTGACAATAACCTTATGTTGCGCGAGATATCCTCAGTTCCCTCTTTGCTCGATAGCCTTGCTAGCGCCTTACATAAGGTTTATCAAAATAAAGGTGTCTCGATTACCGTTGATATTTCGCCTGAAGTGACTTGGCTAGGCCAGCCGAATGACTTTATGGAAGTGATGGGCAACATAATGGAAAACGCCTGTAAGTACTGCCTTGAGTTCGTCGAAGTGACCGCCCGTGTTGGGGATGACCATTTGGTGATCACTGTCGATGATGATGGCCCCGGTGTACCCGAAAGCCAACGTAACCTTATTTTTGCGCGGGGGCAACGTGTTGATACCTTAAGGCCCGGTCAAGGCCTTGGCTTATCTATCGCCGTTGAAATTATTGACCAATATGATGGCGATATTACGATCAGTGACAGCCCGCTCGGTGGTGCACGAGTGGAAGTAACTTTTCGTCGGCAAGAAGTGAATCAAGATAATTAATCTGTGATCATCGCGCTTGTTTAACCCCTGCTATGGCGGCAAATTCAGGTATACTATCAATAGATATGTTAACGCAGGACAATAAGATGGATTATAAACTGAATCTTGACTGGCAGAGTTTTCTGGATAGTCATTGGCAGAAACGCCCTTTACTCATTAAAAATGGTTTTACACGTTTTATTGATCCTATCTCGCCTGATGAACTCGCGGGACTGGCGATGGAAGATGAGGTTGACAGCCGTTTAGTCAGCCATAAAGAAGGGTTATGGGAAGTTGCTCATGGTCCTTTTGAAAGTTATGACCACTTAGGCGAAGATAATTGGTCTATCCTAGTACAAGCCGTTGACCATTGGCATCATCCCAGCGCGGCGTTGATGAAACCCTTTAGAGTCTTGTCTGACTGGCGAATGGATGACTTAATGATCTCCTACTCTGTTCCTGGCGGCGGTGTCGGCCCACATTTAGACCAATATGATGTTTTTATCATTCAAGGTGAAGGTCGTAGGCGTTGGCGCGTTGGTGAAAAAGTGCCGATGAAACAACACTGCCCTCACCCTGATCTTCTGCAAGTGCAACCATTCGATGCCATTATTGATGAAGAGATGGAGCCGGGGGATATTCTGTATATTCCACCTGGGTTCCCACATGAAGGTTACGCCATTGAGCCTTCTCTCAACTACTCTGTTGGCTTCCGTGCACCGAATACCCGTGAGCTTATTAGTAGCTTTGCGGATTATTTGATTTCCAATGATTTGGGGAGCTACCGCTATAGTGACCCTGACCTCTCATTCCGAGATAACCCAGCTGAAATCTTGCAGGGCGAACAAATCAAGTTACGTGAAATGATGGAGTCCATGCTCCACGACCCTGAGCTTTTCCGTAAATGGCTCGGTGAATTTATTTCACAATCACGCCATGAGCTAGACCTTGCACCGCCAGAGCCGCCTTATGAGCAAGATGAGGTGTACGATCTGCTTAAAACACAGCAAGAGACCTTGTATAAACTCAATGGCCTCAGGGCATTACGTGTCGGCGATCAATTCTTTGTTAATGGTGAATGCTTAGAAACGACTTGTTATGCTGCGGCAGATAGCCTATGCCGTTATGACGCGGTGAATGCTCAGCAGCTTGGTGATGCAATTGATGACGTGAATTTCATTGCGTTAATGACTGCGCTCATCAATAGTGGTTATTGGTACTTTGATGACTAATCAATAATATCATTCTGCACCTTATGGTGAATTCATAAGGTGCAGACTCTTAGCCTACGCCTACGGTTTAATTGCGCGCACGTTCAGCCGTCAACTCAACAATACGCATTATCACGCTTACAGCCTGCTCCATACCCTCTTGGGTAATAAATTCATGCTTACTATGAAAGTTATAGCCACCCGTAAAAATATTCGGGCAAGGTAGGCCTCGGTATGACAGTTGAGCGCCATCGGTTCCACCACGAATCGGCTTCACGATAGGTTCAATACCGCAATCTCTCATGGCTTGGTGAGCTATTTCAATAACATGTGGATGTTTCATTACCTCTTTATGCATATTGTAATAGCTATCATCGATAGTCAGTTCAATGTAGCAGCTTGGGTGTAATCCCTGCCCTACTTTTTCTGCAATACGGATAATATTTTTCTTACGCTCTTCAAATTTTTGGCTATCAAAGTCACGAATAATATAGTTCATTTCTGCTTTTTCAACTGTCCCCTTCATGGAGTTCAGGTGATAAAAACCTTCGTAACCATCGGTATTTTCCGGTGTTTCTTCTCTCGGTAATTCAGCGTGAATACGGTTTGCCAGTGTTAACGCATTCACCATCACCCCTTTTGCCGTACCTGGGTGTACATTATTACCCACGATTTTTATCGCTACATTCGCGGCATTAAAGTTTTCATACTCGAGTTCACCGACCGCCCCCCCATCAACGGTATAAGCCCAGCGTGCGTCAAAGACATTTAAATCAATATATTGAGCACCACGCCCTATCTCTTCATCAGGAGTAAAGGCAAGACAAATTTTACCATGTGGCACATTATTGGCCTTTAAACGCACAAATGCGGTTATTATCTCTGCTATACCTGCTTTATCATCCGCACCAAGTAAGGTTTTACCATCTGTCATGATCAATGTTTTGCCGATCATCTCATGCAATACAGGAAACATCACCGGAGATAGCACCTCATCACCAATGCCTAAAGCAATATCACCACCTCGATAATTTTCTAAAATCTGGGGGGAAACATGTTTACCAGAGCAATCTGGGGAAGTGTCTAAATGTGAAATAAAACCAATAGTAGGAACATCCCAATCAACATTCGTAGATAAACAAGCGGTCACACACCCCTGCTCTGAAAGGGCGACATCTTCAAAACCGAGCTCTCTTAGTTCCTTGACCAGTGCACGAGCAAATTTTAGCTGGCCTGTGCTACTAGGTATTGTTTTAGCATTTAATTTTGATTGTGTATCAAAAGCAGTATATTCAAAAAACCGCTCTAAAAGTTTGTCCATACGTAATTCCCCCAAGTATCAATAAGATTATTATGAGAAAGAACGTATGAACAATTCTTGTTTTAAATCACCTTTGGGGCTAATGGTGGCTTATTTCCGATAAAATAATACTGATAAGATAAATCGAGTACCACTTATTGATAAGTTTTGTCGCCTTATCAATATTTAATAAAATTTATCTTGTTATGGCTTATTGTTGATAAAGTTAGGCTTTATTTGCATTAGCTTCTACTTTCCATTGTGCCTTTTTGACATCAATAGCAACAGGTATTAAACGTATCTTCGCGAAGATATTCGCAATATTTTGTTGCTCTAAAAATGCACTATCACTCATACGAATAAAACCATAATTTGTGCGTTGTAACGCTTTTAACCATATTTTTTTATCGAGCCCCGTTGATGCAGACAAAATTGCAGCCGTTGCTTGCGGGTTGGCATTTGCCCACTCACTTTGCTGGCTCAATTGCGTAATAATCGCTTCAGCGTATTGTGGTTGTTTTTCAGCAAACTGCCGACTAGCAAGGAAAAACGTATAGTGAGAAGCTAAATTTTCCCCATTCACAATTTCACGTACAGGCAAGCTTGTTTCAACTTCTGCTAAAAAAGGGTCCCAAATCGCCCATGCATCGACAGCACCTTGTTCAAAAGCCACTCTGGCATCTGATGGTGGTAAATAAACTGGCGTTATTTCGTTATATTTCAATCCGGCCCGCTGTAAGGCAGCAACTAGCAAATAGTTAACATCGGAGCCTTTATTTAAGGCAACCCGCTTGCCTTTTAAATCACTTACGGATTGAATGGGCGAGTTTTTAGGTACGACAATCGCTTCTGATTGAGGGTTACTGGGTGAATGGCCTAAATATACAAAATCTGCTTGAGCCGCCTGAGCAAATATTGGTGGTGCATCCCCTGTTGCCGCAAGGTCAATACTGCCAATATTTAAGCCTTCTAGCATTTGAGGGCCTGCTGGAAACTCAATCCAGCGAACATTCACATTATATTCTTTAAATACCGGCTCTAGCGTTCCTCGATATTTAAGCAATGCTAAAATATTCGCTTTCTGATACCCAATATTAATCACTTTCGTTTCTGAATAAGCAAAACTGGTAAAGGTATACATAACCCACAATACCATCAATAAAATAAACTTTTTCACCAAGGCTCTCCTAACACGCTAAATAGTGTTGCATTGCCAACAATAATTATTGGCAAGAATCGAATAAAATAGTGAGGCTATTACCCTACACTGCCTGCTTTGGTCGCATGTGGATACCGATCGTTTCACCAAGTGACCTAACGTGTTGCGGTGATACCGCGGCCTCTTTATCCACTAACAGCGGCATCACTAATTCTGCAAATTGATGGGCTTCGTCTAAGTGTGGATACCCTGAAAAAATAAATTTGCTGATCCCAAGCGATTGGTACTCCCTGATACGTGCCGCAACTTGCTGAGGATCGCCCACTAAAGCTGTACCAGCCCCAGAACGCACCAAGCCAATCCCCGCCCATAAATTAGGGGCAATGAAAAGGTTATCTTTTGAACCGCTGTGCAATGATTGCATGCGTTTTTGGCCGGCGGAGTCCATCCGAGAAAAGACCGATTGCGCCTTGGCAATTGTTTCATCATCAATGTGTGAAATAAGGCGGTTGGCGGCATCAATGGCCTCTTGCTCCGTCTCTCGCACAATCACATGCAACCGAATACCAAATTCCACATGATTCCCTTTAGCTTGAGTATGTCTTTTCACCGCATTAATTTTCTCACTAACCTCCGCAAGTGGCTCTCCCCATGTTAAATAGGTATCAATCTGTTCAGCGGCAATCTCCATTGCTTCTGGTGATGACCCGCCAAAATAGAGAGGAGGCCCGTATGGTTGTGCCGGAGGAAATAGCAAACTGGCATCTTCGACCTGTATATGTTCACCCTGATAATCAACCGCTTCCCCTCTCATAAGGCGTCTGTATATATCAAGGAACTCTTTAGTTACTTTATATCTGTCACTGTGATTTAAAAAAATACCATCGCCTCTGTTTTCAACAGGATCACCACCTGTCACCACATTGATTAACACACGACCGTCAGAGAGCCTATCCAATGTTGATGTCATTCGAGCCGCCAATGTCGGTGACTGTAAGCCGGGTCTCACCGCGACTAAAAAGCGTAATTTTTGAGTGACTGAGAGTAAGGATGCCGCCGTTATCCACGGATCCTCACAACTTTTTCCTGTCGGGATCAGGACACCATGAAAACCAAGGCTATCGGCTGCAATCGCAATCTGCTGTAAATATTGGAGTGTGACTGCTCGACCGCCTTTTTGAGTTCCTAAATAACGCCCTTCCCCTTGCGTTGGTAAAAACCAAAACAATTGCAGTTTTTGTTGTATCGTCATCTTGAGATTCCTTATTTTCAGTGATCAAGCAAACTTTCGCTCAGTCAACGCATTGAGTACTTGTGATTCCAAATCAATTAAAAAGGCATTGGTTAAGTTTCTGGGGTAGTTTTCGTTGATATTAATATCCAGATGCAGCATCCCTTCCTTTAGCATCAATACTCGCTCCGAGGTCCATACTGCTTCATGAATATCATGCGTGACCAAAACCACCGTAAATTGATACTGGTGCCATAATTTGATCAGCAGTTGTTGCATTTCCATACGTGTTAAGGCGTCCAATGCCCCAAAAGGCTCGTCGAGTAGTAACAAACGAGGCTGATGGATTAATGCTCTCGCTAAAGCGACTCGTTGTTTTTGTCCTCCTGAAAGTTCTTCTGGCCATTCACCCGCCTTGTCTGACAGACCCACGGAGGCTAGCACCTTAAGTGCCTCATTGTGCGACGTTCTGTTTAACCCAAGCGCCACATTTTCAATCACCGTTTTCCAAGGTAAGAGCCGAGGCTCCTGAAACATGATGCGAATATCCCCATGAAAATTGGATAAAGGCTGTTTTGCCACGGTGATCTCCCCTGATGTTGGCGAATCTAAATTAGCCAACAAACGTAATAAGGTACTTTTTCCGCAACCACTGTGCCCCACGATGGTCACGAATTGCCCAGCGGGGATAGCAAAATTGAGTGACCGTAAGACGTTATTTCCCCTAAAGCCTTTTATCACGCTCTCTAATTGAATTGGGATCCCCGTATTGGCTGCAAAACATTGTGTTTTCGTTATCATGCTGTGACCTCTTTTTTATGCCATTTGGGATGCCATTGAAGTAGAACTCTTTCGAGTAAATAGGTGAGTGTATCGGCTGTTTTTCCTAATAAGGCGTAAATAATTAAGGTGAAAACCACGATATCCGTTCTTAAAAACTCGCGAGCGTTCATCGCTAAGTAGCCGATCCCCGCATTAGCCGAAATCGTCTCTGCAACAATTAATGTCAGCCACATCAAGCCCAATGAAAAACGTACCCCTACAAATATTGCAGGTAGTGCTCCCGGAAAAATAACATGGCGAAATAGGCTATAACCGTGTAAACCATAGCTTTTTGCCATTTCAATTAATTTATGGTCGAGATGTTTAATACCATGCAACGTATTCAAATAAATTGGGAAAAAGGTTCCTAGTGCGACAAGAAATATTTTTGCCGATTCATCAATACCAAACCAAAGGATCACCAAGGGAATTAGTGCTAAATGGGGCACATTACGGATCATTTGAATGGAACTATCTAATAAGAGTTCACCTAATCGAGAAAGTCCTGTTATTAATCCCAATATTAATCCGATTGAGCTGCCAATAATAAATCCAATGCCCGCACGTAATGCACTAATTCCTAAGTTCTCCCAAAGTTCACCATTTTTTATAAGGTTCCACCCCGCACTAAAAACTTGTAGAGGTTCAGGTAATATTCGGCTCGAAAGCCAACCTGTACTGACTGAAAATTGCCAAACGATTAATAAACTCAGTGGCACTAACCAACTCAAAATAACAATACGTGAGTAGCCCATACTTAAAGCCTCATTTCATTGATTAATGGTAATTGAGTCTGATAGTTAATATGCTGAAAATAATTTTTATTTAACGTGTGATAAAAAGCCTGTAAATTACTATTTAGTCGCTCAATTATTTCTTGGGAAATAAGATATTGATGCGTATTTTCTGAATACTGAAAATGCTGGTCACTAGTATAGATGCCACTAATAATCTCTTCTGCTTTCAATGCGGTAAGTAATGGTTTAAAGGCATAATCTAATGCTAGCTGATGATGTTCACTCCCCCCTGTCATGATGGGTAATACTGTTTTATGTAATAAAGAGCGTTGAGGTAATAGGTCTATCACAGCTTTAAGTACGCCGCTGTATGAGGATTGGTAAACCGGCGACGCAATAATAATACCGTCAGCTTCTTTGACTTGTTGGATAAATTTTTGAATTTGTGCATGTTGATATTTACCCTGTAACAGCACACTCGCATCAAATTCATTCACACTTATCCGTTGAATTATCAAATTAAACTGACTCAGCCATTGTTGAGCATAATCAAGCAATGCTGATGAACGCGACTTTAGCGCGGGGCTACCTGAAATGATTAAGACATTCATATTTATCTCGCATTAAGAACTAACCGTCCTTAATCTTTATCGAGTTACTCTGATAAACAGAAATAATTATTTGTTCTTAGTCAGAACATATTTATCATAAGCATATTTATTTATATCTAATAACAAATAATAAATTCCATAAAATAAATCGCCTAACCCTATTTTTGATAGCAGCATTCAACAAAATAAAACTATTTTTATACTTATTATTATCCAGTTATCAGGGGATTATTATTTTTTAGTCAACTGTTTAACTTTGCCTATTATTTATTTTAGCCATCGCTGAATTAAAGCTTATACTTCCCAATAGCATTATTTTTATTCCTCTATTATTATCTATGCAAGGCAAACCATCGCGACGGTATCTATTTCATTCAGCTTAAAATAAAGAGAATATCGATGACAAGAAAATTTTTAGTTTATGGTGTCAGTAAAGGGTTGGGAAAAGCATTAATTGAAGGTATTCCTACCGCACAAGATACTATTTATGGCGTTTCTCGCTCTATGCCTTCTTTCTCCAATAACAATTTTCATTGGATCCAAGCTGATTTATCGGAAACGAATTCTGTACAAACCGTAAAGAGCACCCTGCAAGATAGCCCGATTGATTGCCTAATTTATAATGTCGGCATTTGGGAAAAATATGCGTTCACCGACGATTATCGATTTGAATCAACGGATGATGTTGAACTGCTCACGATGATCCAAACCAATATCAGTGCCTGTATCTTGCACCTCAAGGCAATGTTGCCTAATTTACGACTTGGCCAAAATAGCAAAATTATCTTAATTGGCTCAACGTGGGGATTAGATAACCATAACGCTCATGAAGTGGCTTTTTCTGCCTCAAAGTATGCACTACGCGGTATTGTTCACTCGCTAAGGGAGACATTACGCCAAGATAAAATAGCTATTTCTGTGATTAATCTCGGTTATTTAGCAACGGAATACCCCCTATCAGTGCCTGTCGATGACGTTATTTCACGCACTGAAGGTGCATTAATCCCCTTGCAAGACGTCCTTAATGCCGTCAAGTTTGTTTTAAGTACGAGTAACGCAACTTGTGTAAAAGAGATTACGATGCCTGCTATGTTAGATGAAAACGTCTAACATCACGCCATGCAAGAAAGTGATATGATGAAGGGGTTTTACCCCCCTTCATTAAATCGCGTGTTAAATCTTGCTTTCACTCGCCATCGTCAGTTCGGCAATAAGATGCTTCACATAATCAACCACGACCTCACTAGCCAAACCATAATGTTTTTCTTCAAATTCACTCTCAACCTGACTTGGCTCTAAATTTAGCTCGACAGTATGTGCACCATTTAGCCTTGCCTCATGCACAAAACCTGCCGCAGGATAGACGTGACCAGACGTGCCAATTGCGATAAAGAGTGTCGCATTCTCAATAGCCTGATAAATTTCATCCATACCTAATGGCATCTCACCAAACCAAACTATATGCGGCCTTAGCGGTTGAGGAAATTGGCAACAATGGCAGCGTTCATCTGTGGATAAATCCTCTTTCCACTCTAATACCTGATTTGACCAACTACACCGGACTTTTAATAACTCACCGTGCATATGAATAATACGCTTACTACCCGCACGCTCATGTAAATTGTCGATATTTTGAGTCACTAGCAGAAAATTATCCCCTAACAAATCTTCTAATTGCGCTAAAGCATAATGTGCAGGGTTTGGTTTAATATTCTCTTGTTGAAGTTGGCGGCGGCGTTCATTATAAAAACGCTGCACTAATTGTGGGTCACGAGCAAACCCTTCCGGTGTTGCCACATCTTCAACGCGGTGTTCTTCCCATAAACCATCCGAAGAACGAAAAGTTTGAATGCCTGATTCAGCAGAAATACCCGCCCCAGTTAGTACGACGACTTTCACATTTTTCATATTGGTTATTCTATTTTCACTGTAAAAAAAACGATCGCGAGCTCGTTGACGACGTAACATTTTAATTTTTTTAAGTTTCTTTAGCCTATGACGAAATCGCAACATCAATAAATACCTTTTTCTTCCATGTTGTTATCGCCGCGAGTTTTATACCTTACTCGCAATGATCATAATCGTTACCCAAACCTAATTCGAATGTCAGTATAACGCAACAAATAACAAAAGGAATTGTGAGGCTAAATGTTTATCTATCACTTATCTTAAACGCCACTAAACCATAATAATACGTTTTTCTCAGTGATTATATCTTCATAACCAAACTAAATATCGCAGTCTGAATTTAGACTCGCTAAAATAGACGAGTTTACTTTTAACACGATTAATTCATCACACAGTAAAAGGTTTATATGGAAAAATTGTTTGAAAAGACGCTGTATGCATCACGTTGGTTACTTGCCCCTATCTACTTTGGCCTATCACTGACTCTATTTGCATTAACGATTAAGTTCTTTCAAGAACTATGGCATGTGATCCCCAATATTTTCTCAATCCCTGAGGCAGATTTAATTCTGATACTATTATCATTAATTGATATGGCGTTAGTCGGTGGTTTACTCGTAATGGTGATGTTTTCAGGCTATGAGAACTTTGTTTCCCAGCTCAATATCCCTGAGAATAGCGAAAAATTGGGTTGGTTAGGTAAGATGGATGCAACCTCATTAAAAAATAAAGTAGCTGCTTCTATCGTAGCCATTTCATCAATCCATTTGTTAAAAGTTTTTATGAACTCACAGAATATCCCTGATAACAAATTAATGTGGTATGTCATTATCCATTTAACATTTGTTTTATCCGCATTTGTGATGGGTTACCTTGATCAATCTATTATGAAAAAAAGCAAATAGCACATCTAAATCGGAGGGAAAGACTATTTTTCCCTCTTTTTATAAGTTGTACTCTTTCGCATTTAAATACCTGCATTGTTCCACAGCTTAGAAGAAAATACCTTGCCCCATAAATAAAACTAGGAATTACCATGAGTGAACATTTTGTTGGTCAATATGAAGCCGAAATTAAATTTAGATTGCCTGACCCAAACCGTTTTTTACAACGGATCATGGCTGATGGCGCTGAAGTCTTTACGGAAAATAATACGGAAAAAGATGACTTTTTTGATATGCCTGATGGTCAGCTTGCGCAGCAAGGAATAAGTCTGTCAGTCCGTGAAATGTTCCCTTCAGGCATTAAATTATGGATAGTCAAAGGCCCTGGCAGTTCAGAATGTAAAGCGATTAATATTGAAGATTGTGCTCACGTCAAAAATATGCTGACAACACTTGGCTATCAATGCTATTTCGCCACCAGCAAACAACGTAGCATCTATTTTCTTGGCGATGTACATATCACTATTGATTATTTAGAGGGTATTGGCTGGTTTGCTGAATTTGCCATAATGACAGACACGCTTTCACTGCTCCCTCAGCTCACACAGCAGTTGATGTCTCTCGCTCAGCAATATGATTTCAATGACACATTGATAGAAACGCGCAGTTATAAGCAGATACAACTTGCGCGTCGCAATGGGGAGCAATAAAACAAGCTGGGTAACGATAGGCTACCCAGTTAGTTATCATTGACCACTCAGGATACGAGCTGGGTCAAGTTTACTTGCTCGGCGTGCAGGATACCAACTTGCCAACAAACTTAATACCACCGTTGTCAGCAACACATACACCACATCTAATAGGTGCAATTGAGAAGGAAGGAAGTCGATAAAATAGACATCGCCTGACAAGATAGGATGCCCGATAACATACTCAAGTCCTTTGATTATGGTGGTTAAATTTAATGAAACAACCACGCCAAGTATTGCCCCTATTAAGGAGCCAACGAGTCCACTTAGCAAACCATACCACAAAAAAATCGCCCGAATTTGCCTGTCTTTAGCACCAAGTGTCCGCAATACAGCAATATCACTACTCTTATCTTTGACCGCCATGACCAACGTAGACACGATATTAAAACAAGCAACCCCTATCACGAGGATCATAGCCAAGTACATGATACTACGTACCATCTGAATATCGTTATACATATAGCCGTAGTCGCCAATCCAACTTTTCACAACCACATGATGCATGGTTTTCAGGCCCGCGTCATAAACAACTTTATCCGCATTAAATGGATTATCGGCTTTTATTTCAAACCCTGTAATGCCATCACCATAGCCTAAATACGCTTGCGCATCGGCAATAGGGATCAGCGCTAATTGGTGATCTAATAGCCCACTTAAACGAAAAACACCTGAAACTTGAACACGGATCCGTTTAGGTTGTTGGATTTTTAAACTCGCATCTGTATTGGGGATCATGATGGTTACCCAATCCCCAACTTTAACATTCAGTGAGTCAGCAACACCTTGCCCTAAAATAATCGATTGTTTCCCTGCTTTAAAATCTTTCCACGCATCATCGAGTACAAATTTAGGCAATGCACTGACTTCTGACTCGGTTTTCGGCGAAACCCCCATAACCTGTATTGCTTTGAGATTAGCTCCGCGCTCCAGCAAGCCAGTAAACCCAACATACGGACTCACTGCTTTAACCCCAGGAGTATTGCGGATCACATTCTCAGCATATTGCCAATCTTGATATGGGGCTTTCACCGCATAGATTTGCCCATGTGGCACCACCGATAAAACGCGATTTTCAAGTTCGCGCTCAAACCCATTCATGGCGCTCAAACCTATAATCAAGACGGCCACACCTAAAACAATACCAAGTGTTGAAACGATAGAAACCAGTGATACCATCCCTGTACGGCGGCGACCACGGCTAAACCGTAACGCTGTAAGTAAAGTCAGCGGTAATCCAGACATTACACTGCCCCCAGTGTGATATCTTGTTGAAGGTGCCCGTCACGCATCTCAAGTTGGCGCGATAAACGATGCGCTAGCTTCATATCATGAGTCACCACCAAGAATGCGGTGCCTTGGGTTTTATTTAACTCACCGAGTAACTCAAAAATCGCATCTGCATTACGTAAATCAAGGTTCCCTGTTGGCTCATCCGCAAGTACCAATGCAGGCTGATTAACTAATGCTCGAGCAATCGCCACACGCTGCCGCTCACCACCAGAAAGCTCGGATGGCCTATGCCCTGAACGGTGGGCTAAGCCAACCGCATCCAGCATTTTAGTCGCTCTATCAAAGGCTTCTGATTTATTCATACCACCAATCAGTAATGGCATAGCCACATTTTCTAATGCCGTGAAATCGGGTAATAAGTGGTGAAACTGATAAATAAACCCCAAATCTTTGTTACGGATGGCGGCACGCTGATCCGATGAGAGGCGGTTAATATGTTGCCCCCGAAAAATCACCTCGCCTTCAGACGGGGTGTCAAGGCCACCTAATAGGTGCAGTAAGGTACTTTTCCCGGAGCCTGAACTACCAACAATTGCCATCATTTCGCTTTCATTAATCGAAAAACAGACATCTTTTAATACTTGCGTCGACAATGCGCCTTCCTGATAGACCTTGCTTAAATGTTCACAGATAAGAAGTGGTTGTTTATTCATAACGTAACGCCTCAGCAGGTTGCACAGCCGCCGCACGCCAAGAAGGATAAAGCGTCGCAAGCAGCGAAATGAGCATTGCGGATACCGCAATAATTAAAATACCATAAAAATCAAGCACAATGGGTAAGTGAACCCCTTTTGGCAACATGCCAAATAGCGGCATCAAGAAATTCAATTGGCTGGAAATTAACATACCAAGCAGTGAGCCTATTAATGCGCCAATGATCCCCGCACCTGCCCCTTGGATCATAAAAATCGCCAAAATGCGCCCACGCTTTAAACCTAACGTTTTTAAAATGGCCACCTCAGCTTGCTTTTCCATAACTAATAAAGAGAGTGAAGTAATAATATTGAAAGCAGCGACAGCAATGATGAGGCTGAGCAACAGACCCATCATATTTTTTTCCATTTTGACCGCTTGAAAAAACTCACCTTTGCGTTCACGCCAATCGGTCCAAATCAGTCCGTCAGGTAAATTTTGTTGGCTCAACGTATCGACCTTTAACGGTTCATTCAGAAATAACCGCCAGCCTGTAATATGCCCTGCGGGATAGCGCATCATCCTAGCAGCATCATTTTGCGCAACAATCAGTTCGCTGGCATCGGCCTCACCATTGGTTTGGAACACCCCTGCCACCGTGAATAAACGTTGGCTCGGAATACGCCCCATTGGCGTAAGCTGACTGACTCCAGGGATAATCAAACGAACTTCATCGCCACGCTTTAAACCTAAATTTTCCGCCAGCTTATTCCCCAAGAAGACACGATATTGCCCCTCGACTAATTCTGAGCGCTGCCCGTCAATCAAGTTATCTAATAGTGGTGATCGTTCGTCAGAAGTGATGCCAAGCATCATGCCTACCCCGACATTCGAGCGGCTTTGCAAAACAACATCCGACTGCACAAGCGGTGCAATATGAGAAACACCTTGCAGGCCCTGTAGATCTGCAATGGGGTATTTTTGTGGGTCAATATGCCCCGTTGCCGACGTTAAAACGGCCTGCGGCATATAAGAGAGTATGCTATCTTGTAACGATCGTTCGAATCCATTCATGACGGAGGTCACGGTGATCAATGCCGCAACCCCTAGCGTGATACCAATGGCTGATAAACTGGATACAAAACGGCCGAATTTGTCGACAGCTCGTCCGCGCATGTAACGCAGACCTATAAATATTGAGACAGATTGAGACATGAAATCTGTAACGCCCCTGTTGCCAAAGCGAAGTGTTCAGCGATAATAAAGGGTACGAATGATGAATGGAACCACCCGGCCCCGGTTTTGTGGATTTTTTTCTTATTGGCACGGCCTGTTTGTCTTACTTTCAGACAATTGTACGGGGTAAAACAGGTCGTTTAGCCATTATGCTTTGAGAAACCGAATATTTTTATGTCTTCAAAATTTCGTTATGAACTTCCTACACGCGGTGGTGATGTCCGTCATCTTGGATGCTTGATTGGGGCCGCGGGTGCACTTGAATGTGCAGAGATGATAGAGCGTCATCAAGGGCCTGTGGTCATTATCACAAGAGACATGCAAAACACCTTGCGTCTCCGCGATGAAATTCAACAGTTTACGCAGCTGCCAATTGAAACATTGTCCGACTGGGAAACCTTGCCTTACGATAACTTTTCACCACATCAAGAAATTATTTCACACCGTTTATCAACACTGTATCGCTTACCTACTATGCAAAAAGGGGTTTTGATCCTTCCGGTCAACACCTTAATGCAGAAGGTTTGCCCATCTGAATTTCTGGCTAGCCATGCACTCGTGATGGCTAAAGGTGACAAACTTTCGCGCGATAACTTGCGCGACGAGCTAGATAAGGCAGGCTATCGCCATGTTGAACAAGTTTTGGAACACGGGGAATACGCTACACGTGGCGCATTATTAGACCTGTACCCAATGGGGAGCGCACTCCCTTACCGAATTGATTTCTTTGATGACGAAATTGATAGTCTGCGTACCTTTGATGTCGATAGCCAAAGAACGCTTGAAGAAGTTGAGAGCATCAACCTGTTGCCTGCACACGAGTTTCCAACAGACAAAGATGCCATCGAACGCTTCCGTAGCCAGTGGCGTGAACGATTCGAAGTCAGGCGTGACCCTGAACATATCTATCAACAAGTCAGCAAAAAAACACTTCCCACAGGGATTGAATACTGGCAACCGCTCTTTTTTAGTCAACCTTTGCCATCGCTATTTGACTATCTACCAACAAATACGCTGTTTATCTCACAGCATTATCAAGAAGCTGCCGAACGTTTCCAAAGTGATACCCAACAACGTTTCGAAAGCCGCGGTGTTGACCCGATGCGCCCCTTGTTGCCACCGACAGATTTATGGCTGACCGTCGAGCAACTCAATCAGGCATTAAAAAAATGGCCGCGAGTACAGCTATCTGTTGAAAAATTAGCCGATAAGGCAGCTAACACTAATTTAGATTACCTACCGTTGCCAGATATCGGTACACAAGGGCAAAGTAAACAGCCGCTTGAAAAATTGCGTCAATTTGTTGAACATTTTGATGGCACCGTCATTTTCTCTGTTGAAAGTGAAGGCCGGCGCGAGACAGTCACTGAATTATTGGGAAGGATCAAAATTCGCCCTGAGACTATTAGTCACTACTCCAGCCCAGTAAGCAACCGTTTTGCCATCATGATCGGGGCTGCTGAACACGGTTTTATTCAATCAGTACAACACCGTGCGTTGATATGTGAAAGTGATTTATTAGGGGAACGTGTTGTTCGTCGCCGCACAGATAACCGCCGAACCATCAATACTGATACGCTGATCCGTAACTTAGCCGAACTACGTCCTGGGCAGCCAGTTGTTCATATTGAGCACGGAGTGGGTCGTTACCAAGGATTAACAACACTTGAAGCAGGTGGAATTAAAGCGGAATATTTGATCTTGACCTATGCGGGTAACGACAAGCTATATGTTCCTGTCTCATCCTTGCATCTTATCAGCCGTTACTCCGGTGGTGCAGATGAAAATGCCCCGTTACACCGCCTTGGTAGCGATAGTTGGGGGAAAGCGCGGCATAAAGCCGCAGAAAAAGTCCGTGATGTCGCGGCTGAACTACTTGATATCTATGCTCAGCGAGCCGCCAAACCCGGCTTTGCCTTTAAACATGACAAAGAGCAGTACCAAGAGTTTTGTCAAGGCTTCCCTTTTGAAACGACCCCCGATCAAGAGCAGGCAATTAATGCCGTGCTTAGCGATATGTGTCAACCTATCGCAATGGATCGCCTTGTGTGCGGTGATGTCGGTTTCGGTAAAACCGAAGTCGCTATGAGAGCAGCTTTCTTAGCGATCAATAACAATAAACAGGTTGCGGTGCTTGTGCCTACCACTTTGCTGGCTCAACAACATTTCGATAATTTCCGTGACCGTTTCGCAAATTGGCCGGTAAGAATTGAAATGCTCTCTCGTTTCAAAACCGCCAAAGAGCAGCAACAGATACTCGAAGAAACCGCTCAAGGGAAAGTCGATATTTTGATTGGTACCCACAAGTTACTGCAAAGTGACTTAGTGTGGCATGACTTAGGGTTGCTCGTGGTCGATGAAGAGCACCGTTTTGGTGTCCGTCATAAAGAGCGTATTAAGGCTATGCGTGCGGATGTGGATATTTTAACGCTCACCGCAACCCCTATCCCTCGTACACTCAATATGGCCATGAGTGGCATGCGGGATCTGTCGATTATCGCAACGCCTCCTGCTCGCCGTTTAGCCGTGAAAACCTTTGTACGCCAATATGATGACCTTGTGGTTCGTGAAGCCATTTTGCGTGAAACATTACGTGGAGGCCAAGTTTATTATCTCTACAACGATGTTGAAAATATTGAAAAAGCCAAAAAACGTCTGGAAGAATTAGTACCAGAAGCGCGCTTTGTGGTCGGTCATGGGCAAATGCGTGAGCGCGAACTGGAGCGTGTGATGACCGATTTCCACCATCAACGCTTCAATGTCCTGATTTGTACGACCATCATTGAAACGGGTATCGATATTCCAACAGCGAATACCATCATTATTGAACGTGCAGACCATTTTGGTTTAGCGCAGCTACACCAGCTACGAGGTCGTGTAGGCCGCTCTCATCATCAAGCCTATGCCTATTTATTAACGCCACATCCAAAAGCGATGACTGCTGACGCACATAAACGTTTAGAAGCTATCTCTTCCCTTGAAGATCTTGGTGCGGGATTTGCCCTTGCCACTCATGATTTGGAAATTCGGGGTGCAGGAGAATTGCTCGGTGAAGATCAAAGCGGGCAGATGACGACGATCGGATTTACGCTGTATATGGAGTTACTGGAAAGCGCGGTAGAGGCATTAAAAGATGGGCGTGAGCCTTCATTAGAGGACTTAGTTAATCAGCAAACAGAAGTTGAACTGCGCATGCCCGTGCTGCTTCCCGACGATTACATTCATGATGTTAATATTCGTTTATCGTTCTATAAGCGTATCGCCAGTGCTCATAATGAAGATGAGTTAAATGATCTTCGTACTGAGCTGGTTGACCGTTTTGGCACATTACCCGATGCTGGACGTTTCTTACTTGCCAGCGCCGCTATCAGGCTCGAAGCGGAAAAATTAGGTATCAAGCGAATTGAAGCTCATGAGCAAGGTGGATTTATTGAATTTGGTGAAAAACATAAAGTCTCGCCAAACTTCTTAATCAGTCTATTACAAAATCAACCGAAAACCTTCCGCCTCGATGGTCCTGTAAGGTTGAAATTTGTGCATGACCTCAGCGAGCGCGTGACACGCATTGAGTTTATCAAACAGTTGTTGCGTGACTGTGCGGATAACTTACTAGAAGCATAATCTATGATGCGTTAGAACAAATGAAAAGCCCCAGCCACATAATAATGTCACTGGGGCTTTTCCGCTCATTTTTATTCAAAATAAGCATAGGTGTTTTTTCCCGCATAAATCTCTACGGCATTATTCATATTCAGCGAGTTTCGGCTAGCTTCATCAAGTTTGACGCAATAAAACGGCACTAATGCATCAGTCTGGTTACGTGCCGCTTTACAAAGTTGACTACTAGAGGTACTTAAATCTAATCGCCCATTTTCATCAAGGGGGATAAATAGCCCTGGATCATAAACGGTGCGTACTTTGCCTAGGGTATTACCAATACGGTATACCACATCATAACCCACAATAATTTGTTCTACTTTTTCTGTTACTATGCATTTACGATTGTCACGTTCAAGTAGTGATGATAAGGAGTCCTTTTGGAGTGCCTCAATCATAAATACCATCTTACATTCACTTTGAGCTGGGTGATAGCGCGATAGATATTCCTGATTAAATCCATCAAATATCCCCATAACTGAACAATTCTCCTGTTCAATCAGCCGATGCGATTTTATTGGCTCTATCGAAATTACCGTCGCCAACCGACTTTCATCCTTGGAGAAACGCAGCGAAGTTATTGATACAATAATAATAAGGCAAATAACTATTGCTGCTAATAACACCTTATATGTTAGCTTCATAGGCTGCCCTTATTAATGACAATGTTAGTGAATAGTCCCATTGTAACTTTTCGCTTTAATAATTCGATAGTTACTGGCAAAACAATCAAAAGATTTAGAGTTTTCTTAATCAAGAACAAGTCAATAAAAATTTAACTTACTCCTGTTGGTTGTTAAGTCAATAAATTAAATTTTAATCTATTTTCACATATTGATTACGATCAATTTTTGGTAATTATAATTATAAAAAAGTCTTTTTTACACTTATTTTAAGTAATAACACGAAGATATCTTTTTATTAATTTCTATCAATTTCCCCCTTTATTTTTTTATTTCTCATTCAATGAATGCAAACGACCTTTTTAATTTTCATCAGAGAACACGACTAGCATTTTTTATATTACCTTTTCTTACCTACCGCTTTAACATGATTTCACCCCATTTCTATTTAACTAACGGTAACGCCCATTGAGAGCGGTTTTAGGTGACACTATGAGGTTGATACTCACATGACTCAACGGATACTTTTATAATTTTATATAAAACAAAAATTCCACATAATAGAAGGTAGCAACTGCCAATAATAAGTATATTAGCTTATAAGCTAATCCAGAATTTAATTAAAATGGCATATTTAAATTAATGCCGCTTCATATCAGGCATCTTTATAGTGTACCTCCTATAATGTATTTAATCGTTGGGGTTCGCTCAAAATAGTTTATTCATAAATAATCAATCAATTGATTAAAGTTTATATTTAAAAATACTTATAAAAAAATCCCCGTTTAATGAAAAACGAGGATTTTTCCTATTTATTGCGACTGACTAAAACGTTAGTGAAGTTTTAATTTCGGACGAATAATGCGGTTAATACTTCCGACTAACATCATTAACCCTGTTTTCACATAGCCATGAAGCGCAATTTGGTGCATTCGATACAATGAGATATACACAAAACGTGCAATACGCCCTTCCACCATCATATCCCCACGCATCAAGTTACCCATTAAGCTACCCACGGTACTAAAACGCGATAAAGAGACTAAAGAGCCATGGTCTTTATAGATATAATCTTTTAGTGGCTTATCTTTTATCATCGCCAAAATATTATCATAACAGCGGCTCGCCATTTGGTGTGCAGATTGCGCTCTAGGTGGCACAAAACCACCGTCAGGCTTAGCGCATGAGGCACAGTCACCAATCGCAAAAATGGTATCATCGCGGGTTGTCTGTAATGTCGACTTAACGACCAACTGATTGATACGATTCGTTTCTAACCCCGCAATCTCTTTCATAAAATCAGGTGCCTTGATACCGGCTGCCCATACCATTAAGTCAGCACGAATTTTCTCACCCTCTTTTGTATTCAAGCCATCGTCATCAGCGCTGGTCACCATCGTTTTAGTTAGCACTTTTACGCCTAACTTATTTAACTCTTGATGTGCTGCCGCAGAAATACGTGGTGGTAATGCAGGCAGAATACGTTCACCGGCTTCGACTAATGTCACATTTAACGCGTCAGTATCTAATCCTTTAAATCCATAACTGGTTAGCTGCTCTACCGCGTTATACAACTCAGCCGACAACTCAACACCTGTAGCTCCAGCTCCAACAATCGCAATATTCACTTTCTCTTCTGCATTGTCGCGAACAGAATAACGTAAAAATAGATTAAGCATTTCATCGTGGAATCGATGGGCTTGTTGCGGATTATCTAAGAAAATACAATGCTCTTTAACACCCGGCGTACCAAAATCATTTGAAGTACTACCTAGTGCCATGACTAAAATGTCATAATCAATTTCACGCTCAGGAACCAATAACTCCGCGTTTTTATCCCGTAATTCACCCAAAATGATCTTTTTATTGTCACGATCGATTTGTGTCAAAGAGCCTAATTGGAAGTTAAATGCGTTGTGACGAGCATGGGCAAGATAGCTCAAGGCATCCACACCATCATCTAAAGAGCCTGTTGCTACTTCATGTAACAGAGGTTTCCATAAATGACTTGGATTACGATCCACTAAAGTGATTTCTGCACGTTTTTTACGCCCTAATTTACGACCTAGTCGTGTTGCTAGCTCTAAGCCGCCAGCACCACCACCGACAATCACAATTTTTGGTTGAGAAAAGGCCATATTTCCCTCATTGCAAAATAAATTAATGTTATTTAAGCCTTATTCGAAATAAAAAACTTAAATAACATTAATCACCACTTATAAGACCAAAAGTTTGTTGAGGATAACATGCTTGGTCATTTGGTCATACCAAATATTGATGTATATCAAATTAATTGATTAATATGACAGCGATCACAAAAAAGTGTGATTCATTAGCAAAATGAAACGAGTCAGCTTGCATAGATTGATATTAATCAATATTTGAGCCAATTTCCAATCTATTTGATAATGAGAATCAGTTATTATTGGTAGTCAATATATGTGGACTTAAGGGGGTCATGACAGCTTATTGTTCACTAAGGGCTTACAAAAAAAGCGGGATAGTGTAAATTTTGTAGAGAAAACAACCCATATTAGAGATCATCATTTGCCTATTTTTGGCTAGTTTCTCTGATAAATCTCTCGGTTTTTATCATTTCGGCGGTAAACGGCATCGTTCTTGTTGAAAGGCATAATTAATGAAATTTATTTTATATCAAATCATTACTAGCATTGTATCGAGCATTATTTGTATCTATCATCTTGTTACACTCTATCTTGTCTTTTCCTCTTTGCCTTTTGAGCTGTCCAGTGGTTATTTT
This sequence comes from Providencia sp. PROV267, assembly GCF_028477825.1. Classification (NCBI taxonomy): domain Bacteria; kingdom Pseudomonadati; phylum Pseudomonadota; class Gammaproteobacteria; order Enterobacterales; family Morganellaceae; genus Providencia; species Providencia sp. PROV267. Next base: position 114,030 of record NZ_JAMPLX010000002.1, on the reverse strand, counting down.
TTAATAACTAAAATAACGATAATATTTCTTTCATTATACGTGATCGTTATTAATGAAGTGGCGAGACGGAACAAACGCTGGGAGTTTTGTGTTAATTTATTTAAATATAAAAAACAAAATAATATTCAACGAATTGATTTATTTATTCTTTTTTCATTTTCACTTGTCATCACCTACATCGTTACTCTACTGTTTAGTTTGCTACTCATCTTACTCATTCGCCTAAATCCAACCTTCTTGGAAAACCTCAATATTTGGATGTTACATATGACGATCACCGTCATTAAATATGCAACTTTATTGCTATGTTTAATCCCTTTATATAAAGCATTTATCGCCTATAAAAAGCAAAAAAACGATAAGTGAGACATTGTAGCGAAGAGATATCACTTTACCTCTTCGCACTTAAAAGCACGCTATGTCATCCCCATTAACTTTTTATACTGCTTGATCACTTAAATAAATCAATAACACAACTAAATTAAGTGACACTTTCTATTTACCAACGATTAATATTTCCCCAATCCGCTATAAATACCACTAACAAAACGGCTTTCATGATAACTTTTCAAACTTAAAATTCTCCTAAAGTGATAACTGCAACGCTTGATTCAGAATATTTACCTTTAGTTAGGTCATATAATAAAACTTAATAATAACTAAGCATTCTGATATAAGTGAAAAAAATGTCTGAGAACACAAGCAATCCTATTGATTTACTTATCAATAACCCGCAACCCTATGCGCCAGAAAGTATTGATGATGCGTTATTTTCAGCCGCAATGAAACAAGCTGATACCTGGCATTTAAACCGTAATGTTAATTATGCAAAGTTATGGGAAACAGAAGCCAACCCTCTGATCCCTATTAATTTGTTTAAAACCATGGATTTGGCGACAAATACCCAGCTTGATGGTATATGGTTAAATAGTTCAGGTACTGGGCAACATGGGAAAACACGCGTTTTCTTTGACAATCTCAGTTTAAAACGTATTGAAACGGCTATGGTGCAAATTTTTTTGCATAATCATTTGATTTCAACCACACCTTCTCGCTTTTTAATGTTATCTCCTGATCCCGCCACAGGTGAGCATGCAGGTTATGCCACTGCCTTTTTAAAGTTCACCCAATGTGCCCCAATACAAGAGCTTGTTTTTACTGTGTCAGAGCAAGGTCAATTTGATAGTGAGTTAGCGTGGTCTACACTCAAACGCTGGGCTAATGATCCTGCCCCTATCTATATTTTAGGCTTAACACTGTTTTTTGAATTTTTATGCCTAAAACGCCCTGAACCATTTACCTTGAAATCACCGATAAAAGGCTTAACCGGCGGTGGTTGGAAAGGGATGACAAAACAACTTGAACGCCCTGAGATTATTCAAGGTTTGCAACAAGTTTTACAAGCGCCTAGCGTCGATATTCGCGATATTTATGGTATGACTGAACATCCTCTTCACTACATTAGTTGTCCTGAAGGTCATTTTCATCTCCCTGCTTATTCACGTTTTTCAATCATGGCTGAAGATGGGAGCCATGCACCAGAAAATAAAAATGGACTCATTGTACTTGAAAGCCCTCTGTTTGCCTCAATACCTTCACATCGCTTATTAACGCAAGATCTGGGTTGTTGGGGCAATAATTGTGCCTGTGGTCAACCGCTACCCTTCCTGCGCTATCTAGGACGAGCATCTACCCCAGAGGGCACCTGTGCGGCACAAGTAAAATGAAAAACTCACTACAAACGCGTGTAAATAAAATCAAACTGTGCCTAACAACTTTGCGTGAAGCTAATTGGTCGTTTTCGGAAGATGAAAATACGCAACAATTTTGTTTATCGCGTTTGGAGCGTCTGACTGAAAATCAGTTATTGGAACAAAAGATCCATCGTGAATTAGGTGGAAAATATTGGCATGCACCGAAGCGTTTGCTGATTATTGTTTCTGAAAAAGATCCATTAGGTACACTAGAAGCGCTATGTGCCGCTTACCTTATTGGCAGTAAAATTCGCCTGAAAGCCCGCATATCAATCAATTATTTGCAACAGGTTAAACGCATTCTGTCACTTGATGATGAGGAGTGTGAAATCATTGATTGGCAAAGTCATTTACAAAATGATCAGCAGATACTCTCTGGCGTCGATACGGTCTTACTCGCAGGGGGCGAGGCATTAATCCAACACTATCGCCAAATCACACCGCCACATATCAAATTGGTCGAACTAGGGCCAAAAATCAGTGGCATGGCAATCATTGGCAAGCAACTTCCTGCAATTGAATTGATTTTGTACGATATCGCCCTTTTTCACCAACAAGTCTGTAGCTCACCTCGATTCATTTTGTTGGATAACCCCTTAGCGGCAGAAGCGCTTTATCATCAACTGATAACCACACTTGGTCACCTTCCCATTTTGTCTGACAACCTACGTTTACAAGGCATATCGCAATTTCGCGAGCATCGGTTCACTTATTCACTATCCACTCCCGACAAGCCGAGTGTTTACAGTGAAAAAACAGGCTGGGGAGTCACTTATCAAACAGAGTTTGCCCCTCAAGCATGGTTAACTCAGGGCTTTCAAATCGTCGTTGCTCCTATCGAAGATAGCCTAAAACAAGCGCAAACACTTTGGCCTGGGCGCCTACAGACCCTTGGTTATTTTGGCGATTTAGATTCTTTGTCATTACAACAATACAGTTTTACCCGTTATTGCCCAATTGGTCGCATGCACCAGCGCCCTATTCATGCGCCGCATGATGGCTTTTTCATGCTATCTGCCCTCGTTAACTTTATCAGTAAGGAAGAAAATGGCGATAAATAACCGCAACCTATTAATTACTGGTGGAACTGGGTTTATTGGCTCTCATCTGCTGCATAAGCTTGCTGAACAAGGTCATAATTTAACTGTATTATCTCGAAATCCACAAAATCGTGTGATTCCCTATCGCCCCAAATTACCTGAAAAGGTGAACGTGGTGATTGGTGATATTTTGCAACCTCAAAGCTTAAAACAAGCATTGGCAGGGCAAGATGCCGTGATCCACCTTGCTGCGGATTACCGTGTCGGTTTAGCGCCAACCCGCCAAGCACGGCAGCATATGTATCAAACTAATGTCATCGGCACCTCAAACCTGTTAGCAGCGGCTCAAGATGCTGATATTTCAAAAATCGTTTATATGAGCTCAACCGCTGCTTTAGGCGAAACCCAAGGCGCATTACTTGATGAATCTCACCGGCACAATGGCATCTTTCGTAGTTATTACGAAGAAACAAAACATATTGCACACGAATTGGTTGTAAAACAGCAATGCCAAGGCGCTCCTATCAATATTGCTATCAGCGGTGGGGTATTTGGTTTAGGTGATAACAGCGTATTAGCCCAGACCGTAAACGCCTTTTTACTTGGAAAAATCCCTTTTCAAATCGCAACGACAAGCACATTTCAACTTTGTCATGTGTCACATGTTTGTGATGGACTCATCACACTACTATCACCGGAAATTGTTCGCCAAAACTATATCTTGGCTGGCGAGACTTTCTCTATGCCCGAACTTTTTCAGATGCTAAGCCATTTTTGTGGCAGACCTTCTTTACCTGCCAAAAAGGCTTCTTCACTGAAAATACCTGCTTGGTTAATGGATAAACTCGCCAGCCTTGGGCTGACAATGCCGTTATCTTGCGAAGCGCTTCATATAATGGATGGCAGCTCCTACACTTATTCTTCCTATAAGGCCCAACAACAATTAGGTTGGAGTGCAGGCTATCCAAAAGAAGAGTTTATCGAATACGTATCACACCTCGCGACTCAATTGTCATCTGCTAAAAAGGATGTAGCATGAAAACCAAACATCTCTCATGCCAATGGGGGCACGTCACTCTATCCCTCGAATCAGCACAATTACTTTCCGTTAAAGGGAATAGCGATAATGCGGTTTTTTTTGGTCAAGGTTATGGCACCGCTAAACTACGTTTATGGCAACTCGATTTATCCCGCCGTGTCGCCAGTGGTCGCTTATCTGAAATTATGGGAAATGGGGCCTTACGTACCGATGTTTTTCAGCGACGATTAGGATTAGTGGAGCTGGCTGAGCGTGCGACAAACATTGATTGTGCCGCACCAACTCACTCTTGGCAGGCTATGCAATATCAACATATTCAAGCTTATACTGCCGGTATCAACCAAGCACTCAGTGAAATGAAAGTCTTACCCATCGAGTGCTTATTACTGCACTACCGTCCTGAAATTTTTTCAATCTCAGACAGTTATTTATTAGGACAACTGAAATATTTTATTAATTCCGCTTGGCAATATGAACTATTCCACACGCGCATAGCAAATCGATTGACGCCAAAACAGCATCAACAGTTATTGGCAACCTTTAGCCATGAAGGCCATCAAATTCCCCCACTACCACTAAATGAAAATGGGGATTGGCACCAAGAAGTGGTTAAGGCACTCAAAGATGGATTAAAAGGATTGCAGTATTTAGGGCTAGCTTCACCCGATACGGGCTCGAATGTCATTGCCATCAGTGGGTCATTAACCCAATCAGGAAAACCGCTATTGGCTACCGACCCTCATATGGGGCATGTGAATCCTAATTTTAATCTACTTTGCCGCCTTGAAAGTGATGAAGGACTCAATGTCGTCGGCTCTCATTTTCCAGGCTCTCCTGGCATTATCGTCGGTCGTAATAACCATGCTGCATGGGGAATGGTTGGTATCATGGCGGATAACCAAGACTTATTTTGGGGTAAGCTCGACCTTGAAAATGAGCAGGTTGAAACGGCATCAGGGAATCTGCCTTTAACTAAAAATATCCATGAAATCAAACTGAAAAATGGTAAATCACACAGTTTCACAACTTATAGCTTTGCTCAAGGGCGGTTAGTGTCAGAAAAAAATGGCTACGGTATGTTTTTACGTTGGCCTGCACTGGATGACCCAAGTGGTGACATTACCTTTTATCAGCTCGCCAAATGCCAAGATTGGCCTTCATTTAGAGATGCCCTTAAGCATGTAAAAAACTCACCAATGATGGTTGGCTATGCTGATATTCATGGGGATATTGGTCTGCAAACCATGGGATATATTCCAAAGCGTCATCAACAAATCGGTAGCTTGGTACTAAGCCTAACAGAGCCACAGCACCAGTGGTTGGGTTATGTGCCTTTTGATGAATTACCTTGCGAACATAATCCTGAACGAGGCTATACTCTTTATGCCAATCAATATAGTGAGTCACTGTTTACGGGAAAAGTGGCTTTATCTAATCGCTGGCATCCCCCTAGCCGTTCACGACGTATCGAGGCGTTGATCCAACACACCGACCAACACACCACCGAAACATTGACCGCTATTCAGGATGATAAAACAGATTATTTTGCCCAGCAGGCAAAACATTTTTTATTACCTTTCGTCCCTGAAGACAAGATGTTATCGCAGTGGGATGGTAACACAGAGAATATCCAAGCTTCGCGCTTACTTGATGTATGGTTCCAACATTTAACCGATAAATTACTTGGCAAAGTACTCAAACGAGGTTCCAGAACGCTATATACCGATTTTTGGCCAAGTTGCCGCTGGAGCATTCTCAATATCCTGCAACACCATATTGAGGATTGGCAGCATGAAGCCGATGCTTTGCCTGATCTGATCCGTGAATGTTATGCCACTGCGTTAGTCGCTAGCCAAAAAATGGCCCACCCCCAAGTTGAGTTTCAACACAGCATCAAAAAACCAATATGGCTCAATAAACTGTTAACAGGTCGTTTTCCTTATCAAGGCGGTAATCGCGAAACAGTCCATGCCACACGACAAAATGCCGATTTTCTGACGCAATCCCAAGCGGGTAAAAATAAGTCTATTAAGACTAAACCCTATACCTTTGGTCCTGGATTCAAACTAATCTCAAATTTAGCAAATCGAGGGGAATGTGTGTATTTAATCAATACACCGGCAAAAGGCTCCCCATTTTTCTGGCAACTAAGGAAAACACTTAACGATTGGCAAGCAGGTAAAAGAAAAACGACAAGACTGGCAAATAAGCAAAATAATAATGAGTGAGGATTTAGATCAATGGCAATATTGAAGCAATGGCAGCAAACTAGTCATCCTGCTCGCCTTTGGCACCCGATTTCTAATTCACGTATTCAATGTGAATTATGCCCTCGAGCCTGTAAAATTAACCTAGGTCGAGTCGGGACTTGTAAAGTCCGTCGCAATGAAAATGGTCGCCTAGTGACGCTTAACTACGGCAAATCCGTTCCTATGACACAAGAGTCCATTGAAACCGAAGCCGTTTATCATTACGCTCCCGGTGAACGCATTCTTTCTTTAGGCAATATTGGTTGTATGCTGCGTTGTGACTTTTGCCAAAACTGGACAACGAGTCAAGCCCGCTATGTTCAAGACAGCCATGTAGCATATTATCGCCCTGAAGATGTGGTGAATTATGCCTTAAAACACAATATTCGTGTTCTTTCTTGGACTTATAACGATCCGGTTGTTTGGCACGAGTTTGTCATGGATACCGCGAAACTGGCACGTGAAAAAGGCTTAAAAAATCTCTATAAAAGCGCATTTTATATCAGTGAAAAAGGGATTGATGAATTACTCACCGTCATGGATATTTTTAGTATTTCATTAAAATCAATGCAGGATAGCTTTTATCGCAAACACACCGGTGGTCGCCTTCAACCTATCCTTGATGGGATCAAACAAGTTTATGATGCTCGAAAATCAGGTAATTACCCACATTTAGAAATCTCCAATCTGTGTGTGACAGGCCGCAATGACACATTAGAAGAGGCTAAAAAAGTCTCTGATTGGATGCTAACCCATCTTGATGCTGAAATCCCGCTACACTATGTACGTTTTCATCCCGACTACCAATATACCCATGTCGAGCGCACCGCTATCCCACTCCTTGAACAAGCACGTTTGCAAGCGCTCAATGATGGAATGCGTTATGTTTATGTCGGTAATGTATTCGATACGCAAAGCGCCAATACCTACTGCCCTGAATGCCAAACACTGTTAGTAAAACGTAGTGGACTCATTGCAGAACCTTATATGGATAAAGGCTATTGCCCTCGTTGTCATTTCCATCCTCCAATTATTTTACCATGGGAAGATGCGAACACCGATAAAACAGTCTTGAGCATACCAGATGGGTTACATTGTATTACCCACATGTTCCGCGGCCCAGTTCAAGCCTGCCATATTGAGCAACAGCATGAATCGGATATTTATTACCAATTTGTCTCAAAAGACGGCACTCCTGTTAGCGATATCAATATGAATAACTGCGGTCGTTTTATGCTTTCTAAAAGTAACCCTAGCGCGGAAGGTATTCGCCTCTATCATCATTTAAATGAACCTTGCCAACTATTTGAAGTTTATGACCGTGCCCATTTTCCTGTCACGGAAGCAGAGAAAACCCACCTTGGTAGTGAAAATGTGCCGGTGACTTTTATACCGTTAAAGGGGCGATAATATGCCGTTAAATCGTGGATGGTCATATCTACGCGCACAATCCATCGCCACGCAGCTACGTCGTGCCAAACTCAATGATAAAAGCCCTAATTTACCCATTATTTATCTACCGGGTATTTTAGGCAGTAAACTGTTTGATAGATCCAAACAAGCATTTATCTGGGGGGATTATCGTGGCGTTTTCACGAAAAGCGATTATGAGTATCAGGCTCCTTCTCCCGATACCCCTTGTAATATCTTAGCCACAGAGCAACTGCATGAATTCACGATTGTTCCTAAGCTCATCACAACATTGGTCACACAGGAGCTGAAAGATGTTTTGCACGTTGGTTTAGGTTATCGAGAAGGCCAAGACCTCTTCTTTTTAGCCCATGATTGGCGAGCGGATCACCGAGAGCTTGTTACAATATTAGATGCCGAGATTAAGCGCATAAAGACCCTTTTTGGTGACAAACAAAAATGTATTATCATTGCGCAATCGGCATCTAATTTGGCTGTACGCTACTGGTTGCGTCAAACCAGTGAAGAGAATCGGCAGCTTATTGCCAAATGGTATGCTTTCGGCCCGCCATGGGAAGGAACGTTTCATGCGTGGTCAATGATGGAAACTGGCTATTACACCGGTAGTCGCTATTTTTATGGCTTTTCTCCCGATGATATTGCCGGATACCCGAGTGCTTACCAGTTACTTCCTGCTAATCCAACCGTTATCGATCATCATGGCAAAGCCATTGAACCGTTTGATATCTATGATGCCGACTGCTGGCAGCGGTTACGTATCGGCCCATACAAAACCTCCATCGTTTCAGAGCAATGCCAACGTGTACGCGATAATCTAGCAAGTTACTTACACAGTGCGAAAACATTTAACCATGCAGTTTCTGGTGTATGCCCTCATGAGCAGTCTGTTCCACAGGTTTGGTATCTGAGTGATAACAATACCGCTTTAACCGCTGCAATCTGGGCGCGTGATCGCTGGTATCTGAAAGCCAAAGAGATAAAACGAGATTTTGCCCATTTAGCTGATAAGACGTTAGCTAAAGGCGATGACCATTTACCACTTGCAGGCTTACTTAAACATCGTTGTGGGCCTATTGTCCGTGATAATTATCAACAGCCTTGGGGGGAAAGTTTTGTCTTTATCAGCCAAGCATCTACTCACCGTGCATTGATTAATCATACGCCGAATTTACGCAGTCTTGCTTTTGATATTGCCACCACAAGGCGATTACATAGAGATAAAGCGGCATAGCCTTGCCCCTGTGGCTCCTCCCCCAATTGAACGTTCCCATAAAATTGACCGTGAATTAAGCGGTCTTCAAGCACTGAGTTCTGTATTCAACAGGGCTTAGTCCTTTTCATTTAACCTTGCATCTTTCATAGTGATAATCATAGATACCTTCATTCACGACTCCCCTGTTTAACAATCGAGTTAAACTTTTTTCCGCAAAAACGTTCAAGCTTAAGTAATTTAAAACTGACGTTTTAAGGACTGTTTTACCATAGAAAAAGCCCCTTCAAGTGAGACTAAAAGCATCCAACTTTTGGGGGCTGTTCAGTTTACGGCTTTTTTACTAACGACCTGTAATAGTTAACGCTGTTCTTGCCATTTACGATGCAGTTCTACCAGTTTATTGTGGCTTTCTTGCCAGCGTTGTGCGCCTTGTAAGTCTTTCAAGCTATATTGTCGACCACTATGGAACAGTGATGAAGCTAGGCTCCCTTGCTGCTTTGGTAGGTTATCTAATACACTCACTGCACCATCACGGTTGTTGCAAACCAACACCATATCACAACCGGCTGACAACGAAGCGGCTGCACGCTCTGGATAGCTTCCCATGATAGCCGCCCCTTCCATCGACAAATCATCAGAGAAGATCACACCATTGAAGCCCAACTGCTCACGTAAAATCGATTTGAGCCAGAATGGTGAGCCACTTGCAGGGCGGTCGTCTGCTTGTGTATAAATGACATGTGCAGGCATCACGGCATCAAGCAAATCGCGCTGAATAAAGTCTCTGAAGATTGACATATCTTTTTTACGAATAGTTTCAAGGTCGCGGTCATCACGAGGGGTTTCTTTATGAGAATCCGCTTTCACTGCCCCATGCCCAGGAAAATGCTTCCCTGTCGTTTTCATCCCCGCACTACGCATACCTTTAATAAACCGTTCCGCCATGATCATGGCAATTTCAGGATCTTCATGGAACGAGCGCTCGCCAATCGCAATACTTTGATGCCCAAGATCTAGCACCGGCGCGAAACTAATATCAATATCCATAGCAATCATTTCAGATGCCATTAACCAACCAGCTTCCTCCGCTAATTTTGCCCCTTCAGATTGGCTATTAAGTGCTGCAAATGCTTGAGCGGAAGGTAATGCCGTAAAGCCATCACGAAAACGTTGCACTCGCCCGCCTTCCTGATCAACCGCTATCAATAAGCGATGACGGGATGCATCACGAATTTGGCGAACTAACTCCCTTAATTGTGCTGCATCATGAAAATTACGGGTAAATAAAATTAACCCGCCCACCAGCGGATGTGCCAGTATTTCACGCTCTTCACTGTCCAGCTCATAGCCCTGAACGTCTAGCATTATCGGACCCATACATGCCTCACTATTTAAAACGGTTTTACGATTTTTGCTCGCACTTGCGTTATACGAATTTAATTAACTAGGCAAACTAAAGTATTGCCTTAATGACCTTGAGTGTAACAAAAAATCATTATTTTGACTTTGGTTCCATTGCACTTCATACCACATTAACATCATATATTTGACCCATGGCGTCCATAGCCGGCATTGGTGAGCCAAGCGTTCAACATCGCCATAAGCATGGTATTTATTGCAATACTCTGATAAGAAAAAATCACGTTGTGTGGTATTCAATTGGTTCGCTTGAAAATAGGTTTCCAATGACAACCCAATATCGGTATTTGCCGCATACTCCCAATCCAATAAAGCCAGTTGACCACTCTCAGTACAGACAATATTGCCTTTATGAATATCCATATGGGCGGGGGCTAACTTTAGAACCCTTGGCATAGGTGCGGATAAAAAATGTTGGTGCCATCGATGCCACCGAGGCCCTTGACGTTTTGGATCAACTAAATACCCGTAATGGGCAATTTCTTGCCTAAGCTGTAGACGATAAGTGAGTAAGGGTTGAGTATGTAATTTAGCAATTGTTGCCGCTAATAAAGATTGAAATGTTGGTGTTAAAAATTGAGTATCACTGGGTTGCTGACCATCACACCATGATAGTAATAACCAATCTGAATTTCTTGCTAACACTTTGGGCGCTTGACCAAAGTGTTGTAATTGATGTAATACCCGCGCCTCTTTGCGTCTATTCACGAATAGAGCCGTTTGCGCCTGACTTTGAGCACGCGCAATCAGATTGAGAGTATGTGACCGTAAGTGATAGGTTCCCCCTGAAAGCCCTGCTAATGGGGTTACTTCCCACGTTTTAACGTTAATATTTGGGAAGCAACCTGCCAGCAGTGCCAATAATGCACTGTCATTGCTCAATATCGTTTTTTCCTGACCAAAGGATCTCACCGCTTTGCACTGCCATCAGCTGCATTTCGATATCGCGTTGGTCGTTAGAGCCTGAAATCACGCTATACAATACATAATCAGCTTGTACGTAACGCCCTAAGCCAATCGCTTTACTGCGTGTAACAAGGCTATCGTCTTGCGATAAACCTAACGTTCTACGCGCGGCATTGACCACATCTTGTGGTACGACTTTAAAGCGATGACTGTCATCAACCGCTTTTACGATGGCTGAGGTCACATTTTGTACAGAAAATGAACCTGTCGTATTGTTTTTAACTGAATCCACCAGCAGAACTTTGCCGCTCTCAACACCATTTGCCCCTGTCATCTGTCCGACTAAAGGCGAGACAGCAGCAGACCAATCTGTGGTTTTTTGCTTAGGTGGTGTAGGCACCTTATCGATTGGTGGTGGAGTTGTAGGCTCAGTGGGTTCAGTTGGCTCTACAGGGACAACTGGCGGAGGCGTTTTAGGCCTATCCTGCTGAAAAGAAGGACATCCTGCCAGCATCATCGCTGCCGCTGCAACGAACAAGATCCGTTTCATTATTTGTCTCCAAGCATTTGCGGTAAAAATACATAAACACGTACATTACGCGCGAGTGATGATGTACTTTCAGCATTAACACTAATCACTGAATTTGCAGGTATCATCTGCTGCAAATCATGGGTTGTTGCGATTTTCAATCCTTTATCGTCGTACCAATAGAGACGGTACATGACAGTCATCGGATTTGGCTGGCTATTGCTCATATTGATCTTAGCCACCGTCGCATAGTTCTCAACGCTGACTACAGGTTGCTCTACAATGATACCTTGCGCAAGAACCGCAGGCTCCATAATCACTCGTTGTTGATCATTGAATACTAACCCATCACGCTTACCCCATGAGCAAGCGCTCAGCGCAAACACCACAGCACTGAGTGTTAATATACGTATCAATGTTCCCCAAATCTTTTTCACATCATTACCTTATTTTGCCAGCAATGGTCCAAGAGGACGACCGCCAACAAGGTGCATATGAATATGAAACACTTCCTGCCCGGAGTGTTCATTACAGTTCATGATCAAACGGTAACCGCTTTCAGCAATCCCTTCTTGTTTGGCAATTTTTGCTGCAACGGTAAATAAGCGCCCCAATGCCAGTTCATCTTCCGCAGTCACATCATTCACTGTTGGGATGAGTTTATTGGGAATAATCAGGATATGTGAGGGAGTTTGTGGCGAAATATCACGAAATGCGGTAACCAGTTCATCCTGATAAACGATATCTGCCGGGATTTCACGTCGAATGATCTTACTGAAAATAGTTTCTTCTGCCATTGCGAATTCCTTTAATATTGACTAATTATTACGCTTTATTCTCGCCGACATTCAAATGAAATAGGCGGTTAAAGTTTTCAGTGGTAATACGTGCCATTTCTTCAGGGCTAACCCCTTTTAATACTGCCATATACTCTGCCACATCCCGCACATAAGCAGGTTGGTTCTCCTTCCCACGATGCGGCACGGGGGCTAAATAAGGTGAATCCGTTTCTACTAAGATCCTATCTAATGGAACAACCCTTGCGGCTTCACGAATTTGCTCTGCATTGCGGAAGGTAACTATCCCTGAAAAAGAGATATACATACCAAGATCTAGCAATTCCATGGCTGTCTGTTTATCTTCCGTAAAGCAGTGCAAAACACCGCCACAATCCATCACTTGTTCTTCACGTAAAATAGTCAGTGTATCTTCTCGCGCATCGCGCGTGTGAACTATCACAGGTTTATTAACCTGACGACCAATACGAATATGTTGACGGAAAGACGCTTGCTGAAGTGCTGCATTTTCTTTCTGATAATAATAGTCTAGCCCTGTTTCCCCTAACGCGACCACTTCTTCACCAGCAGCTAATTGCGCTAAGCGTTCAAAATCATACCCTTCATCCAAATTAAGTGGATGAATACCGCAAGAAAATGCCACATTAGCACGCTTGCCAATCATGGTTTTCATGTTATCAAAACCATGTAACGTTGTGGCAACCGCTAACATAAATCCGACATCGCGTTGCGACGCCTTTGCGATCACATCATCGACGCTTGTATGTAATTTTTCATAATCAAGGCAATCGAGATGGCAGTGTGAATCAACTACAAACATATTTCACTCTTTTTTATGGTGTTGGGGTAACAATTAATGCTTCCCATTGTAATAATTGATTTGTCAAAAGTAACTCTTGATTCAGTGCGGGCACTGTCATCAATTGGTGGCGGCAATTTTGCCAAGCCTCATAAACTTCAAACAATTGTGTATTTGTCATTCGTGATGCAAGTACGCTCACAAGTGGCAATTGGTCTTGATTTAAACAAAATTGGGCTGCATGTTGTTGCAGTTTCATGCTATCGGCTAATAGTCCGAGCAGCCACCCCATCGACTCAATCGCCTTATCATGATGAATCGCAGGTAATAACGACAACATATCATTATGTTGTATCCCATGAGCGAGTTTCTGGCATAGCACACTACGCTGTTGCCAATGCTCAGGTTGCAACAATGACATCGCCGCGACTGGGGCCCCTTGGCACAACTTTAACGCGGTCAATGCGTCGTTATAGTTGACGCCAACGATTTGCTTTTGCAACCAATACCACGCAATTTGCGATTCAGGTGGTGATAAAAAGGTATATAAGCAACGGCTTCGTAGCGTCGCTAATAGATTTTCACGTTTCTCGCAACCTAATAAAAAATAGGTCTGCTTTGTTGGCTCTTCCAAGGTTTTTAAGAGCGCGTTGGCCGCTGCATCGGTCAATGCTTCTGTTCGAGGAATATAGGCGACTTTAGCCCCATTTTGCTGTGCATGACTACTTAAGGTCTCTGTCAGTTTCCTTACCGCTTCCACGCTAACCGTTGTTTTGCCCTTCTCTGGCGCTAAAACATGGTAATCAGGGTGCGTCCCTGCCAACATCAATTGGCAGCTATGGCATTGCCCACAGCTTTTTAGCCCGTCTGTATTTTGGCAAATTAACCAGCGACTAATACCATAGCATAATGCTTCCACTCCGTTACCCGGTAGTGAATGCAATAACAATGCGTGGTGCCCACGACCTTGCTGGTAGGAGGTAATTAGTTGACGATACGTTTCATTCAACCAAGGGTACCAATTCATTGTATCACCTTATTTTGCCAACCATTGCTGCAAAGCTTGGCGAATATCATGTTGAACTTGTTCAATATTCTGGCTTGCATCAATCGTTAAAATAGTCTCATCGGAGGCCGCTAACTCACGATAACGTGCACGAGTGCGTTCAAAAAATGCCAGAGACTCTTGCTCAATTCGGTCTAGCTCACCACGAGCGCGTGCACGCTGTAACCCTAATGCTGGAGGTAGGTCCAAATACAGTGTTAACGCTGGTTTAAATTCCCCCAAAACCAGATCACGCAATGACTGCATAAGTTGGCGATCAATACCACGTCCGCCCCCTTGATAGGCCTGTGAAGATAAATCATGCCTATCACCAACAACCCATTTACCCGCCGCTAAGGCTGGCTTAATGACGTTTTCAACCAGTTGGACACGTGCGGCATACAGCATCAAAAGCTCGGCTTTATCAGTGACTTTTTCCCCGCTGATCCCCTGTTTAATGAGTTCACGTAGCTTTTCTGCTAATGGGGTTCCCCCTGGCTCTCGGGTAAACGCAATGTCTTGGATCCCTGCTTGATTTAATGTTTCAACAACGGTTTTAATCGCAGTGGTTTTACCTGCCCCTTCTAACCCTTCAATAACGATATAGGCGTTTTTCATCTTACTTATCATTCTGTTTTTCAATTTTTCGATACACTTTGACGGCTCGATTATGGTCATTAAGGCTACTACTGAATGTGTGCCCACCTGTACCATCTGCAACAAAGTATAAATAGTCCGTTTTCGCAGGGTGTGCCGCGGCTTTAATTGATGCAAGACTTGGCATTGCTATCGGCGTTGGCGGTAACCCATCAATGCGATAGGTGTTATATGGTGTATAGTTGTCTAAGTCGCTACGATAAATTTTCCCGCGATACTTATCGCCTAAACCATAGATAACTGTAGGATCTGTTTGTAACCGCATATTTTTCTGCAAACGATTCACAAATACCGACGCCACTTGGTTTCTTTCACTGTCAATACCCGTCTCTTTTTCGATGATTGAAGCCATGATTAGCATCTCATACGCGTTTTTGTAAGGTAGATCTTTATCTCTCCCTTGCCAAACTTCATCGACATTTTTTTTCATTTGTTGGTGAGCGCGTTTTAATATATCAATATCACGCGTTCCCGCCGTATACAGATAGGTATCCGGATATAACCAGCCTTCAAGGGTGGTCGCTCCATCAAAACCAATTAGCGCGTATAACTCTTCTTGTGTTTTCCCTTCCGCCTCATGTTTTAAGTAAGGCGCATCACGTAAGATATTTGTCCAATCAGAGAGTCGGTTACCTTCGACAAAACGAATGGAAAACTGTGCCTCTTTGCCACTGGAAATTAATGCTAACATCTGCGCGATATCCATATTTGGCTGGAGGCGGTAAGTCCCAGCCTTCATTTTAGCTAACTCTGGGCGCAATTTTAGTAACCATTGAAATTTGTTACTTTGATTAATCACTTTTTCGTCTACCAGCAATGCTTCAAGCGCAACGCGGCCTGTTCCAGCAGGAACCGTAAAAACTTTCTCTTGTGTTAGATTTAGCGGCTCTTTTGCATAGTTCAAAACCTGTTGATACATCACATAGGCACTTACGCCTATTACCAACAGAATAACGACAATTGCGATAGAGATTTTTTTAGCGAGTTTCATTCATTAACCATTCAGTGACTAAAGTTGGCAACGTAAAAACAAATATTCAAACAGTTCCCGTGATGAATATTGCCATTGAGGTTTATTGTTACCCAAGGTGATCGTAGCAACCGGCAGTATTGGCATCAACGTATTACAAATAAACACTTCATCACAGTTCCCCAATACATCGGGAAAACGTTCAACCTCCCGAAGATGGTACTGACTAGCAGCTAAAAGCGCTATGATCTTTTGTCTCATTAATCCATTTACGCCAGAAAATGCTAAATTTGGCGTAAATACCGTATCGCCTTTGCGCCAAAAAATATTGGCACTGCAACATTCAATTAAAATACCATCAGAATCAACAACTAAAGCCTCATCAACCTGAGCTTCATCAATTTCTTGGCGTATTAACACCTGCTCAAGGCGATTAAGGTGTTTGATCCCTGCTAAATAGGGATTTTTACTCGTTGGAATACGGCTTAATATCAGTTGGATACCTGATTTCTGCAACGCTTGGTAATGTTGTGGAAAAGGCGCGATAGACATTATTACCGTTGGCTGATTAAACCCTAAAGTGCTATAGCCTCTGCCCCCCGTGCCTCGGCTAATAATCACTTTAACAACGAATTCATCATCATTATGCTGTTGGCAAATCGCGTGGATCTGCTTCTCTAACATTTGCCAATCTGGTTGGGGTAATTTAAGGCGAGAACTATCCTGCATGAGACGCCTAATATGCATATCAAGCATTTTTGGTTGATGATTAAACACATGGATCGTGGTGAAGCAGCCATCACCAAATTGCACAGCCCGATCAGTCACGTCAATATGACGGCACTCAACTCCATTAACCCAGTATCGCATTGATAATTCTTATAATAATGGCTGATAAATCAGTCAGTAACAGGATATTAACTATCATAAACTAAACTGACATAGACTGCAAAACGACACTAAAAATAAAGCCCCAGTATTGTGAACACTGAGGCTTTTACCCTTTACAACGTAAAGTAATACGTCTGGGTTACTCTTCGTGATAGCGACGGAAAATTAATGAACCGTTTGTACCACCAAAACCAAATGAGTTGCACAGAGCATATTCCATATTTTCTACTTTTCTTGCTTTGCCTGGAACAAAATCCAGTTTGCAAGCTTCATCTGGGTTTTCCAGATTGATCGTAGGCGGAACGATTTGCTCTGTCAGTGAAAGGATCGTAAAGATAGACTCAATGGCACCAGCGGCACCTAATAGATGACCTGTCATCGATTTTGTTGAGCTAACTAATACGTCGGTTCCTTCACCAAAGACCGAAATAACCGCTTGCGCTTCCGCTAAGTCACCTGCTGGTGTTGAAGTACCGTGAGCATTGATATAGCCCACTGCATTAGCTTCAATACCTGCATCATGCAGAGCATTTGCCATCGCCAGAGCAGCACCTTCACCATTTTCAGGCGGTGATGTCATATGATAAGCATCACTGCTCATGCCGAAACCAGCAACTTCAGCGTAAATTTTTGCGCCGCGAGCTTTAGCATGTTCATATTCTTCAAGTACGATAATACCCGCACCGTCACCCAGTACAAAGCCATCACGGTCTTTATCCCATGGGCGGCTAGCCGCTTGCGGATCATCATTACGCGTAGAAAGAGCCCGCGCTGCGCCAAAACCTGCAACACCCAATGGCGTTGTCGCTTTTTCAGCGCCACCAGCAATCATTACATCAGCATCACCATAAGCAATCATACGTGCGGCATGACCGATATTGTGAACACCTGAAGTACAGGCTGTGGCAATCGAAATACTTGGGCCACGGAAACCGTAAATAATGCTTAAATGACCTGCGACCATATTAATGATCGTAGAAGGAACGAAGAATGGGCTAACTTTACGAGGACCGCCATTTTGTAATGCTTCACAGTTCTCTTGAATTAGGCCTAGACCACCAATACCAGAACCAATCGCTAACCCTATACGAGTAGCATTGGCTTCTGTTACTTCCAGCCCGGAATCTTTGATAGCTTGATTACCAGCAGCAATTCCATACTGAATGAAAGGGTCCATCTTCCGTGCATCTTTGCGGGAGATACCATAATCTTCGTAATTGAAATCTTTAACTACGCCAGCAAATTTAGTTGCGTGGTTGGTAGTATCAAAATGTTCGATAAGGCTGATACCACTCTGTCCGTCACAAACAGCTTTCCATGATGATTCAACTGTGTTGCCGACAGGAGATAACATGCCCAGTCCGGTTACGACTACACGACGCTTAGACACGTAAATCCTCCAAGGAGGGAAAAAAAGTTATCAAAGAAACATAGGCGGTCGAGTGACCGCCTAGACAAGTTTTAAAACAATTAGTTAGATGCGTTCTCGACGTAATCAATCGCAGCCTGCACTGTTGTGATCTTTTCAGCTTCTTCGTCAGGGATTTCGATATCGAACTCTTCTTCCAGAGCCATAACCAGCTCAACTGTGTCAAGAGAATCAGCGCCCAAGTCATCAACAAACGAAGCTGTTGTTACAACTTCTTCCTCTTTAACACCTAGTTGCTCAACGATGATTTTCTTAACGCGTTCTTCGATAGTGCTCATACTATTAAAATTCCTATCAAAACTCGCTTTCGCGATGGTTTTCGTAGTTTATAAAATACAGGAAAAGATACAACCCAATCCCGGCTGTTGAAACCTAAATTTTGCATTATTTTGCGCTAATTAACACTAATAATGCAAATGGTTCCATCATTTCTTTAGATCATGTACATGCCGCCATTGACATGTAATGTTTCACCTGTGATGTAACCAGCTTCATCAGAAGCTAAAAACGCTACAGCACTGGCAATTTCTTGTGCATCACCAAGCCTGTCGGCAGGAACTTGAGATAAAATGCCTGCACGCTGCTCATCTGTCAATGCCTTGGTCATATCAGTTTCAATAAAACCAGGTGCAACGACATTAACGGTAATGCCACGGGAAGCGACTTCGCGTGCTAATGATTTGCTAAAACCAATTAGCCCAGCTTTCGCTGCTGCATAGTTCGCTTGACCCGCATTTCCCATCACACCTACAACAGATGCGATTGAAATAATACGTCCACAACGTTTTTTCATCATGGCGCGTAATACGGCTTTTGATAAACGGTAAACGGATGAGAGGTTAGTGTCAATAATATCTTGCCACTCATCATCTTTCATACGCATCAAAAGGTTATCACGTGTGATACCTGCATTGTTGACCAGTATATCAATTTCGCCAAATTGTTGACGAATATTATTCAAGGTTTCGTCAATTGATGCAGGGTCTGTCACATTAAGAGCAAAACCTTTGCCTTTTCCATCTAAATAAGCAGAAATCGCTTCTGCTCCTTTTTCGCTGGTTGCTGTACCAATAACCGTCGCACCACGCGCAGCAAGCGTTAAAGCGATCGCTTTCCCGATACCGCGGCTAGCGCCTGTTACAAGTGCAATTTTTCCTTCAAAGCTCATATCGTCCTCAGAGGTTTTCTAATGCAGTGCCTAATGATACAGGATCATTGACTGCAACGGCAGTTAAATTAGAGACAATACGCTTGGTAAGACCAGTTAATACTTTACCCGGACCCACTTCAACAAGATGCTCAATACCTTGATTTGCCATGAATTCTACCGTCTCAGTCCAACGAACTGGATTATACAATTGACGAACCAAAGCATCACGAATATTTTCCGCTGATTGCTCAATTTTCACATCAACGTTGTTAATAACTGGGAAATTTGGTTGATTAAACGTTATTTCTTGTAACGCAACTGCTAATTTTTCAGCCGCTGGTTTCATTAACGCACAGTGTGACGGTACACTAACCGATAATGGTAATGCACGTTTTGCGCCCGCCTCTTTACATGCTGCACCAGCGCGCTCAACCGCCGCTTTTTCACCTGCAATCACCACTTGACCTGGTGAGTTAAAATTCACAGGAGAGACGACTTGGCCTTGAGCGGCATCTTGACAAGCTTTCTCGATTGATTCGTTATCTAAACCGATGATCGCATACATCGCGCCTGTTCCTTCTGGAACGGCTTCTTGCATCAATTTACCACGCAACTCAACCAGTTTAATTGCCGCTTTAAAATCAAGAACACCCGCGCACACTAAAGCTGAATATTCACCTAGGCTATGCCCTGCCATCATCGTAGGCATCGCGCCTTTTTTTTCTTGCCAAACACGGAAGATAGCGACAGATGCAGCTAACAGCGCTGGCTGGGTTTGCCATGTTTTGTTCAATTCTTCTTCTGGCCCGTTCTGAACAAGAGCCCAAAGGTCATAACCTAATGCTTCAGACGCCTCAGCGAATGTTTGTTCTACTAACGGACTTTCCGCCGCTAATGCAGACAACATACCAAGAGACTGAGATCCCTGACCGGGAAAAACCATAGCAAATTGTGTCATGTCTATTTTCTCAGTAAATTAAAAACGAACAAGTGCAGAGCCCCAAGTAAAGCCGCCGCCAAATGCTTCTAAGAGCACTAACTGACCACGTTGGATTCGACCATCACGTACCGCTTCATCAAAGGCGGTCGGCACGGATGCAGCCGAGGTGTTACCATGTTTATCTAACGTAACCACCACCTTATCCATGGCCATATCAAGTTTTTTCGCTGTTGCGGAGATGATACGCAAATTTGCTTGATGAGGAACTAACCAATCGAGTTCTTCTTTTGCGATACCGCTTTCAGCCAATGTTTCATCAACAATGTGCGCTAATTCACGCACAGCCACTTTAAAGACTTCATTGCCTGTCATGGTTAAGTAGGCTTGATCTTCTGAGCCTCGCTCACGATTCGGCAGCGCTAACAACTCGCCATAACGCCCATCGGCATGCAGATGTGTTGATATAATACCCGGCTCTTGCGATGCGCCGAGCACCATCGCGCCTGCCGCATCACCAAACAGAATAATAGTACCGCGATCATTTGGGTCTAACGTTTTTGACAGTGCATCTGCACCAATCACTAATGCTTTTTTTGCCATTCCCGTTTTAATAAACTGGTCCACGATGCTTATCGCATACGTAAAACCTGCACACGCTGCGGCAACATCAAATGCAGCGCAATCATTAATGCCTAACATTTGTTGAATTTGGCACGCTGCGCTTGGAAACGCGTGTGTTGAAGAGGTCGTTGCGACAACAATTAGCCCAATCTCACTGCTATCGACTTGCGCCATTTCAAGGGCCTTTTGTGCGGCATGAAACCCCATTGTGGCAACACTTTCATCTTCACCAGCAATTCTTCTTTCATGAATACCTGTGCGAGTTACAATCCACTCATCAGAAGTATCAACCATTTTTTCCAGGTCAGCATTTGTTCTAATTTGTGTGGGTAAATAGCTGCCTGTGCCTAATATTTTACTATACATAGGTTATTGATCACTCCTGGGTAATACGATATTCAACCGAGCTGCTATTCTGTCCGGAACTTGTCTATCTACCGATTGAACAGCCCGTTCAATCGCAGCTTTAAATGCACTTTCGTTTGCAGCGCCATGACTTTTTATGACAATTCCCTTTAATCCTAACAGAGTTGCACCATTATACTGGTCGGGGTTCAACTCCCCGAAACGCTTCATCAGCCGTTTTTTAAGCCACTTTTTGGCCAATTGAATCAACCAACTAGGTTTTTTATTCTTTTTGCTTTCATCTGTTGATTTCAACAAGGAAAGTATGACGCGGATCACCCCTTCCATTGTTTTTAGCGTGACGTTACCTGCGAAGCCGTCACACACTAATACATCCGTTTTGCCAGTCAGCAACTCATTGCCCTCGACATAACCGATGTAATTTATTGCCGCGGTTTCTTTGAGAATTGCGGCGGCTTCGCGGATATTATCAAGCCCTTTACTCTCTTCTTCACCAATATTTAGTAGTGCCACTTTTGGTGAAGCAATTTTGGCCACCTCTTCAGCGACGACAGATCCCATCACAGCAAATTGCACTAGCATATCACTACTACAATTGACGTTAGCGCCTAAGTCTAGCACCACGGTTTGACCTTTTTGCTGATTAGGCAAAATGGTCATCAAAGCAGGCCGTTCGATGCCATCAATTGATTTAAGCATCAACTTAGCTAGCCCCATCAAAGCACCCGTATTACCTGCACTCACGCACGCCTGTGCCTGCCCAGTCTTCACTAACTCAAGCGCCACTCGCATGGATGTTCCTTTGCTTTGACGTATTGCCGTTGATGGTTTGGCATCATTAGCGATAACATTTTCAGCAGGAATAATTTCGACACGCGAAGTCAGCTCAACACTTTGTTGTGCGAGCAGTGGTTGAATGGCGTCAGGTTGACCGACTAGCAGTAATTTGAGTGCTGGATTAGATGCCAGAGCCTGCAATGCAGCAGGCACTGTGACGCGGGGACCAACATCCCCGCCCATAGCATCTAACGCAATGGTTAGATTAGCCAAAGTATCAACTTGTAAATCTATAATTACTTGTTGATAACCTTACGGCCACGGTAGTAACCATCTGCAGTCACATGGTGACGCAGGTGAGTTTCACCGGTAGTTTTGTCTACAGAAACTAGGGTAGCAGTCAGTGCATCATGTGAACGACGCATACCGCGTTTTGAACGAGTTGGTTTATTCTGTTGTACGGCCATTGACCTTACTCCTTAAGTACTTTTCTTTAAACTGGCTAATACGGCAAATGGGTTTGGTTTTTCCGCCTCAGGCGGTAGTTCACCAAAAACCATATCCGCTTCGGACACTTCACAGTGTTCAGAATCATGAACCGGAACCACTGGTAAGGAAAGAATTATTTCATCTTCTATCATTCCCAGCAAATCTATTTCACCAAATTCATCAATTTGAATTGGCTCATAGCCTTCCGGTAATGCTTCGGCCTTTTCGTCACTGACGACAGGACTAAAACAATACGATACGTAAACATGATGCTTGAAATCTTTTCTGCAACGCTGGCATTGTAGGGTGACATCCACATCAGAATGCCCCTCTATGACCGTCAGACGCTGATTATCAATTTTAAATGATAATTCGCTCTCAACATCGCTGTCTACACTGACTACTGATTCAGCAATACGTGTTACTTGCTCAGGTGTGTAACTCCCGACATAGTCGAGGTTTTTTTGAGCTGCACGCTGCGCATCGATAGTCAGGGGTAATTTTACCTTTTGCATAAGGCGCGCATATTAACTTTGTAATGAGCTATAGTCAAAGAAAAAGGCGGGCAAAACTCGCCTTTTCACCAAAAAATCGCCTGTTAAGCGTCAGATAGTTTAAAATGAGTTAACCCTTTTGGCTATGAGTTTCGAGAAAAAATATGAAATCGATTATTTTGGCATCAACCTCTCCCTATCGGCAGCAATTGTTAAAAAAGCTGGGATTACCCTTTTTAGCCGTAGCGCCGAATGTAGACGAAACCCCAGTGTTAAATGAATCCGCTGAGGCATTGGTCACTCGCTTAGCGCATGCTAAAGCACATGCCATCAGTGAACAGCATAAACAACATCTCATCATCGGCTCAGACCAAGTCTGTGTGATTGATGGTGAAATTGCAGGCAAACCATACAATTATGACAATGCCTTTAAACAACTGAAAAGAGCCTCAGGAAAACAAGTCACATTTTATACCGGTCTATGTTTATTAGATTCAACGACGGGAAACTACCATGTGCAGTGTGAACCCTTTAATGTCTATTTTCGTTCTTTAAGTGATAAAGAAATCGAGACTTACTTGCGCAAAGAAGAGCCTTACCAATGCGCCGGAAGTTTTAAGTCGGAAGGGTTAGGGATTGCCTTATTTGATAGGCTTGAAGGGCGTGATCCTAATACATTGATTGGGTTGCCTCTGATCCTGCTATTAGAGATGCTACGCCATCATGGCTACAATCCATTAGATAATTAACAACGCAATAAGTTACCGGCAAATTTGTCTGCCGGTAACTTAATATGCTTAGTTTTTACGTGAACGTAAAACCTTTAAGCATTGATTAAGCTCTTTATCAAGCGGCGCTTGTAACCGCATTTCCTCCCCCGTTTTAGGGTGAGTAAACTTTAATGCACTGGCATGCAAGAACAATCTTTTTAGGCCTGTATCCGCTAATTGGCTATCAAATTGTTTATCGCCATAGCGGTTATCAAACGCAATCGGATGCCCTGCATGTAATGTATGTACACGAATTTGGTGAGTACGCCCCGTTACTGGGCTTGCTTTAACCAAAGTGG
Source organism: Providencia sp. PROV267 (assembly GCF_028477825.1). NCBI lineage: Bacteria > Pseudomonadati > Pseudomonadota > Gammaproteobacteria > Enterobacterales > Morganellaceae > Providencia > Providencia sp. PROV267. The sequence continues at coordinate 89,956 of NZ_JAMPLX010000002.1, read as the reverse complement.
CATTATCAAAACGTTCCTCAACCTTAAAGCGCGTCTCTGACGGTTTACCTTCAGGGCTAACACGAACAACACGTTCACCACTTTGTAAGATATTTTTTAATAACGGGGCTTGGATCACTTTGGTATGTGATTGCCAATGCCCGCGCACTAATGCGAGGTAATCTTTTTGCATCTGTTTAAGGCGCAACTGTTCGTGTAACGCTCTTAATGCTGAACGTTTTTTAGCCACCAGCAAAATCCCAGATGTGTCGCGATCCAAACGGTGCACCAACTCTAAAAAGCGTGCTTCTGGGCGAAGCGCTCTTAACCCTTCAATCACCCCAAAACTTAAGCCACTGCCGCCATGAACTGCGGTGCCTGATGGTTTATTAATGACCAGTATTGCGTCGTCTTCATAGAGAATGCAATCAGCTAACGCAGAAACTTTATCCAGTTTTGCCGAAACAGGGGCTTCTTCACGCTCAGCGACTCTTACCGGTGGTACACGGACTTGATCACCTGCAATAAGTTTATACTCAGGTTTAATACGCCCCTTATTAACCCTCACCTCACCCTTGCGAATGATGCGATAGATCATACTCTTAGGAACACCTTTTAATTTTGCGAGCAGGAAATTATCAATACGTTGTCCGGCTTCGTCATCGCTAATATCGATAAACTGAACTTGATTTTGTGTTTTCATTCAAAAATGTGTTAACTCTGATTGATTAAATTACGACCTTATATGCGGGATATATCATACCGACTCCACAAATTTTTTTATCATTTTTTTTTATTTGGTCAAAGAATAGCTCGTTAGTCATATTTCTAAATAAAATTTTCATATAACGCATGTATCGACTTGCTATAATGTCATTGGCAGTGGGATAATATGTAACTGCCATAATGTTTGATAAAACGATAATTGGCATGAAATACAGATTTGCTATTTGATTGAGTAAAAGCGCGGCAATGGCGTAAGACGCTTCGCAAAATCAAATAATTAGCGAGCAACGAATATTAGCTTTTTGGGTTAGGAACTTCCGTTAACAAAATTATGACGGCTTCCTGATTAAGAACGCTGAATTTTTAATCTAAAAATCAGGTTCACCGAATACTGCGCGTCTCTATACGGACGACTGCCGGGAGGCAGGCGGCTTTGTAAAAATCACGAGGCCATCGGTTTACAATAGCTCCCTTTTTCGCTGCTCTTTATTGAAAGTAAAAAATAATGAGTAAGTAACAATATGAAAAGAATGCTAATAAACGCGACTCAACAGGAAGAGTTGCGTGTTGCCCTTGTTGACGGGCAACGACTCTATGATCTGGATATCGAAAGTCCAGGTCATGAACAAAAAAAAGCGAATATTTACAAAGGAAAAATAACTCGCATCGAACCAAGTCTTGAAGCTGCTTTTGTTGATTACGGTGCTGAAAGACACGGTTTCCTCCCTATCAAAGAGATCGCTCGCGAATACTTCCCAAGCAATTACCACTCTCAAGGCCGCCCCAATATCAAAGATGTCCTTAAGGAAGGCCAAGAAGTTATCGTTCAGGTTGATAAAGAAGAGCGTGGCAATAAAGGTGCTGCACTCACCACGTTTATCAGCTTAGCGGGAAGTTATTTAGTACTGATGCCAAATAACCCGCGTGCGGGTGGTATTTCTCGCCGTATTGAAGGTGAAGATCGTACAGAATTAAAAGAAGCGCTCTCCTCCCTTGAGATCCCGGATGGGATGGGGTTGATTGTTCGCACCGCGGGCGTGGGTAAATCCGCAGAATCTTTACAACAAGATTTGCTCTACCGCTTACGCCACTGGGAAGCTATCAAAAAAGCGGCTGAAAACCGCCCTGCTCCGTTCTTAATACACCAAGAAAGTAACGTCATTGTTCGTGCGTTCCGTGACTATTTACGCCCAGATATCGGCGAAATCCTTATCGATAACCCGAAAGTGGTCGAAATGGCACGTAACCATATTGAAGCGATTGGCCGTGGTGATTTTGCCAGCAAAATCAAATATTATAGCGGTGATGTTCCGCTATTTAGCCATTATCAAATCGAATCACAAATTGAATCTGCCTTCCAACGTGAAGTACGCCTTCCATCTGGTGGTGCATTAGTGATTGATACCACCGAGGCGTTAACGGCTATCGATATCAACTCTTCACGCTCAACACGCGGCGGAGACATTGAAGAGACCGCATTTAATACAAACCTTGAAGCGGCCGATGAGATCGCACGTCAATTACGTCTGCGTGACCTTGGCGGCTTAATTGTTATCGACTTTATCGATATGACGCCAGTCAGGCATCAACGTGAAGTTGAAAACCGCCTACGTGAGGCCGTGCGTCAAGACCGTGCACGTATTCAAATCGCCCGTATCTCGCGTTTCGGTTTATTAGAGATGTCGCGCCAGCGTTTAAGCCCATCATTAGGTGAATCTAGCCACCATGTGTGCCCTCGTTGCTCGGGTACAGGAACCATCCGTGATAATGAATCATTGTCTCTTTCTGTTTTGCGTCTTATTGAAGAAGAAGCATTAAAAGAGAATACACATGAAGTTCATGCTATCGTTCCGGTACAAATTGCTTCCTATCTACTTAACGAAAAGCGTAAAGCAGTCAGCGAAATCGAAACGCGTCAACGCAATGTTCGCGTGGTCATTGTGCCAAACGACCAAATGCAAACGCCTCATTTTCACGTGATCCGTATTCGTAAAGGTGAAGAAGTAAATACGCTGAGCTATAACTTAGCTCACTACCATGAAACGGAAACCTTAAACAGTACGGAGGATCCAGCCGCTGAACGTAAAGCCCCTGAGCAACCAGCTATCTCTGCTTTCGCGTTACAAGAGCCCGTAGAACAGCCTGTTACTGTTAAGTCTAAAGAGAACAAAGCACGCACTGAAACACCAAAACAAGGGGTTAAAGTGGATGCCCAGCCGAGCTTTTTTAGCAAGGTAGCTGAATTCTTCAAAAAACTCTTCGCTGGTGAAGAAGAAAAAGTTGCTGAAAAACCTGCTGAGAAAAATCGCCAAAATAGCGGTAACGACAAGCGCCGTAACAATGAACGCCGCAATAATCGTCGTAATAATCGCCGTGATCGTGATGAAAACAGTGACAACCGCGAAAATCGCGATAATCGTTCTAACCGTAATGCGCAATCTGACGAAGCTAACAATCGTAAAGGCCGCAATAATAAGAACGCTAATCAGCAAGATGAGCAAAACGTTGATAGCAATAGCCGTGAAGCGCAGCAACAGCAGCGCCGCGAACAACGTGCTGAACGCCGTCGTCGTCAAGATGAAAAACGTCAACAACAAGCAGCTAAGGCACAACAAGAGGCAGTTCAAGGTGCTGATAATACACCTGTAGAGAAAGAAGAGCCTCAAACGCGCCCTGTTACGCCTCGTCGTCAACGTCGTCAATTGACACAAAAAATTCGTATCACTGATAATGTTGAAGCCGTAGCGCAAGAAGATGAAGTGGTTAAAGTTGCAACTGCCGTTGAAAATGATGCTATGCCTATCGCAGCACTCCCTGCTCCGACTCATGTTGATGAGCAAGTGGCTGAGGTAAATAGCTCAGAACAACAAGATGTTCAAGTTGCTAACCAAGAAGATAAGCAAGATACCATCATTCCACGTCGCTCACGTCGTTCACCACGTCACCTACGTGTCAGTGGTCAGCGTCGTCGTCGTTACCGTGATGAGCGTCATCTGACAAAATCACCAATGCCTCTGTTCGCTGCCGTAGCCTCACCTGAGTTAGCGTCAGGTAAGGTGTTTATCAGCTATCCTGTTGTTCAACCACAACAAGAAACCATCGCTATCATGACCAATGAAGAGATGCTTGAGCAACAAGGTATTGTTAGTGTAGAGGCCGTTGAAACCACCGATATCACACCTTCTCAGGTCATCGAGCAGGCTAATGAAACGGTTGAAACTGTCGCTATCGAACCAGTAGAAACCGTCACTGAAACCAACGTTAATCTTGTGGCTGAATCCGCAGATGAGCATGCAGTTTCTCTTGAACCTGCCATTGCCCCACAAGCTGAACCTGCTGTCGTTCATACAGAGCAAGCTCTAGAAGACACTCAACCAGAGCCTGTTGTTGAAACGGCACCAACCGTTGAACCTAAAGCACCGGTCGCGGTCGTTGAAGACGTTGTGATTGAGCAACCTAAAGTGGAGCCTACAGCTGAGACAGCCGAACAAGATGATCAGCCGCAAACCAGCACAGATGCAGTTGAAGAGCCTAAGGCTGAAGCTGTTGAAGTGCCTTATGTAGCGAAATCAACGGTTATTGTTGCAAGTAAGGCAGCACGTCATGCTTACTCACCAATGACCAAAGCACCAGCGCCTGAAGTGGTCGAATCAACATTCGAAATCAAGGTTTACCAGCGTGAAGCCTCAACCTTTGTCAGTAAAGGTGCCGGTGGGCATGTAGCAACCAATTATGCGACATCACAAATGGCAAAACCGGCTCATTTTGAATAGTATTCTTTAAATACGTCAAACAGCCCTGCAACTCGCAGGGCTTTTTTATATCTATCTCTCTGCACTGAATAGCTCTCCCACTTATTTGACAGAGCAATAAATCAAAACCTATTATTGATAATAAAAATTAAAACCATCATTATTTCTATTTACTGATTGTTAATTGAAAGGAAAATATGATGGCTCATTGGGTAATTTTTGGTGCAACAAAAGGAATAGGCCTCGCATTAGCCAACATTGGCATTCAACAAGGCCACCAAGTCACAGCCTTAGTGCGTCAACAAACGGATGCTGAGCGGCTAACGGCTGAAGGCATACAAGCCTTTATTGGCGATGCCACCGACCCGTCTTCTTTAGAGGCAATTTTTGCATACATGACACCTGATACCGTCATATTCACCACTATTGGCGGCGGGCAAGCCGATTTTGTTGGTAATTACCATATTATCCGCCAAGCAGAGCAGCATCAGATACATCGTTTATTATTTGTCACTTCAATTGGTTGTGGCGACAGTTGGTCAACCTTATCACCAAGAGCAAAAGCCCTTTTTGGGCAATCTGTACGCCAAAAATCAATGGCAGAGTCCTATTTACAGACTAGCGAAATAAATTACACCATTTTAAGACCTGGGGGCTTAATGAATAGCGCGGCAACGGGTAACGCAACCTTATTAACAGGGGAAGCCCATGGTGTCGTTAGTCGAGAGGATGTCGCGAGAATATTAGCGAAGCTCGCTGAAGATAAAAGTAGCTATAGGCAGGTTTACGCTGTTATTGACCCAGATTTAAAACCACACTGGGGTTGATGCGATGACATTGAGCCGAGCTAACCTCGGCTCTAGTCTTCAATTATTTCACGTCTTTTTTATTGAGTTCGCCCATCTCTTTTAATTTATTCGAGATCTCACGGCGCTCTTTGGACAGTTCCGCATTTTTAATGATGTAATCATCAACACGGTCGTCATAATCGCTACGCATATTCGCGATAATTGCTTGAATTTCCTCGATGGTCATACCCGGTTTAATATAGTCGCTTAAGTTATCAAGCAATAAAACACGTTTTTGGTTATCACGAATTTTCTTTTCATTGTCGGTAATTTCACGACGAATTTTATTCTTACGACGATACATACGCACAAATTCCAAAACATTATGGAAAGATTGTTTGTTAGCGTTGTCCATGTTTAAAAACCCTCTGTTAGAAAAACAAAACGCATTCACTCGTTACACAATACCTTCTAACAGCACCGTGTTACAACCCTATTTCATCTATTCATTGATATAAAAACAAATAAAAAGGCATTTTTGCTCAATCGACTCCACTCACGAGCTGAATTGTTTCAGTTACACCTTTTGTACCTCGTCCTTAACGCCTATTTCCTGAGCAACTCTGGAAGTTTGTTTGGCAAGCGCTATTTTATCGCTGCGTAAACAGAAAGCAGATAAAATTGTGGTGATCACGACAAAGCCCCCCATTACCAGATAGGTATCAGCAAAACCGATTTTATCGTAACCCCAACCCGCCAACGGCGATAAAATACTCCCCACAATCGAGGTAATACAGCTAAAACCCACTAAGTACAGTGTCGATGATAAACGCTTATCAAAATGGCGACTGTTATATTTAAAAATTGCAATCAGCAATATTGGCAGCTCTACAGCATGAAGTAATTTCATAATAGAGATCATGACAGGTCCTTCGACTAAACCTGAGCCAATAATCCGCAATGCCATCACACTACTCGCAAACAATAACCCTTTTTTGGCTCCTATGCGGTTAACAATATATGGAGCTAAAAACATACCTCCTGCTTCTAAGAAAACCTGCAATGAATTCAGATAACCATACATTTCATTACCTGTTTTCTCATCTTGGAATTGGTGTGCGAAATAGACCATAAATTGCTGATCATAAACACTGTATATGCATGTGCCCAACACAAATAAAATCAGCGCCCAAAAACGAGGAAGTGTGAACAATTGCAAGGCGTCATCAAGGGTTATGCCAGAAGGTTTTCCATGCTCTAGGCTATTAAATGCGTTTGGTTTTGCCGTTTTTAGTTTTAATAAAATAACGAGAAAAATCGCACCGGAGAGGGTCGCCATGATAAAATTGTAATTAGGGTCAACGTTAATATTGCGACCAGCAAAAAATGTCGCAATCGCCCAACCTAATGAGCCCCACATCCTCGCTTTGCCATATTCAAAATCACGCAAGCGACTGACGCGTTCCGTATACGACTCAAGTACCCCAATTCCGGCATGGAAAGTCATACCGATAAAAAGACCACCGATTAAGCTTCCTACCACCACATTCCATTGCAATAAATAGCCAAACACCATAAAAAATGGGCCAGATGATATCAAGAGTATCGCAATAAACAGTAATAAGTTCTTTCGTAGACCTAGCTTATCCTGTAAAAAGCCATAAAGAGGTTGCGCGCAAAGCGCCACTATGGAAATACATGAAAAAATGATCCCCGTTTCAGTGCCTTCTAAACCAACATATTTTCTAAGCCAAATAGCAACAATTGAAAATGTTGACGACCAAGTAAAAAAGAAAAAAAACAGCAACGCACTCAATGACACGTAGTACTTTCTCGATTCATTATTCATTGTTATTCGCCTGCATATTCCCCTAAATGCCAAAAATGTTAAGGTTAACATTTTTTCTAAACCAGTAAATCGCTCTCAAATTGTGATGTTAAGCACATTTGTTAACGTTAACATTACTGATTTATGAAGCAAATCACTCTTCAGTGTCGGTATGGAGCCGTTGTTTTAGCAATATCAACTTGCGGGTTGATCTTCTGATCAACGAAAGAAAGGTCACGTAATGAAATGATAAATGTTGCTGTCACTAGCCCTCAAACGAGGGCTCGTATTATCTAAACTTGGCTATTTAGAAAGGTCACTGCATCATCAAGAATGCTTTTTCGCGCTGGGTTGTTTTCTTCTTTTGCGTCCTTTTTCAACTTATCAATAATACTTTGTTTAGACACGTCGCTATTACCCAATAGCTCTAGTGTCACATGACCTATTTCAGATAAAATTAAACGTGTTCTTTCATCATATGTATTCATATTCACATCCTCTTTTTTGTTAGTCGCATTTAAAAGAGTAGATCAAAACATCCTTTATTAGGCAAATTTTTACGCTGATTTACCTGTTTTTTCAAGAAAAAATGGCATCTTATATCAAATGATTGATATAAATATCAATTAGATAGCAGTTTGTTCCTATTACATATTTAAATTGCAACACCAACCATTTAAGGGCCTCTGTTCAGGTTTTCACATCTATCAGGTATGATAGTCGCTACTATTTGTGAGAAGTTACCGCCTATTCTCTGGAGCAATTTTTGTGTTTATTAGCCTAAATTATTTGCCCCTTATCAGTAACCATCACAAAACCTCATCATCACAAAAATAGCAGCAAAGGCTTACGGAGAATAACGTTGCAAGAGACTAAAAAGCAGCCTACCTTTTTTATTCATGACTATGAAACCTTTGGTAAACACCCCGCACTTGATCGCCCCGCACAATTTGCAGGTGTTAGAACCGATCTCGATTTTAATATTATTGATGAGCCAGAAGTCTTTTATTGCGCACCAACAGACGACTATTTGCCCCAACCAGAAGCGGTGATGATCACCGGTATTACACCACAGCTCGCCTTAGCCCAAGGGGTCAATGAGGCTGAATTCGCTAAACGGATCCACCAGCAATTTAGCCAACCGAATACCTGTATTATGGGTTACAACAATATTCGTTTTGATGATGAAGTGACTCGAAATATTTTTTATCGTAATTTTTATGACCCCTACGCTTATAGCTGGCAGCAAGGTAATTCGCGTTGGGATTTATTAGATACTGTGAGAGCGTGTTTTGCGCTACGCCCTGAAGGGATTATTTGGCCTGAAAATGATGAAGGCTTACCTAGTATGCGCCTTGAACATCTAACAAAAGCGAATGGTATCGCCCATGAAAATGCTCATGATGCGATGTCCGATGTACTCGCCACCATAAATATGGCGAAGCTGCTCAAAGCCGCTCAACCTAGAATGTTCAACTACTTCTACCAGCTAAGAAATAAAAATAAAGTTAACCAATTAATCGACATTGTCGATATGACACCGTTGGTGCATGTTTCTGGCATGTTTGGCGCTCTACGCTCCTATATTAGCCTTGTAGCACCATTAGCATGGCACCCAGACAACCGTAATGCGGTTATTATGTGTGATTTAGCGGCGGATATTTCACCCCTGGTTAATTTGCCCGTTGAGACTTTGCGTGAGCGCTTATATACCCCTAAAACGGAATTAGATGGCGAATTACCGGTTCCGATTAAATTAGTACACATTAATAAATGCCCTATTCTTGCGCCTGAGAAAACATTGCGTATAGAAGATGCTGAACGCACGGGGGTTGACCGCGATCTCTGCCTACGCAATTTGGAAATCTTACGTAAGCACCCCGATATTCGTCATAAAGTGATTGAAATTTTTGCCCAAGCGCAACCATTTGAAGAGCCGAATGATGTTGATGCTCAAATTTACAGTGGCTTTTTCAGTAGCTCTGACCGCTCGACGATGGATATTATTAGAGAAACACCGGAAAAAAACCTGCCTGCGTTAGACCTCACTTTTGAAGACCCACGTATGAAAGAGCTATTTTTCCGTTATAAAGCACGTAATTACCCCTCAACCTTATCCTATGATGAGCAGCAACGCTGGTTGCAGCACCGCCGTGACTACTTTACTGAAAGCCGTTTAATGGAATATATGCAATCTATTGAGTCGTTAATGATTGAACATCAAAACGATGTTGAACGCTGTAAGCAGCTCAAAGCACTGGTCAATTACGCGGCTGAATTAGCCAGCTAATATGGGTTGGGCAGGGTTTCCTGCCCAAAAACAACGTTTGTACTGATTAGTGATCGTGATGGCAACCACAATCCCCTTCCCAATTTTTACGTTTCGTTGTTTTGCCTAAACCGGGGTTCATGGTGTTAGTCGGATCGGCTTTTTTATAGAAAGATTTTAGCTGTGGCTGAGCTTTATATAAGTGGCCTACGTTATGCTCTGCGGGGTATTGTGCACCTCGTTCATCTAACAGCGCTAACATTTTCTCTTTCAATTCTTTTGGATCGACGCCTTTTTTCAATACATAATCTTGGTGCATCACATGACACATAAAATGCCCACAATACAGTTTATGAACTAACAATTTTTCAATTTCTGGCGGCAATTTTTCAAACCAATCACGATCATTTCGACGCAAAGCGATATCCAGCGGCAATACATCCTCAACATCTTTATTGTGTACCGCATGGTAACGAACCGCCGATCCCGCTGCGGCAAAGCGGTGTAAAAATGCTTTTGCCCCTTCCTCTGGTGTACACTCAAAATACCCCCCATCCGCCGTTGCAAAGAAGGATTTCAGCCAAACTTTCGCCTCATCAATACCTTCACCCGCCATTTTTAACATCAGATGATGCTCATACTTATCACGAAATTGCTTCATGCGTGGAGGTAAATGTGCAGGCCATAATTTACTGAGTAGCTGCATAGTCCGGTCAACAAGGTTTGACGGTAACAACGGTACTTTATTTAATACGGCATCAATACGGCCTTTGATAGTAAAAAATAGTGGCATTTTGTCAGTGCCAAATTTATCTATCATTAAAAAGGTATCTTTTCCGTATACTTCAGCGATATCAAAACAACCGCGGTGCATATACTCACCTGCTACTGGTAAGTTTTTAAATTCACTAAGAATATGACGGCGAATGTCTTCCAGAACATCCGGATTGTTTGTGCCAATATAAAACACTTGTGTTGAGGTATCGGCAGGGAAAGTATCAAGGCGGACAGCAAATACGGCTAATTTACCCGCACAACCAGATGCTTCAAACAAGCGGCGCTCATCTGCGTTAAAGCGTGATGGTGTATCCGCATTCACATCACGAACTCGCTGAGCATATTCATGGTCTGACGCCAGCTTTTCACTGTGTTCAACATCTTCTGTTCGATAACGTCGATTTTGCAAGTTCGTTAAAATTTCTTCAGGTGTATCCCCTAAGTTAATCCCTAGGTGGTTTACTAACTCCACTTTTCCATCTTCATTTACTCGCCCATATAAGGCTAGCTCCGTATAAGCCGGGCCTCGGCGCACTAGGGAGCCACCTGAACTATTACAGATCCCGCCAACCACTGACGCCCCGATGCAAGAGGAGCCAATGAGGGAATGCGGTTCACGACCTAATGGTTTTAGTAATTTCTCGAGGTCATACAGCGTACTGCCTGGCATAGCAACAACTTGATTAAATTCAGGTAATACTTGAATTTGATTTAATTTTAATGTGCTAATAATAACGATATCACGATCATAATCATAACCGCTTGGCGTCGAACCTTCTGTCAGCCCTGTGTTCGCGGCTTGCATAATCACTATTTTATCCGCCTCGACACAGGCTTTAAAAACATACCATTGCTCTAACAACGTGGTAGGGAAGACGACCGCTATAGCATTACCAATACCTGAGCGAAACCCTTTGCGGTAACGTTCGGTTTTATGAGGCTTAGTCAGGATATTTTTTTTACCAACAATATTGGTGAGTGTCAGTAATAATCGTTGATTTTCAGGGCTGTTTACTGCATTCATTTCTGCGCCTTCCTGTCAGGGTAATTATCAATAAACTGTTCAATTAATTGTAATGTCATAATCATTTAACAACCATATCACATTATAAAGCGTTTTAGATTGAGATATCGGTGCAGTGTCACAATTAGCTGATTGGAAGGTTAAAACAAATAATAGACTAACAGCCTGAATAATAGGCAAAAAAAACAGCACTCTGAGGTGCTGTTTTTATTCAATCGACTAAATTAATAATCGCTCATTTGAGGCATTGGACGACGGAACATACGCGTCAATATCGCCATATAGACCAGACCGACAGCCGTCCAAATTAAGCCATATACCATTGAATCCTCTTCGATATTTAACCATAGTACACAAACGGTCAGCGTACCAATGACAGGCAAAATCAAATAGTTAAGGATATTCTTAATCCCATGTATACGGCGTTCACGAATGAAGAACTGGCTGATAACTGAAATGTTAACGAACGTAAACGCAATCAGTGCACCAAAGTTAATTAATGCTGTTGCAAAGTCCATCTCAAACCAAATAGCGCCAAGTGCTAACACACCGACCATTAATACGTTATAAGACGGAGTACGCCATCTTGGACTTACGTGGCCAAAGATTTTTTCTGGGAACACCCCATCACGCCCCATCACATACATCAAGCGAGCACTACCTGCATGTGCAGCCATACCTGAAGCTAATACGGTAACACATGAGAAAACCAAAATAATGGACTGGAAGAATGCCCCAGCAACAAATCTCATAATGTCAGGTTGTGTTTCATTGATGTTTTTAAAGCGCGAAACATCTGGGAAAAATTGTTGTAAGAAGAATGACACGGTAATGAAAATAATCCCACCGATAAGTGCTGTCAGGAAAATAGCACGCGGGATCACTTTACCTGCATTTGGTGTCTCTTCTGACAGAGAGCTTAACCCATCAAAACCTAAGAATGAAAAGCAGAGTATTGTCGCTCCGGCTATCAGAGGGATCAATTCCGTGTGCTCATCAGCAAATGGTCGGAAGGTCCAAACTTCACCCGTTCCTTCGCCGTTCGATACACCATGAATCACAATCAAGGTAAATACAACCATGACCCCTATTTGAATAATGGCAATCACGGTACTTAGATTAGCGATGACGTTGATACCGCGTAAGTTAGCGGCAGTCATCAGAATAACTAGCCCCACAACAAAAATAGCAGGCTCAACCGTTGGGAAGATATCTTGTAAATAAATCTTCGCTAATAATATGTTGATCATTGGCATAAAGATGTAAGACAGCAGCGAGGTCCATCCTACAAGGAAGCCAATATGTGGGCTCATTGATTTTTGAGCGTAGGTATACGCCGAGCCAGCAGATGGAAAACGTTTTACCAATTTGCCGTAGCTCAGAGCAGTAAATAGTATCGCAGCAAGTGCAATAATATAGGAAGTCGGGACGTGACCACCGGTTTTATCCGATACCATACCAAAAGTATCGAAAATCGTCATTGGCTGAATATAAGCAAGACCAATCATCACCACTTGTAACAGGGTGAGCGTTTTTGCCAGCTCTACGCGGTTGTTTGCACCAGTTTGGTTGCTACCGATGGATAATGGTACTGAATTATTTGGCATGATAAAGCCCTCCCATAACTTTCGATTGAGTACTATTTGACCTACTTAATCGACAGTTACTGGGAAGACTTTGCATCTGCCTATAGGCAGAGAAGAAAGATGAAAGGTTAAATGGTGAAGTTGCGAAGCAGCCGATTGCTCCGTAATCATCGATGCGGCAGCCACGGCCACCAGGCCCTGCTGCGAATGCGAAAAAGTAAGCCATGCAAGCATTCCTCAAATCGGTAGCATAAAATGTTTGCTACACGTAAAAATATAATTTATCTATCCGGCCTATTATCCGGCCCCATAAAATTAAACGAACTTAAAAAGCAAAAAAAAACCGATACCGGAAATTGAGGTATCAGTCATTTTTTTAGTTCGCGCATTTTGCACTTCAAGTTATCAAATAGCAATAGGTATTGTTAAAAAAACAGACAATATTTGATGAGAATTTTTGATAAATTTGCCGATTTTGCGCTGGTAGCTAATAACTTGTTTTCTTCTATAAATTTTTGCTATTAAAAGACATTTTTTACTCTTTTTCGCACGCCAAAAAACAAGGCCCTCTTAACTCAATAAGAGGGCCTTAATTCAGTCAGTTATCAAACTCATTAGAAGTTATAGTTGATACCTATATTGTATCGACGACCTTCTAATTCAGCACCATAGTTTGTTGAGTCAATGCGGCGATCTAGCACGTTATAGACACCACCGACAATATTTGCATTCTTGTTCAACTGGTAGCTTGCCCCTAAATCAAACAATGCATATGACGCCGTACCATTATTCATTGTCTCACCACGGCCTTGGTAATCAGACGTTTTACCGCGGAAGTTCATGCGTGCCCATGTTTGCAACTCTTCAGTTGTATCCCATGTCAATGTCGTATTACCCATATGTTTTGGCTGCTTGTTTAGCGGCTTACCTTTATTGACACCACTTCTTTGTTCAGTGTCGGTGTAAGTATAGTTCGCCGAAAACGCTAAATTATCCAGAATGCCCCAGTTAAACGTTAACTCAACACCACGCATTCTTGCTTTATCAACGTTTTCACGGTCACTAACAAAACGGTATGGCTTACCATTATCACCAATACCATCATCTAATGTACAGTCTCTGATATTTGCATTGCTATTATCACAGCGTCTAACTTCTGTAATTTTATCTTTGAAATCGGTATTATAGATCGTGATCCCTGCGGTAATATTGTCTTGGTTATTCCAAATTACACCAATTTCTTCTGTAACACTTTTCTCCGGTTTCAAATTCGGGTTACCGTAAATCACTGCGTTACCTGCGCGCCCACCCGTTGATTGCCCCCAGTCTGCTGAAGATTGACGTAAGTCAGGTGCTTTATAACCTGTAGACACACCACCTTTGATGGTCCATTGGTCGTCAGCATGCCAAACACCATAAAGACGAGGTGTCCAGTGAGTACCATAGTTTTCGTCTTTATCCATACGGATACCGCCGGTTAAAGCGAAATCATTGGTCATTAACCATTCATCTTCCGCAAACAGCGCCCAGCTATAACGGTCAAGTTTGTTTAGTGCAAATTTATTATCACCTGCTTCTAATTTTTCCTTACGATATTGGCCACCTAAACTTAAACTGTGGTCACCAATTAAGAAGACACTTTGATTACGTATGATGAGATCATCAAATTTCATCTTACGAGTTGGGTTCTTAGTTTCATCGTATTGAATATAAGTATCAGTGTTAGCTAGGTCATAAACCCCTGTATGAGTTAATGCAGTATGCGTCATCTCATATTTACTAAAGCTGCTACTATCACCTTCTTTATACGTATAGCCTTCACGATAGTCCCTATGCTGGCTATCTTTTTTGAAATCCAAATCAAAGGTGTTCTTTTCATCTGGTGTTAATGACAGTGTTCCACCACCACTTGCAACGATTTGACGACCGAAACCATCAACGATTTTATCTTCACCACGGTGTGAATATTGACCGCTAAGCTTCACGCCTAACAAGCCATCAATCAGTGGACCAGAAGTATAGAAACTGCCTTGTCCAGTGTTTCCTGAATTTCTACGCTCAGTAATTGTCGTATCAGCACGTAAACTTGTCGTCCACTCTTGCTGCACACGGCGAGTAATAATGTTAATTACCCCACCCATAGCATCAGAACCATAGAGGGAAGACATAGGCCCACGAACAACTTCAATACGTTCTATTGCAGGTAGTGGTGGCAGCCATCCCTGTTCGATACCTGAACCGTCACTATTTGGGCGCGTACTGCGCGTATCAACACGCTTACCATCAATCAAGATCATCGTGTATTTTGCATCCATACCACGAATACTGATATCTGAACTACTACCGCCGCCGGTGACTAGAACGCCCGGAACGTCTTTCAATGCATCGGTGACATCACGGTAAGCTTTATTTTCTAGTTGCTCACGCGTTACCACAGAAATAGACGCCGGCGCATCTTCAATTTTTTGTTGGAAGCCAGATGCGGTGGTAACCATAATCGTGTCTTTACTATCATCCGCAAATACAGGGGCTGCTGTGATTGCCGCAATAACGCTTATTGCAATTTTTCTTTTATTGAAAACTACCATTCCCAACTCTCCAAGAGATAATTTTGATTTGAATTTTGATATGACATAAGCTCAATATTCGGGTCTATAACCCTATCATTACTATTATTATTTTTTTGGTTATTAGATAATAAAAATTACCCATAGAAAATTTATGGTAAATACTATTTGTATATATTGAAATTTTCTATAACTAATTATCGCTAGAAAAATATAACCTTTATTCTTTTATTCAATTAATAGTGCCAATCTAAACTTCATTGACACTATTAATTTATATCAAAACTAGCTCGCTAACTTATCCACTAAGCCATCAATTAAAACTTGTGGTACCCCTTGAGAACAGCGCTCTATTCGCCCCCTAACACCGTACACATCAGCCAAGCTATCTGGCGTAATCACGGCCTCTGGTTCACCTTGAGCAATCAGTTTGCCTTTTTTTAGCATTAAAACATGTTCAGCATGTCTTAACGCAATATTGATATCATGAACCACAACCACCGTAATAATATTGCGACGCTTTGTTTCTTTCGCCACTAAATCCATAACGTGATATTGGTAATTTAAATCTAATGCACTTAATGGCTCATCTAATAACAATAAGTTTGGTTGACGAATTAATGATTGTGCCAAACCAACCAATTGCTTTTGACCACCTGATAATTGGTCTAAATAACTTAATGCTAAATGTTCAATACCTAATTGACGCAATAAATGCATCACTTCATCTTTACTATTTTCATTACTCAGACCACCCGATGCTCTTTGAGCAACGATCACTGATTCCAAGACATAAAGATGAACACCTGCTGGTAAGCTTTGAGGTAAATAGACAACATTTTGCGCACGCTGAGCAAAGTTTTGCTGTGTTAAATCCATTCCATCTAACAGCAATTGCCCTGTAGCTTTATTTAAACCAGCCAAAGAGCGCAGCAGAGTCGATTTGCCGCTTCCATTTGGCCCTAATAACACAGTGATCTGACCTCTTGGTAAAGCTTCTGTTGTCAGCCCTTCAATCACAGGGTTTTTAGGATAACCTGCATTAAAGCGATTAATAATCAGGCCATCTGTCATGACACACTACCTCTATGACGTAAAATAATACTTAAGAAGAACGGTACACCAACGAGTGAGGTCACAATACCAACAGGAATAATGACACCCGGTATAATATTTTTAGATGCAATAGATGCCATGGATAAGACTAAGGCACCAATTAATGCGCTTGCTGGCAAATAAAAGCGGTGATCTTCACCAAACATCAAGCGCGCGATATGAGGAGCAACCAGACCGATAAAGGCGATAGGCCCCACAAATGCGACTGCCAACGCTGATAAGATACTGATACGCAACAATGTGGTTAAACGTAACCGACGGACATCAATACCAAAACTAATCGCTCGGTCTTCGCCCAACCTCAGTGCGGTCAGTTTCCATGAACTCATCATCGCCAATGGGAAAATTAGAGCAAAGACGAGTGTCATCACACCGAGTTTTACCCATGTTGCTTTTGAAAGGCTCCCCATTGTCCAGAATACTAGACCTTGCAGAGTGTCCTCTGTGGCAATAAATTGCATCATTGAAACTAAAGCATTAAAGGTAAATACCAATGCGATCCCAAACAATACGACACCCGATGTTGCAACGCGCGTCCAACGGGTCACCGCATCTAACATCAGTGCAGCCAATAGTGCAAAAATAAAGGCATTCGCTGAAATTACCCACTGATCAGGCACACCAGGAATAGCAATACCGGAAACAATCGCTAATGCCGCACCGAAAGCAGCGGCATTGGAAACACCGAGGGTAAATGGACTTGCCAACGGGTTATTCAAGATAGTTTGCATCTCGGCCCCAGCAAGGCCAAGTGACATGCCAATCACAACGGCCATAAGGGCATAAGGCAAACGGATATCCCAAACAATCACACGAGTTCCCGCTTCTACAGATTCAGGGGATACGATGGTTTGCCATAATTTTTCCAGCGATAAGCCGGATGGGCCTAATGTGAAATCAATAACCAATGATAATACGATTGCAGCGATGATCACGGCAATCCATGCTACCCTACGACGTAACATTTTTTGATAATGCTGCTTCACACCATTATCATTTTCTCTCACTGACGGCTTAACAGTTGATATAGACTCGGTAGTAAGACTCATTATTATTACCTACAAAATTTACTTCTCACTTACCCAATAGATGCCGGTTGGCTCAACTGCAAGAAATTGGCTATGTAATTCATTCAAGGTTTTTTGCGGATCCAGATCAGCAAACTGCTCCGGATAGAACCATTTAGCAAATACTTGAGTCGCTAATACGTTGTAGGGAGAATTGTAATAGTTATGCCAAATTGCATAGTCTTTGCCATCTTTCACCGCTGACAAAGAGCTAATTCCTTTGCGTTCAGTAATTTTTTTCAAGCTACTTTTTGCATCTTCAACAGTGCCTTGTGCCCCTAATTGCACTCCGACATCTTTACTGCCGGGAGCTTTAGCACCTGTTGCGATATAAATTTGTGGGTCAACAGCGATAACCTTTTCTAGGTTCATATTACCCAAGGCACCGGGTAGCACATCTTTGGCGATATTTTTCCCACCCGCTAGGTCGATAAAATTCCCCATGTTCCCGTTGCCTGCGGTTCCACAACAATCTTCAAATGCACCAGCACGTAAATCAATAAACACGGTAGGCTTTTTATCTTCAGGGATTTTACTGGTGATATCAGTCACTAATTTTTGATTTTTTTCGTAAAAATCAGCATATTTTTCTGCAGTCTGTTCGCGATTTAATGCTTTCCCAAGCATACGGATACTCGGTAGCGTGTTTTGCAGTGGATTGTCTCTAAAATCAACAAACACAACAGGCACACCCGCCTTTTCTAACTGCCCTACTAACTCACTATTTTTACCGGGGCCATGACCAGAGAGGCCAAAAATCGCAATGTCTGGATTCAGTGTTAATACTTTTTCGGCACTGACACTATCAGCGCTGGTATTACCAATTAATGGAATATTATCAATTTGAGGGAACTTAGCTTTATAAGCCGCGTAAGTTTGTGGATCAAGTTTACGTAAGTCGCCTTGCCAGCCAACAATTCTATCAAGCGGTTTATCGCCTTCAAGTAAAGCAATTGCACTCAACAAACGGCCTTCACCAAGTAAGATACGATTAACATTATCAGGTACTTCAACCGTTCTACCAGCAACATCAGTGACTGTTGCAGCCAATGAACTAATACTGATACTCATCACAGAGCCTGCAAATAATGCTAAACCTATCCCTTTTGCTAACGACTTTGCCATCAACTTCACATCAAACCTCTTATCCCCTTTATTTTGGTGCCCATAACAATAAAGCAAATAAGAATACTTATCAATACGATTGCTGATTTAATTCCATCTATGTATTGAATTGTGATCGTGGACGAAAATTTTTGTTAATCAATTGATAAATTGGCTATTTCGTCTTTAAAAAAGAAGATAACGCCAGACTCAGCATGCAAAGCATATCATGAGGAAACGACCCGATTATTCGGTTTTTCCCATTATAAAAAATGCCAATCAACGTTCGAACTGACCCCAGTTCATTGTTGATTGGCATTTTTATTTATAACTTACTGTTATTGAATATGTGTAAATAATTTAAGCAATTATTTATTCAGATTTTCACGGTAGCTTGGGAATTCCATGTCTTTATAACGAATAATTGACGTTTTTTTGGCTATTTTATAGCCAAACCAAATTGCTAAAAATAATGGAATACCAATATAAGTGGCTGTAACCCCTACCCAATCAATTTTATCTTCTAAAAACGCTTGATAGTTTTGCCCTAATGTAATCACTAAACAGAGAACAAAAGCAAAGATAGGACCAATTGGGAAGAAGCCCGAACGATAAGGTAAGTCATTAATATCCTTACCTTGCGCAATATAACCTTTACGGAAACGATAATGGCTAATTGCAATCCCCAACCAAGCAATAAACCCTGTCATACCTGAAGTATTCAGTAGCCATAAGTAGACAGTTTGGTTACCAAACATTGAACTTAGGAAGCACAGAGCAGCAATTACCGTAGTGGCAAATAGCGCATAACGCGGTACCCCACCTTTTGAGAGGCGAGCAAAAATGCGTGGTGCTTTACCTTCACGGGCTAAGGTATACAGCATACGTGTTGAGGCGTACATCCCTGAGTTACCTGCCGATAGTACCGCCGTTAAAATAACCGCATTCATTACTGCTGCTGCCGATAGCAACCCAGCATTTTCAAATACTAAGGTAAATGGGCTAACACTAATATCTTTAACATCATTGCGCAGTAGATTAGGATCTGTATATGGAATAATCAAACTAATGATCAAGATTGCAAAGATATAGAACAAAAGGATACGCCAAAATACTTTACGTACTGCTTTAGGGATATTCTTCGCAGGGTCTTGAGATTCACCCGCGGCGATACCAATCAGTTCGGTTCCTTGGAAAGAGAAGCCGACAATCATCGCCACACCAATCATGGCAGAGAAACCACCAGCAAATGGTGCATCCCCGATGGTCCAGTTATGCCATCCCGCATTTTCAGCACCACTCATGATACCAAAAATCATCAATACGCCGACAACGATGAAAATAACAACGGTTGTCACTTTAATGAGTGAGAACCAATATTCTGCCTCACCAAACCCTTTAACAGAAATATAGTTCAGTAAGAAAATGACGGCTAAAAATATTGCGCTCCAAATCCAACCCGGCGTATCAGGGAACCAGTAAGTCATGACCAGCTGCGCGGCAACCAAGTCGACAGCAATAGTTACAGCCCAGTTATACCAATAGTTCCAGCCTAATGCGAAACCAAAACCTTCATCAACATATTTAGCGCCATAGGTCGCGAAAGAACCTGACACTGGCATATAAGCCGCAAGTTCACCTAAGCTGGTCATCAAAAAATAGACCATTAAGCCGATAATTGCATAAGAAAGAAGCGCCCCGCCGGGACCTGCTTGTGCAACGGTTGCACCGGATGCAACAAAGAGGCCGGTGCCAATGGAGCCGCCAATGGCAATCATTGCAAGATGGCGAGCTTTCAACTCACGACGTAATTTGCTTTGTCCGCTACCTTGTACCGTAGTGGTTTGTTGTTCTGACATCTGTTCCCTGTTTTTCTTTATTTAATCAATATTGAAGGAATTCTAGCAAAACATCCTGTCAGAACTAAGTAACTCTTGGCAGTTATAAGATACCTTCATAATCCCAACGGAATTATTAGTAAAACACTTAT
The DNA here is from genome assembly GCF_028477825.1 of Providencia sp. PROV267. Taxonomy (NCBI): domain Bacteria; kingdom Pseudomonadati; phylum Pseudomonadota; class Gammaproteobacteria; order Enterobacterales; family Morganellaceae; genus Providencia; species Providencia sp. PROV267. The sequence goes on along the minus strand of NZ_JAMPLX010000002.1, from coordinate 69,383 downwards.
ATCCTATGCATCATAGTTCAAATAACAACCTTGTTGACCATTTGGGTTTATACGAACCATAAACTTTGTTAAATCAGCAACACATTACTTGCAATAATCTAATAAGTTTTTAATTGCATTAGATAAATGTTTTTGGCGGTGATAAATCAAATACAGTGTTCGCTGTAACTGTAGCCCTTCAACCTCTAGCTCTACTAACGACCCGTTCGTCAATTGCTCCTCAATAACGCGTCTTGATAAGCAACTGATCCCCATACCAAAGCGAACTGCATGCTTAATAGCCTCCGAATTACCAAGCTCCATAAAAATATGAAAACCCGGTAAATGAGCAAATAACAGCTGATCGAGCACATCTCGTGTACCTGAGCCTCTTTCACGCAGCACCCAAGGCGCATCACGTAACTCTTTTAAGGTGAGTGCTCTTCCCGCCAATGGATTACTAGGAGCCGCAAATATCACCAATTCATCTTTTAGCCATGGTTCGGTAATTAACTCGGGGCTATGGCACACGCCTTCAATAAGACCCACATCAGCGCGAAATTCCATCACCGCTTTAATAACTTCCTCTGTATTACTGATATTTAACTCTAATGGGATCGTCGGGTGGTCACGACGATACTCCGCCAGCAGTGATGGCAGCATGTAATTACCAATTGTGGTACTGGCAGCGAGACGCACCGCCCCCATCTCTTTTTTGAATAATTGTTCTACTTCCAACGCTTGTTCAAGCAACGCCAATGCCTTGGGATAGAGCAGCCGACCATGCTCATTAGTCACAAGCCGTTTGCCTACTCGGTCAAACAGTTGTACTCCAAGTTGCCCTTCAAGGTCGGTCAACGACGCACTTACAGCAGATTGCGATAAAGCGAGTAATTGGGATGCTTGCGTCGTGGAGCCACTTTTTAGTACTTCCGTAAATACCTCGAGTTGCCTAAGTGTTATTCGCATACAGGTAGCCCCAACATTGTTCACTAGAGTTTGTAATAATATTGTTAATATTAACGATTTATTACCAACTTACCAGAAGAAACTTATAACCAGAAATTCAGATAGATTATATATAAACAATCAATTTAAATTATTATAGTTTTTGTTATATGCTTATTCCAAAATTATCTATACCCTGAATAAACCGCTTTATGAAGGGTATTAGTCGTAACTAAAGGTAAGGTTATGGATAAAAGCAATACAAAAACGTTAGTACAGAGCGCACAGCCCCCAGCTCTAAAACTAATTTCAGGTATTATTTTAGCGGGAGTTTTAACCGCAATTTCGATATATCTTGGAGAGCAGCAATGGTTTATTGATGTCGGTTTAGGCGCCCTGACATTGGCAATTTTATTAGGCATCATCGTCGGGAATACAATCTACCCTGCTATTAGTCATCGTTGCGATGAGGGGATCAAATTTGCCAAACACTATTTTTTACGTGCGGGGATCATACTTTATGGCTTTCGCCTAACATTCCAACAAATTACTGATGTTGGTGCCACAGGGTTGCTCATTGATGCACTTACCCTCGCATCCACTTTCTTGTTGGCCTTTTGGTTAGGTAAAAAGGTGTTTGGACTCGATGATGAAACCACTTTTTTAATCGGTGCAGGTAGCAGTATTTGCGGAGCCGCAGCGGTTATGGCGACAGAGCCTGTTGTCAAAGCCTCTGCCAGTAAAGTTGCCGTCGCCGTTTCAACGGTGGTGATTTTTGGTACTATCGCCATTTTTGTGTATCCATGGCTTTATCAACTTAATGCACATTTTGGTTGGTTCACACAGACCCAAGACACCTTTGGTATTTATATTGGCTCAACAGTGCATGAAGTCGCTCAAGTCGTCGCTATCGGTCACACTATCGGCCCTGACGCAGAGAATGCTTCCGTGATCACCAAAATGATCCGAGTGATGATGCTTGCACCCTTCTTAATTATTTTATCTGCTTATTTGAGCCGCCGCTCTGCGATCGCTAAAGGACAAACAGCCCAAAAAAGCAAAATCACGATCCCTTGGTTTGCCGTTATCTTTATTCTGGTCGCTGCATTCAACTCGTTCAATTTGATACCGGCAGAAATAGTAAAACACATTATCACGTTAGATACCGTATTGTTGGCGATGGCCATGGTTGCCCTCGGTTTAACAACTCATGTTAGTGCAATACGTCAGGCGGGGATCAAACCATTATTGATGGCGCTTATCTTATTTGTATGGCTAATCATTGGTGGTTTCGCCATCAATGCCATTATCCAAACTATCCTATAAACTCTTTGTTCATTTTTTAATTTGGTCGCATTTAATGCGACCTTTTTGTTGATTTCATTTATTCGCCTATTAATGGCATACTTCTTCATAAAAGAAGGAGTCAAGAATGAAATATGTTGGAGCACACGTCAGCGCTTCTGGAGGCGTTGATCAAGCTGTTATTCGCGCTCATGAAATTAACGCTACGGCATTCGCGCTGTTTACCAAAAATCAGCGCCAGTGGAAAGCCCCACCTCTTAGCGAGGAGGTGATTGAAAAATTTAAGGCTAACTGTGCAAAATACGGTTATGGTAAGCACCAAATTTTACCGCATGACAGTTACTTAATTAATTTAGGTCATCCAGAGCAAGAAGCGTTAGAAAAATCACGCATCGCATTTATTGACGAAATGCAACGCTGTGAGCAGCTTGGTATTGACCTACTCAATTTTCACCCTGGCAGCCACCTGAAAAAAATCGATATAGATGATTGCTTAGCTCGTATTGCCGAATCTATCAATATCGCCCTAAATGAAACTCAAGGCGTCATTGCCGTCATCGAAAATACGGCGGGGCAAGGTTCAAACTTAGGCTATCGTTTTGAACATTTAGCAAAAATCATTGAAGATGTGGATGATAAAAGCCGAGTAGGTGTTTGTATTGATACTTGCCACGCCTTTGCAGCAGGCTATGATTTGCGAACAGAGGAGGCTTGTGAAGAGACTTTCAAACAGTTTTCTGACATTGTTGGTTTTGAGTACCTCAAAGGTATGCACTTAAATGATGCCAAAAGTGAGTTTGCCAGCCGAGTCGACCGTCACCATAGCTTAGGGGAAGGTAATATAGGCTACACACCTTTTAGTTACATAATGAAAGACCCTCGTTTCGATGGTATCCCTCTGATCCTTGAAACCATTAATCCAGATATTTGGCCTCAAGAAATTGCTTGGCTAAAATCACAGCAAAAATAACCAGTCACTATCTATAAAGCATAAAGGCGGCGAGTTAACCTCCGCCGCCTTTATCGTTTTACAGTGATTCCATCTCAATTTTTGCCATCATATCGGCAAGCTTATTACGATTTTTTAAGCCAACATCAGGCTGTGATACGGATAACGCTGAAATAGCCGTGGCCATACGCAATGTGTGTGCGCTAGATTCACCATTCAGTAAGCCATAAGCGAGGCCTGCAACCATTGAATCACCAGCCCCCACCGTGCTGATCACTTCACAACGAGGCGGTTTAGCTAACCAAGAGCCTGAAGCATTCACCCATAATGCCCCTTCTTCACCAAGCGAGATAACTACATGAGAAATGCCTTTATCGCGTAATTCATGTGCTGCCGCAATGACATCTTTCAATTCAGGTAACTTGCGACCCACCCACATTTCTAATTCATGGCGATTGGGTTTTACTAACCAAGGCGAGGCTTTTAACCCTGCTTTTAATGCTTCACGGCTACTGTCGAAAATGATACATGGACATAATTGACGCAAGCGGCTCATCCAACGAGTGAATTCTTCGGGATCAATCCCATTTGGTAGGCTACCACTCACCACCACCATATCAAAATGGCCTAACCAATTGAGTGACTCCGTTGAGAAACGGTTCCAATCTTCTTTACTGACTTCAAAGCCAGAAAAGTTGAAATCTGTCGATTCACCATTATCTTCTGTCAGCTTTACGTTGATCCTTGTGCGTCCTGACACCATATAAAAGCGGTTTGCCATACCATTATCACTAAAGAAGTGTTGGAATTCTTCTTGGTTATCTTTCCCCATGAAGCCGCTAACTGTGATATCAATACCAAGATCTCGTAGAACTTTCGCGACATTAACGCCTTTGCCTCCTGCATTGAGGCTAGCCGTCTTCACTAAGTTGACTTCACCGACTTCGATTGATGGACATAGCCCAACAAGATCATAGGCAGGATTTAATGTAATTGTAGCAACCCGGCGAGTCATAACCTCGAATCTCCCTTATCATTATCGTCATGTGTATGCAGCCATAGTTATACCATTAAAACACAATGGCTTCAGTGATATTTGTAGTTTTTCCTGATTGTTTTTCTGCTATAAACTGGCAGAATCGCACCGAATAGAATAAAAAAAGAAAGGAGAAGTTGATGTCTACTGTTGATGGCGTTGTCGTTGGTGTTGGCGTAATTATCACGAATTCACAAGGCCAAATTTTAATGGGCAAACGCAGCAGCAAGCACGCACCTTACTGGTCAATATTTGGGGGGCATGTCGATGCTGGGGAATCATTCGAAACCTGTGCTATTCGTGAAATAAAAGAAGAAATTGGTATTGATATTACCGCCCCAACGGTTTTTGGTATTAGTAACAATATAAACACCTATCACCAAGAAGGTAAACATACTGTCTCTATCTGTATGCATGTTGAATATAATGGCGATATCGAGCCGCAAATCATGGAAAAAGATAAGTGCGAAAGCTTGATGTGGGTATCCCCGAATGAACTCCCAGAACCCCATTTTGAGGCTAGCCGTAATGCCATTGACCTCTGGCTAAACCAACAATTTTATCATCACCCCGCTTAATCGCTTTACTCAGGTACAAATAGCTCAAGGCTATTTGTACAATAATCACCCAACCTATTATTACTACTCTTAATTTTACCTATTTGTGCTTTAATTATTGTTTACATCAACATGCCTCAACTGTATCATTAAGCTAGTACAAAGAAACATTAATCGGGAGTTTCCATGTCTGTTGATGCAGTAAAAACAAATAAGCAGCCCTCCATCTTAGGTGGGGCGATGATCATCGCGGGTACAGCCGTTGGCGCTGGTATGTTTTCAATCCCCATGGTGACCTCCGGTGTCTGGTTTACAGGCTCTATCCTACTTTTGCTGTATACCTTTTTTTGTATGCTGCTTTCAGGATTAATGATTTTAGAAGCCAATATGAATTACCCTGCTGGCGCAAGTTTTCATACCATGGTTAAAGATTTACTTGGGCCTATGTGGAACTCAATTAATGGGCTATCCATTACTTTTGTCCTTTATATTTTAACGTATGCTTATATTTCCGCGGGTAGCTCGATTATCTCGGAAAATTTATCTTCCTATATAAAAATGGACGTTCCACAAGCCGTTTCTGGATTGTTCTTCGCACTTCTGGTTGCCTTTGTTGTTTGGTTATCTACGCGTGCCGTCGACCGTTTAAGTACCATTTTAATTGGTGGTATGGTTATCACCTTTATTATGTCAGTTGGCGGTATGGTCACCACAGCCTCACCTTCGATTCTGTTTAACCAAGTCGATCAAGGCAATACACATTATTTACCTTATGCCCTCGCTGCACTGCCCTATTTGCTGACATCGTTCGGCTATCACGGTAACGTTCCTGGGCTTGTAAAATACTATAATAAAGATAGCCGTTCTGTGGTTCGTAGCCTTGTCTATGGTGCGATTATCACCGTTGCCATTTATATCTTGTGGCAGTATGCGGTCCAAGGGAATATTCCACGCTCTGCCTTTATCCAAATTCGTGAGGACGGCAATAATATTGGTGCACTGCTTAAGCAAATGAATTTGTCTACCAACAGCGATTTTATTTCGAAGTTTTTGAATTTGTTCTCGTATATGGCACTGGCAAGTTCATTCTTAGGTGTATCTTTGGGGCTGTTTGACTTTATTGCTGACTTCTTTAAATTCAACGATAGCAAACAAGGCCGTTTAAAATCTGCCTTAATCACTTTCCTGCCACCGGCTGTATTTGCCCTAGCTTTTCCTAATGGCTTTATTTATGCCATTGGCTTTGCAGGCCTCGCTGCCACTATTTGGGCAGTGATTGTGCCCGCGCTGATGGCAAGGGCAAGTCGTAAGCGTTTCCCGAATAACAGTTATAGGGCGCCTGGCGGCATTGGTATCATCCTATTTGTTATCTTGTTTGGTGTCATTAATGCCGTAGCACACATACTCTCCTTATCTGGTTTACTGCCTGTTTACTGATGATACCCTCCCCAACATCACCGTTGGGGAGATTTTTTTTATTGAAAAGTACATTTCCTATCTTGCCTAATCGCCTATCTGCGAGTAATTTTGTCGCACTCTTTTCTGACGATAATAAAGAAGGTTATTTATGGCAAAAGCCAATGAGATCAAACGCGGGTTTGCGGTGAGTTACAACGGCAAGCTGCTCTTGGTTAAAGATATCGATATTCAGGCACCAAGCGCTCGTGGCGCCAGTACTTTATATAAAATGCGCTTTACTGATATTAAGACTGGCCAAAAAGTCGAAGAACGCTTTAAAGGTGATGATATTTTAGAAACCATCTCTTTAACTCGTCGCGCTGTTAGCTTCTCTTATATCGACGGTGATGAATATGTTTTCATGGATAATGAAGACTATACGCCTTATCTCTTTAAACGTGCAGACATTGAAGAGGAGCTGTTATTTATCCCTGAAGAGGGATTGCCTGGCATGCAGGTGCTCACGATGGATGGGCAAGTATTGGCGCTCGAACTTCCACAAACCGTTGATATGGTTATTGTAGAAACAACACCTGCAATTAAAGGTGCTTCAGCCAGTGCGCGAACAAAACCTGCAACAATGGCAACGGGCCTAACGGTTCAAGTCCCTGAATACCTCACGAGTGGTGAAAAAATTCGTATTCATATTCCTGAACGCCGCTATATGGGCCGCTGCGATTAATTAGATATATCACCTATGGGCATTAGCCCATAGGGCTTTCTTTTTCTTAAACAAATTAAACTAACTTCCTACCTAATAAACCGCTTAAGTTTTTTTATTCAGTTATATGTCAGTGTATACACACCCAACGTCTGTTCTTTATTTATCCATTTAAAGCTTTGAGTGCCTTGACTATTAGGCAATTCATGGATGCCTACTCTCAATTTTTTTAAAGACGTTTTTGTTATTTCTGGTTTACCTTTATTGCTAGACCAACATGTGGTTTCAATATGCCCATCAATTGCACCAATTTGACATGGAGGCATAACAATTGCACCGATAAAGGTAATCGTTCCACCGCCAACATAGTTTTTTTCTTTTGCTTGAACACTACCAAAAGGAAAAAAGCTAAAAATGGTTATTGCTAATAGCGCTGTCAAAGAAATTTTATTTGCTGTAAGTTTCATAAAAGTCATCCGCTTAAAATTAGGTTATCGTCATCTGCGATGAATTATTTATATCTGTAATAATTTTTTACTTTTTATTACTGAATAACCGAATCTTAATTTGAATGAATGAAACAATATTTAACTTACAGTCGTAGTTTTTTATTTTTCTCAAACTCTAAGAAATAACACATAATTAGTTAAGTTGATCACAAATTTGAGACGATCACACATATTGCAACTCCCATTAGGTTTAATCTATTAAAATTAGTACGGATATTTTTAGGAATAGAAGCCTTAACAATAATCGTTATGATCACTAATAGACTTATAACCTAACTCACTATGAAAACATTACTTTCAAAAACCATCGAATTGACGCCATCCCTCTTGATTGCAAGTGGTCGGCAACGTGCATGTTATCAGCATCCCGAGCGTGATGATTTATGTGTCAAAGTTCATCATTCAAATAGAGATGATCGAGAAACAATACGTGAAATTAAGTATTACAAACGAATTTACCGAAATAAATCATCATCAGATGCGATTGCCCATTATTATGGCATTCAAAAAACCACGTTAGGTACAGGCTACGTATTTCAGTTAATAAAAGATAAAGCGGGAAATGTATCCAATACGCTGGATTATTATTTAAAAAATAAAAATGCTTTTTTAAAACATCAAAAAAATATGAGAATTGCCTATGATATTTTTAAAAAGACTGTTTTTAAAGATGCAATAGTGACAATGGCATTAAAGCCTTACAATATTGTTTATCAATTAGGCTATAAACCCCACGGCCAATTTTTTATCATTGATAATCTAGGTTGTGCGACTTTAATTCCCGTCGACTACTTTTCATCTACAATCGCTCGAGCCACACTCACTCGTCGATTTACCGATTTTGAACAGCGAATGCTAAGAGAATATCACGTCAAACTGGCTAATATGCAAATAAACTAGTGGCAAAACGATATTGCGTTGCTTTGATCTTGCGGCGCAATATCGTATGCTTCACCATCGTATTAGATTATTCAATTTAGAAAAATTTAAACTTCTTTACAATTCAAAAAAGCCTGTAGACGCTGTTATACTATTAAGCAAATGTTGTTTCACTCAAAGCGTGATCTAGATCGTTATTTTTACTCGATTATTTGAGTACCTAACGATAACACACACACTTTTTTAACTCTAAATGTACAAAAGATGATACACATCCATGCTTAATATAATGTTTTGTAAATTATTACCTTATTAACTCGCCATTTTGCTTTCGTTTATGTATGCTCTCTATGTTTGGCGAAATAAGTATGCAACTGCCAAACTCTAACGGTGAGTGTTTAACAGTTTGTTGTTATGTTGACATAACAAATGTGTCGCCAACGCAGCAAATCGTCGTTTTGCTCATATACAAGTTTTAGTTGTTCTGTATTAAACGCTTTCTGTGAAAAGCCAGTGTCGCATTTTGTAAAATGCGCTTTTCACAGGGATAAGTTTACGTTTGTTGTGTGGAAAAAAACACAATAAGAAATGGCAAGGGATATTAACAATAATGGCAACATCTGAAAAATTTAAGCGCAACATTTTGCGCATCATACCAGCAATAGCAATTGCCGCGACACTGTCAGCTTGTACTGCTCCTGATTCTTCAAGAAATGCTCAACGTACCACTCATTCTGAACCACGTATGTTAAATGGTTCTTCCGATTCGTTAGCAATGGCTTCTCAAGATGAGTTCGAACAACTCGTTCAAAGCGTCGATACCAAATCGAAGATCATGAATCAATATGCAAATTGGAAAGGTGTGAGATATCGTCTTGGCGGTACAACAAAAAGTGGTATTGATTGTTCAAGCTTTGTGCAGCGTACCTTTATTGAACAATTTGGTGTTGCCTTACCACGTACGACCTCAGAGCAAGAGTCTTCCGGTAAGAGTGTTAACCGTAACAATTTAAAAGCAGGTGACTTGGTTCTCTTTAAAACCGGTCGCCGCATGAAGCATGTTGGTATCTATATTGGTGACAATAAGTTTGTTCACGCCTCTACCAGCAGTGGTGTTATCGTATCAGAAATGACTAATGAGTATTGGAGCAAACGGTACTACGCTGGTCGCCGCATCATTAATGGTTCATAACCGATAATACCTTTTTAAATTCCTTGCCAATAAAAAAGCTTCCAAGTTAAAAACTGGAAGCTTTTTTATTGCGTTCAATAGCGATGTTAGGATGAATAAAAACCTGACTCAAGCTCCGCGATAGCAACACCAGCCGCCTTTAAGCGGCACATGGCGGCAAGTTCATCACTAGCATGAATGAAGAGGCAAATTTCTTTTTGCCATTCTAAAATCGCACTTTCAATTTGCAATTCAGACAATGATTCTGACAACTGCTTCATTGCAATGCAATCTGTAGCACAGTCATGGCTGAGTAATTTCAGCCCCACAAGTTTATCGCTATCGAAGTCATCTGTAGGTACGACTTCAACGTCCGTGCCTATTTTCCCAGATAACCAGCGGTAACTTTGCGGCAGCCTGTGCACAACCGAAAGACCTGATTTTTCCACAACAAATTCCTATTGCTACCTAAACCATCATAGTGTTCGTTGAACGAAGGCTATTTACTTAATCAACGCTTCGCTGAGGCTGCCTTTATGGCGAGATACCTACGAGCCTTAAGCTTTGACTCTCCCTCCTCTAAATAAATGTTTAGAGGTCAGTAAACGATATCAAACTTCGTTCAAACCGAATTCGCGACAAAGCCCAAAAGTAACGGGTTTGTTAAATATACATACCTAAATATAACATTAAATATTACTCGTGTCGTTAAATTTTTGTGACATAAATCCTTGCATGCACATTTTTTTACTATGAATGTTAAATTTTAAATTTTTTTTGATCTTAAAACTCAACACAGAGACTAACTATTAGTCATTTTTTTTACATTATTAAACGGACATTAATAATAAGCTGAGTAATTTTGAAGAAAACTCACTAACTCCACCAACTTATGACTTAACTGCAATTACCTGAGTTTAATACACAAATTTAACAAATCGCTATCAAATGATTATTGATTTAGATCATTTTTATTCATACTTTCCAATTTTACTGGCAAAAAATTCGGTTTTACCGAGTAATTAATTTTTGCTTAACACTATATAAAAAGAGATGGTCACGAAATGAAATAAGTACGAAGGAAACCACTGTTTCATCCATGAAACAGCCAGTCTTATTGGATTAATTTATTTTTTGGCGCGTTTCGCCAATAAAACAAATAGCATTGAGCAAGCCACGCACGCAACCATAGAGCCAACCATCGGCCATGCTGACTTAGCGGGGATCATCGATAGTAAAGTTCCTATCAAAGCCCCAATGGAAAAACGGATTGTTCCCGCTAATGAGGAAACCGTACCTGCAATATGTGGATAATTATCTAAAATTACCGCCATTGCATTTGAAGTTATCATGGCAATCCCACTGACATAAATCGCCACACCAAGCACCAAAGCCCAGAAGCCAACATCCATTGCCGTGGTCGCCAGTAACCAAATTCCCATGGTGAATTGGACAATGATCCCTAGGTAGAGCATGCGCTCTGCCCCAAAGCGCCTAACATAACGACCATTAAATGTGGTCATAATGAATAAGAAAATAATATTAATACCAAAAAAGTAACCAAAATTTTCTGGCGCCACGCCATTCAGTTCAATATAAACAAACGGGCTCGCATTCAAAAATGAAAACATTCCCGCAAATGAAAATGAACTCGCTAAAATATAAAACAGCACTTGTTTGGCACGAAAAAGGGTTGCAAACTGCCTTAATGTATTACCTAAATGAAAGGGTTGCCGTTTCTCAACAGGTAACGTTTCACGTATAAATAAACTCACTAAAATAACCGCAATCACGGCCGCTATCGAAATACTCCAAAAAATGGCATGCCATGAGAACCATAACATCACCTTGCCACCTAAAATCGGTGCCAATAGTGGGGCTATTGTCATCACTAAAACAACAAATGACATGCTGCGTGAAAACTCATCACGCGTAAACATATCCCTCATTAATGCGTTGATCACAACACTAGCCGCCGCCGCAGCAAAACCATGTAGGAAGCGAAACAAGATGAGTGATTCGATTGACTCAGAAAGCGCACATGCTGCTGAGGCGATGGCAAATACGATGACGCCGCCTAAAATCACAGGCTTACGACCCAGACTATCGGCCATTGGACCATAAAATAGCTGCCCAATTGCAAAGCCAAAAATATAGCTATTAAGCGTCATCTGGATACGCCCTTCATCGACATTGAAGTACTCACCCATCACTAAAAAGCTAGGTAAATACATATCAATGGCTAAAGGCATAAGCATTGATAATAAGCCTAATATTAATATCAACCCTATGTAGGATGATTTTTGCTGTTGCACTCTTTAAACTCCTATCTCGCTCTCGCCTGATACGACACACCTTAAAGATATGTCGCACACCAGAAACGATTTTATTTATTTTTATTAATAATTTATCGTTAGCGCGGAACGATAACGCTGTTGATTTCGTCTTCGGTTAACTCACGATACTCGCCGGGAGCAAGATCATCATCGAGCCAAATATCACCAATACGCTCGCGGTGTAGCCCACAAACATGATTTCCTACTGCTGCAAACATTCTTTTTACTTGGTGATAGCGCCCTTCGCTGATGGTCAATAGCACTTCTTTTGGAGAGATGACCTCCAACTGAGCTGGCTTGGTTGGATATTTTTCGCCATTTAGCATGACGCCTTCGGCAAAGCGTTTTGCAACATCGTCAGCAATGTCGTTTTCTAACTCAACTCGATACGTTTTTTCACAGTGGTGCTTGGGAGAGGTTATGCGATGTGACCACTGACCATCATCGGTTAGCAATACTAACCCTGTGGTATCAATATCAAGGCGCCCTGCTGAGTGCAATTTGTCTGCCAGCGGCTCATCAATAAAATAGAGAATGGTGGGATGAGCAGGATCGTCTGTTGAGCAAACATAGCCTTGAGGCTTATGCAACATAAAATAACGCGGGCCTGTAACATGAACTAAAACACTGCCTTCATAAGCGACAACTTGTTCAGGGCTGACTTGTACCGCACCTGATTTGACAATTTCATCATCTACAGTGACTTTTCCGGCACGCAGCTCTCGCGCCACTAGGCTCCGGCTAATCCCTAATTGCTGGGACAAAAACTTATCCAGTCGCATAAACACTCTTAATTTGATGGAATAGTAACTTAGTGCCTAAAGACAACTAAGTTGTTAGAAATAAAATTGAAAGGTTATTGTGATTGTGCTCACATCTTTTATTATATCAATAACTAACTACAAGTGATAGCGTCTCAAAATTAACGCGTGTTTTTAGCTCAACCCATTGTGTTAACCTAAATTTTACATTAAGCGACTTACTATTTTTAATTAATACTGAATAATATGCCTTTTGTCCTTCGTCCCTATCAACAAGAAGCTGTCGATGCGACCGTTCGTTATTTTCGCCAACACACGCAACCTGCCGTGATTGTGCTACCAACGGGAGCAGGAAAAAGCTTGGTCATTGCCGAACTTGCTCGCTTAGCTCGAGGAAGAGTATTGGTTCTTGCTCACGTCAAAGAATTAGTAGAACAAAACCATGCAAAATATATCGCTTATGGCCTTGAGGCTGATATTTTCGCTGCTGGCTTAAATCGCAAACAATCCCAAAGCAAAGTCGTCTTTGGCAGCGTACAATCCGTTGCGCGAAACTTAGACAGTTTTAATGATAATTTCTCCTTAATCATCATTGATGAATGTCATCGTATTAGCGCGAATGAGAAAAGCCAATATCAACAAATTATCAATAACCTTAGCCAGTACAACCCTGCATTGAAGATCCTAGGTTTAACCGCCACTCCCTATCGACTCGGTTCAGGATGGATCTATCAATATCATTATCACGGCATGATAAGAGGCGATGAGAACTGTTTTTTTCATGAATGCATTTATGAGTTACCTTTGCATTACATGATTAAAAATCATTTCTTAGTCACCCCCGAACGCCTTGATATGCCAGTATTACAGTATGACTTTAGTCAAGTTTCTCTCAGTTCCGCCGGCATTTTTAATGAACAAGAATTAAACCTTTCTATTAAGAAACAAAAACGTATTACACCTAAAATTGTCGCTCAAATTGTTGAATACGCCTTACCACGGCAAGGTTGTATGATCTTTGCCGCTACCGTTGAACACGCAAAAGAAATTTTCGGCTATTTACCTGAACAGACCGCCGCCTTAGTTACCGCCGAGACGCCCGCGATAGAGCGAGAGGCTATTATTCAACAGTTTAAGCAGAAAAAGCTGCATTTTTTAGTCAACGTTTCTGTTCTGACAACAGGGTTTGATGCCCCGCATGTCGATGTTATTGCCATTCTACGCCCAACAGAATCTGTCAGCTTATACCAGCAAATTGTAGGCCGAGGATTGCGCCTTTCACCGGGAAAAACCGAGTGCCTGATCTTAGACTATGCAGGGAATCCTCACGACCTCTTTCGCCCTGAGGTAGGTTCAACTAAGCCTAACACCAACAGTGTTCCCGTTCAGGTATTCTGCCCTCTTTGTCAGTTTGCTAATACTTTTTGGGGAAAATGCACCGAAGATGGGCAAATTATCGAGCATTATGGTCGCCGCTGCCAAGGCTGGGAAGAGAATGAATTAGGTCAAAAGCAGCAATGTGAGTACCGTTTTCGTTTTAAACAATGTCCTCATTGTGGTGCAGAAAATGATATTGCCGCTCGCCGCTGCCAAAAATGCGATGGGGTATTATCTGATCCTGACGATATGCTAAAAGCGGCTTTGAAATTAAAAGATGCGTTGATCTTACGTTGCGGCGGCATGGCACTAACCAATGGTGCTGATAACAAAGGTGAATGGCTAAAAATCACGTACTATGATGAAGATGGCACCTCCGTTTCGGAGCGCTTTCGTTTGCATACGCAGGCGCAACGCCGTGCTTTTGAATACCATTTCTTGCGGGAACATTTCCGTGCGCCAGGCGTTCCTTTTCATTGGTCTTCGGCTAATGACATTATCTCTCAGCAGGCTTTATTACGTTATCCTCAATTTATAGTGGCTCGTAAGAAGGAAAGTTATTGGGAGATCCGCCAAAAAATATTTGATTATCAAGGGCGTTTTCGAGTTGCCGACCAACTCTACTCCTGATATTGATTAGATTATGATTGCTGTAAAGACGGTTTTCCGTTAAAATGCCGCCCGCTTGGATGTTTCGCGTCAGCGAATTACACATCAACAAGCCAAATCTCGAACCTGCTGCTGGGTCGCCTGTAGCAGGATTTTATTTTTTTCTTGTATAGAGAAATAGTAATGTTAACTATTAATGCAATTGCACGTAAAGAGCAGGGTAAGGGTGCGAGCCGCCGCCTGCGCAGAGCAAACCAGCTTCCAGCTATCGTTTACGGTGGCAACCAAGAAGCTATCTCTGTTACTCTTAACCATGATGAAGTGATTAACCAAGAAGGCAAAGCAGAATTTTATGAAGTTCTGAGCCTGGTTATCGATGGTAAAGAAACTAAAGTCAAAGTTCAGGCAATTCAACGTCACCCATTCAAGCCAAAAGTGACGCACATTGACTTCCTGCGCGTTTAATTAAAGCCACAAGCCGAGCTTTAGAATTTATCGGGACGCCGAGTAAATAACGCCGCAATTGCGGCGTTATTTATTTTTAGTGGTTACCTTATTTGCCACTACGACGTTGCAGTTGATCCCGCAAATTTGGCGGAGTGCCTCGAATCGTTAATGTATCTGTGACTGGATCCCAAAAAATACGCTCTCCCATCAGTAATGCATCAAAACTGATCGTTATTCCACCACCACTACCAGAAAACTTGGTCAGTTGCTTTAACGTACCTCTATCTGCGGGAAAGCTATCTTCTAATTGATAATCATTTTGGCGAGCAAAATCACTGAAGCTTTGTTCCTCAACTACCGGCAGCTCATTCGATAGCGCTTGTAATTCAATTTCTTCCCCTGATTGCAACTGCTCAGTACAATAATTATGGACTTGCTGACGATACGCTTGACGCGTATTTTTATCCATCTGAGCATTATCACAAAAATCATCTAGCGCTTGTACTAAGCCTTTATTTTGAGCTTTTGCATTTAGACCTTCTGACGCCGCTAAAAAGTCCATAAAAAAGTCAGAGACTTTGCGCCCTACTCTCCCTTTTAAAAAGGTCAAGTAACGGGTTGACTCTGGGTTCGTTTCCCACTCAGTTAAATCAATACGCGCTACAATATCTGCATGAGGGATATCCAGATAATGTGTCGTCGATAAATCGAGGTTATCTGTCACGAACATACTGTCACAGCTGCTTAATACCGCGATTAATAAATATTCAACCGCGAGGTAGCGATATTGACAAAAGAGCACCACGCCCCCTTCAGCAAAGGGATATTTTGCCAATTCATCTTTTAAGCGCACGGTCATTGCACGGCTAAAACCGAGAAACTCCTCTTCACCTTTGCGCAATAATTTCAATGCGTCCGCCAGCTCACTCTCTTCGTTGAACTCGCCAAACGCTTTGCTCTTCGCACTGTATACTCGGTGTAATTCTGCCATCATGTCTTGCACAACGTTATCGGTTGACAACAGAGAATCACGTAACATCACTTCGAGTGTTTGTTCATCGCGTTTGATCAACTGATGTAAAGCTATCTGGGTAATTTCCAGACTCATTGTAGGCTCCTTGTTCAAGCAGAAATATTGTCGCGCGTATTCAAACACCGATGCTATTTATCTGCAACTGAAACCGTCACCTCTACCTATTTTTACTTAGCAAAATTGAACTAATACTCATTCAAATTATCTTAATAAGCATTATTCTCACTTGAATATAAATTTCTTGCGAAGAATGAAGAAAAACATCCCGCTATACGCTATCATAGGTGAGCTTTAACTAATTTAGGATGTCGAAATTTATGCCACAGTCATCTCGCTATAGTGATGAAAAAGTTGAAACTTTGCTTGCTGAACTTGTCAGCGTGTTAGAAAAAAACCATACTCCTGTAGATCTTTCACTTATGGTGTTAGGCAATATGGTGACCAATCTGCTTAATACGTCTGTTGCGCCAACTCAACGTAAAATGATTGCAGACTCTTTCGCCAACGCTTTGTTGTCTTCTGTTAAAGAAGATCAATCTCACTAAATAGACTAATGAAATAAACAGTATGGTGACCCAGCAGCGCTACCGTGACAAAGTCTCCCAAATGATAAGTTGGGGGCACTGGTTTGCACTTTTCAATATACTGCTTAGCCTCGGGCTAAGCAGTAGCTATCTGTTTATTTTCGATTGGCCTGATACGCTAGCTGGGCGTATTTTTGCCTTCGTCAGTTGGATTGGCCATTTTAGCTTTGTCGTTTTTGCTTGCTACTTGCTCATTGTCTTTCCTCTGACCTTTATTGTGATGTCTCAGCGGCTGCTGAGGCTGATTTGTGTTGCCCTTGCCACCGTTGGCACCACATTATTACTCTTTGATATTCGGGTATTTAGCCAATTTGGCCTACACCTAACGCCACAAGTTTGGGATCTTGTCATCAACCCTGACAAAGGTGAAATGGCTCGCGAGTGGCAACTCATGTTTATCACCATCCCAATCATCTTTCTCGTTCAAATGCTATTTGCAACGTGGAGTTGGCAAAAGTTACGCAGTTTAAACAGGCAAACTTTTGGTAAGCCACTTGCGGGGATATTTATTGCGACCTTTATTATGTCGCACCTAATGTATGCATGGTCTGATGCTAATTTCTATCGCCCCATTACCATGCAGCGCTATAATTACCCGCTGTCACAACCTATGACGGCAAGGAAACTGCTTGATAAATACGGTCTGCTGGACTTATCAGAACATCAAAATCGTGTTTTTCAACAAGGTAGCCCTACTGCACTAAAAATCCAGTATCCATTAAAACCGCTCAGCTACTATGACCAAGGTATGGGTTATAACTTGCTGTTAGTTGTTGTTGATGATTTAGGCAATAAAACACAGCAAAATAGCATGTCATCGCTGAAATCATTTAAAGAGATGAGTACCGAATTCACCAACCACTATACGACGGGTTTACGTAACGATACTGCTCTCTTTGGCCTATTTTATGGTATCTCATCCAGCTATTTTGATAATATTCTTAATGAGCGGTATGCCTCTGTGCTTATCCAAGCATTGCAGAAACAAGGGTATCAATTCGGCCTATTCTCTACCGATGGCTTTAATTCCCCGCTTTTCCGTCAAGCTATCTTGGCCGATTATTCATTACCTGCAAAAGCGGCTGATAGTGATGCACAAACAATTTCTCAGTGGGATTCCTGGTTAAAAGGTTTAAAAAATGAATCGCCTTGGTTCTCCTTCTTAAATATTAAAGGTAAACCGGGAAGTAACCAGACGGATCAACAAATCAATCAAGTAATAGAGTCACTGATACGTGATGGTCGCTTGAAAAATACGATTGTTATTATTACAGCGAATTATAATAATGCTGAACAATCTGACACGACAAACTGGTTTAGTAATAAACGTTTTGAGCGGGAAAAAATGCAGGTTCCACTGCTTATCTATTGGCCTAATACACCGAGTCAACAAATTGATAAGCTGACAAGCCACCAAGACGTATTGACGACGATTATGCAACGGTTACTGCATGTGTCTAACTCGCCTGAGGATTATAGCCAAGGGGAAGATTTATTTAGCCCAGAACGTAAATACCCGTGGGTTATTACCGGCGATGACAATGATGTAGTGATCACGACCAATAGTGCGACCCTATATATGGATCATAACGGTCAATTTAGTATCTATGACCTGCAAGGTCGAGAAGTTAAAGACCAAAAACCTGATCTTGCACAGTTATTGAAGATTTTCACAGAGCTTAAGCGTTTTAATGAAAATTAACGTTTAAAAATCAATCAGTCGTGCAATCAATGTCTTGCTTTCATGGGGAAAATGAGTAGTATTAATCGCAGTTCGGCATGTAGCGCAGCTTGGTAGCGCACCGTCATGGGGTGTCGGGGGTCGGAGGTTCAAATCCTCTCATGCCGACCAGAATTCCCTAAGAAAACCAACCTGTTATGGTTGGTTTTTTTGTATCTAAAATTTAAGCGGGGTAAAAGTTTGCTTTTAAAGTCTTCAAAGTCTGGCTGTATCTTTTCCCGCCAATAGAAATAGAGACGCAACTAAAAATATTCTTTTCATCATCAATACTTTTTAATTATCAATGAGTGAATATGAGTAAATAGTTGCAACAATAAAATGCAAAAAACCCTACCAGCTGGTAGGGTTGCAAATTGAGGCTACACCTTATGTGTAGCCTAATAACCTAACTCTATATCAATTACTTAATTTTTATCTTTATTTTCTATTGCTATCAGTTGCGGTTTCTCTTCTTCCGGCAATTCATACTCAATGGCCACCGTTAAAAGCCCTCTTGATAGATCCGCTTTTTCTATCCTTACATTTTTACCTAGGTCAAACTGCAACGTAAACTGACCGTAGGATATTCCACGGTGAAGCCACTTCTCGTTATCTTCCTGAGATTTTTCTTCTCGTTTCCCTTCTACCAATAATCGACCACCTTTTAATGAAACAGTTAAATCGCTTTCTTGGTATCCAGGAACACTAACCGTAAGCTCATAATGGCTATCATCAATCTGTTTCAGATCATAGGTCTGAACCGGTGATGCAATAGGCCTGCTTCCGGTGAGTTGGCTGAATAAACGGTCTATCTGATCAAACCGATTAGATAGTAAGCTATCAGAAATTGTTGGAAATAATGAAAAAGGTTTAATGTTAGCCATAATTCCTCCTTCAGTATTAATGAGATTAAGTGGATGTACCTATCACCCATAAATATACATAGGGACGACTCATCACTTTTCAACCCTGCCAGCTCAAATTTTATAGAAAAATTTATTTTTTATTATTATCAGTCGTTTAATCGTAGTCTCTTAACGTGAAGATACAGTACCTCCGCATACTGCTCTTGACCAGACTGGCTTAATGAATAACCGATTTTGAAAACAGTTGGATAATAATAATGCCCAATGCAATGAACCCTAGTCCAATTAATGCTGGAAGATCGAGTTTCTGTTTGTAAACAAAGAACGATAATACCGAAACAAGGAATATCCCAACTCCTGCCCATATCGCATATGCGATGCCAATATTCATACTTTTTACGACCTGCGATAAGCCATAAAAAGAGACGGCATAACCTACGATAACAATAATACTCGGAACCAAGCGGGTAAATCCATCAGACGCTTTCATCATGGTTGTCGCTGCTGTTTCAGCTAATATAGACACCATTAAGATTGCGTATACTTTCAGCATAAAGACCTCTTTGACTCATTTTGGAAGCTCATCGCTCCCTTGTTAAACAAAATAGATTATTGATTCATCATAATGCTATGACGTGCGCCGCCATGGTATGCGCTTGTACCACGGTATAGGCGCTGGATGGACGATAGCGCGTAATGCTCGTGCATAATCCATCATCAATCCTGGAGTCCAAGCCATCATCCGTGCGCGACGCCGTATCTGAGCGGCTATCCATAATTCAGGCATACAAAGTACACTTAATACTCCCAAAAAACTGCTTCTTTTCTGGATAGATAAAACCCCATCCAATGCAGCCTCTAACGCATACGCAACGCTGCTAGAGCAATTTTGATATGTCAGATTATAAACTGGGTGCTGCCGATATTTTTCCCAAAACGCTATCAATGATGCTGAGTTATAAACCTCGAAAGTGATCCTCCTATCTGAATCACACCATTCTGAAGCTTCTGTTTGATAATCAGGTAAGAAACGCCCCGGCACATTATTAGCAGCCGTTGCCTTCAATATTCTAAAAAACTCTGAAGGAGAACGGTCAATATCTTCCGCTGGATATAAACTAATATAGATATAGGGATAAAGTTCTAATGCGGCATGCCCTGTTGAA
This sequence comes from Providencia sp. PROV267, assembly GCF_028477825.1. Classification (NCBI taxonomy): domain Bacteria; kingdom Pseudomonadati; phylum Pseudomonadota; class Gammaproteobacteria; order Enterobacterales; family Morganellaceae; genus Providencia; species Providencia sp. PROV267. The sequence continues at coordinate 49,032 of NZ_JAMPLX010000002.1, read as the reverse complement.
ATAACGCCATCGGCATCAACTGCGGCAATATAGCGATTAATAATTGGGCGTGGCACAGGACGCTGATTAGCAGAGCCTTCCGGTGTCCATATATGGACCGTTAAAACTGAGTTAGGATCTATTTTTTGCTTCAAAGTATCTGCCGTTGAAGCCGTCGTATTCGTTGCGGTAGCGCCTGTCTTTTTAAATGACATAGGCCTCGGACGCATAAGCTCAAATATTGCTGTTCCCCGCCGAATATAACGTGCGCGCAACGCAATTCGCAAACAACCTAAACCACTTCCTATCATTAAAAATCCGAGAAAAAAGGAGATAGTGGCTTGATGATGCGTAAACAGAAAGAATGCAAAAAATATTTCAATTCCTCCCCATATCATGACCAATTGCCATCCGGGGAAACGAACAACCCATGCAGACACGACCACAAATAAACCAGTAAAAAAGTAAGCAAAGCCAAACATTGCTGATAGCAGTACATTACTAAATTTTTGATTGATTAATATAACCAGTGCGCAAAACAGAAATAGACAACCTTTAAAAAAGAGTATTGCTTTTTGGGTACCAACCCCACTCGAAGCGACACTTAATGTCACCAAACTTTCTAGAAATAATAACAAACCAAAGAGATGTATCGGGAAGAAAGCATTCCCATCAAGGCCATCAATAAAAATAAAAATACCCATCAAACACCAAAGGCTCCCTATACCCCAAAGGTAATGAGCTTTTCCTCTGATGAACTCCGCACCAAAGAGTAATAATGCAATTTGTAGCATCACCTATCCCTTGTTATGACCTCAATTTCAAGAAACTTCACTTGAAATAAACCAATTACCAACAACCATCATGGGATCGCTGCTACCAAAAAATACACTGCCACGATCTTCTATCGTCCACCAGTGGCCATCGCTATCCGCAAAACGAAATAGTATTGTGGGAAGAACAGCATGATGCTGCTGTGAATACCAATGCTGATTAAGTTTTTCCTGATCCTCAGGATGAATGGCCTCGATAAGCTGCTTAATATTGGAACATGCAGTAATATCTGTATCAGGAATACCGTTATTTGAGTTTCCCCATTCAATCGTTCCATCGCTTAAATTCAATTGATAAACAAGATGCTGTCGAGTATAGATGCCTTGATTTTCATCGATCCGTTGAGTGCTACGCGTCACAACGCGCAAAAATACCATTAATAGCGATATTACTGTCAAATAACCTTGAATAAGCCAAAGAGACTCATGACGAAACAAGCCGTGAAGATAAAAAGGCCCTTGTCGATTACTGGTATAATAGATAGTGATAGTGGCAAGCACTAATAATGCTAATGACCCCCCACGGTTCCCCCAGAGCAAGGATAAAATAACGGCAAATAAAACAGGGATACACAGCAAAGATAGCCGAATAAGATTACGTTGATGGTGGAAATAGGCGTTATACAGTTGTATTGCACTATCATTAAATATCAAGATAGTACTCATAATCAGTAAGCCAAGAACGACGACGCCCCAAATTAAATGCATCCGCAAATTAGTTATCGTTTTAAATCGGGTATTTATTAACCCCATCATCACTGTTGTAGCAAATATATTCCCCGTAATATCAGCAATAAATCCATCCCAAAAGATATTTTTAATCGAAGTATGATCCAACCAATACATGCTGACCGAAAACAATACCGCATCTAACAAACTGACGATGATGATGGTAAATAGCCATAGTAAGATAATATGCAAATCATCATCTTGATGGGCATATTTGCGTACAATCCAAGCAATAATAATGCAGGAAAGTACCCCTAAAATAGAGTAAAGAACTGAAATTAGAATAGCTTCACTATCAAAGCCATCTAAAAAAAGATTTAACACAATGAAGCCAAATAACAATATTGGCCATTGGCGTTTATGCATACATAGAAATGCCGTCGTTGCTACTCCGGCAGGAAACCAGACAACGGAAATTTCAGCGTTAGGTGGCGTGAGAATTTCTGAAATCTCACCTGTCACATAATAAAGCAACAGCCAGCCTATTATGGCAACGAATGGCATTTTCTGTGATAACAGAGATGTTTTCATATATTATCTCAGGCTCAGTAAAAGTTATCTCTGGTGTTTCTCAATAAAAAAAGAACAAATCCCCTTTTCGCTGGCAAAAAATAGCAAAATTAGAGCCTCAGGTATAGTAATTACACTGATTTATTATGTTCGATAGTATCTTAATCATACCTCACTTAATAACGAAATATCGCAAAAACTGCGCCGCGACAACGCACCTATCGTGCAAAGGTTTCCATCATAGTGCAATTTACTTAGAACAAATATACAACTATTTGATATAGTGAATATTATTTTTCTATTCTGTTGAAGGTTTAGTCGATGTTACGTTACCCTGCTCATATTACACATATTCTCCGTCATGCATTTCGTTCACGGCCTCGCTTTATTATCTCTTTGCTTGTTGCATTGACTACCTTTTTCGCTCTGTTGCCATATCAAGGCACTATGATGTGTTTGATCCTAAGTTGGAACGCCTTTGCTTGGATCTATTTACTTTTTCTCTTTGCTCGAATTATTAATCATAAAGTCAAAGATATACGCAAAATAACCAGAGTTGAGGATGAAAGTGCGCGTATGGTTATATTTTTTCTCGTCGCGGGCTGTTGTGTCAGTTTATTGGTGTTATTTTTTGCGTTAGGGGGCCATGGCGATTTTTCACAAGATGATAAATTTGTTTCTTATGCACTAACGGCTTCAACACTGATTTCTTCGTGGTTACTGCTTCCTACCGGCTTTACCATGCACTATGCACATTTGTATTACAGTAATTCAGATAAACAACAGCCATGGTTGCGGTTTCCTGATAAATTGCTTGAGCCGAGTTATTCCGATTTTATGTATTTCTCTTTTACTATTGCCGTCGCGTCACAAACAGCGGATGTTGAAGTTGCCTCAACTCCTATGCGTCGTGCGGTATTGCTACAGTCCGTTATTTCTTTTATTTTTAACATGGCAATCTTAGGGTTATGTATCAATATCTCGGCAAGTTTTTTCTAACGTTAATGAGGCTTATTTTCACGCCGTCTGAATCAGTTACACGCTAATAGCACAAAGACAGCGGCATGATAATTATTAAAAAGGAACAATGATTGGATTATTTTCGACTCGCCACACCACAAGATATCGAAGCACTGAAACACATTGATAGCGTAGCGACTGCTGAACGAGCCCAAAATATTCAGCAATGGGTTAATGAGAAGAATTGCTATCTCATCGAACGCCAGAGTCAAATTATTGCCTATGGCGTTTTACATTACCGCTTTTTTGGATGTGGATTTATTGAAATGTTGATGGTTGATAGCGAATTTCGGCGACAAGGCATAGGCTCACAGTTAATAGAACAGCTTAAATTAACTTGTGTGACTCCAAAACTATTCACCTCAACCAATCAATCAAATGTTTCCATGCAAAGATTACTCGCGAATGCTCAGTTTATTTCGAGTGGAATAATAGAGAACCTTGACGAAGGCGATCCTGAATTGATCTATTTTTACCGATGAACACCTTCTACCACTGAGCAAACATAATGTTTAATTTAAAACCTTATAACAAAGAAGCGTGCATCACTACATTTGTCAATTTTTCATTAAATTGCTGATAGGTTTGCGGATTTATCTTCGTTGGATAACTTAAAATTTCCAATTGATGTGGTGCATATTCAGGATGATAGCTTGGATGGGCATGTTGATATTCATTTTGCTTAAAGCCGCAATGGTGGTAAAAACGCAGCCTTTTCTCACTAATTTCATCGATAACAGGGTCGATTTCCAGAATAACCCGACTCACTTGTTCACAGAAGCTGCTTAGCACTTTTTGACCGTATCCCTTTCCCCGTAAATTAGGCGATATAGCAAGGTGTTCAATATAAAAATAATCACCAATTTTCCAACTTCCTACAAAACCAATAAAAACACCTTCATCAGAAAAAGAGTACAAATAATAATCTTTATGTTTAAGTATACTTTGTCGTCCTTGATAACTTCTTTTTTCATAAGCTGGGAATGACAAATCGTAGAGGCCATTGACCTTTTCTATTTCTATCGAATCTTTCTCTGTTAATCTCGTGACGGTCAGCATTAAACTAAAATCCATTATTTTACAAACAAACCCTGTTAGCATACCTATTATCTATTACTCGGCAACTGATTTTCACTTTCTCTTGGGTAAGAAGCTAATATAATCATTTGTTTTTCATAGATAAAAACAGATAATTACCTCTTCAGGATAACAATCCTTTGGTCTTTTAAAAAATATTATCATTCTGATATTGACTTTATCCCTCTCTCAATCTAAAAATACTGTATATGAATACAGTGTTAGGTAGAGGCGATTATGTTACGCATTGAGATTTTATTTGATAAAAATGCACCACAAAAACCTAGTGATATTATCTTGCAAGCACTTGAAACTGAAATTACTCGTAAACTTAGCCCACAATATCCAGACATGATAACGCGGGTTGCTTTTAGCTCTAGCCAGCGAATTAATATTTCAGGCACCAAACTTGCGCAAGATAAGGCTCGTATTGAAGAGATATTAGAGGAAATTTGGCTGGACGATGGCTGGATCCCTGAACAAAATTCAATGGATTAGGCATGTGGTCAATTAAAGGAATGTCTGGCTAAATTAGCTCAGCATTCCTTTGCCACTATCTAAAATAATACGTTTTAAAAAGTGTATTTTATTCCAGCTAAACCAACCCATCCTAAACGCTGCTCAGTAAGCGTGCTTTTCGCAGCATCTCCAACTAGGTAATAAGCACCAACGCCAGTATAAAGCGCGGTGTCTTCATTTAGGTTATAATTTAATATGGCACCACCGTGAATATCTTTAAAGCCACTTCCCGCGTCATATTCATTAAAGCGTGAGCGACTTGCCTGCTGTTTTGATACGCCAAAATAAGCTTGATTATAAGCTTTATTTCCCCAGACCGTCGCTAACGTATATTCAATATCCCACTTGCTATTTATTTGGTAATTACCAATACCACCGATTTCAACGTTCACTGTTCTACCAATATTTCGCCCCCCATAGTGGCGATCTTTGGTTGCCATGTCTGCTGAAACATAAAGCTGGTAGTTATTGATTGAGTAGTTGACTGTGGCTCCTACGGTCATTGAACCATCTAAATCGCCCATCCCTTTGAGATCTTCATTTTTATTGCCCAAAATCCCTATTTTTTCATCTCGTCCGGCATCATAGCCAATTCGGCTAGAAAACGTGAAGTTATCTGTTAAACCAATTGCCCATTCCGCCCCTTCTAATCCAATACTAAATACACCATAATCATCGGATATATAGCCATAGTTAATATCAACTGTCGGTGAAAATAGGTATTTATTGGATCCCTCATAAGCGGGCATTACTGAGCCACCAGCTCCTAATATCAGCATAGTTTCCCCTGCCATGACAGCACTATAGGGTAATAATGCCGCAACCAAGGTTACCGCTGAACACAATTGTTTCATTAGAAGTTTCCTATCTTATTTATTAATAAATTTTCTGCCTAATAAACGTTTTGATTTCCTTCATCGGATTAGTACCATTCTTTACTTCTTTAGTGATTTTCTCATTTGCAATGCAACTTTTTATTTTTGTACAAGCATGAATTTCATTTATTGAAACCGCTGGAAATAACCTTTCCTTCGGCAAATTAAAATTTTTCCCTATTAAAATCATTGAGATAAAAATAACCGTAACGAAAGCTGTGCTCTCAATAAGTTGTAATTTCATTTTAGTTATTCCTATAACTGCAAAGACGTTAAAATAATAATCTTATTACTCATTCATACCTTAAAAATGGGTTAAACAAACCTTAAGGCTTTATTAAATCTCACGTTGAATTGACCTTGATTATATTGTCGGAAAAATGTTGCCTGCTTATACTGCTCGCCAGAGAGGTGATAAAATGAATATTCTATTAGTCGAAGATGATCTCCAATTAGGCAAAGCACTCTGCCGTGGCTTAGAACTTGCAGGTTTTAATCCACTTTGGGTACGGTTACTTTCGGATGCTAAACAACAACTCAATTCCCGTAATTTTGATCTCATGCTCCTAGACTTAGGATTGCCTGATGGTGATGGTAATGAGGAATTAATCGCATGGCGCCGCTCAGGCCAATCAATACCGATTATTATTTTGACCGCACGTAATCAGATGGATAATTTAGTAACCAGTCTAGATTCTGGTGCCGATGACTTTTTAACCAAGCCATTTGCCATGCCAGAGTTAATTTCTCGTGTAAAAGCGGTCAGCCGCCGTATGGCAGGTTTTTCATCGGAAATTTGGCAATTGGATAATCTGCAATTAAATCCAATCAATCACCAAGTGCTCTTAAATGATCAGCTTTTGCTACTATCAGGCAAAGAGTATCAACTTTTATATGAATTAGTGAAAAATGCCGATAATGTAGTTCGCAAGGCCGATCTTGAGCAGCGCCTATTTGGTTTCGATGATAAAATAGAAAGTAATTCGCTTGAGGTACATATTCACAACTTACGACGCAAGATAGGTAAAGATCGCATTATCACTATCCGCGGCATTGGTTATTTACTTAAAAAAGAAGCTCAGCCAAGTGAAAGTTAAATCCTTTTTTATTTACACCTTTTTCTTACAGATAAGCTCAGTGGTTTTACTGTGGGGGCTGCTCGTTGGCTGGCTACAATTTTTTTATTTACCTAGCATTGATGATGATTTTAACCGGCAACAACAAATTGTTACCAAAGGCTTTGCTGATACTTTAGGCGCCGTTACCAATAATCCTGAATATTTTGATCGTATCGCCACCTCATTACAAAAAATGTATACCGATGCGATGGAAAATGGCTTGGAAGTCTCCTATAAGCCTTTTGTTGTGATCCGTAATCAACATGGTGAAGTGCTATACCGTAATAGCGATAAAATTAATATAACTGACAATATTACGTTCAATGAATTACAAGCACAGCAACCAAATTGGCACTTTACTGTGTCATGGAATGACGCGCACACCATTGAGGTGATCCTTGGTGAATCCTATTTTGACCGTAAATCAATAATTGGCAGCCCCGCAGAAGGCACCGCAATACCTTTATTATTTATATTAGGTATCATGCTAATCGCTATTATTGTCACCGCTTATTTCAGTTTGCGACCACTCAGACAAGCTGCAACTATAATCTCCAGCCGTAAGCCGGGGAATTTGACGCCAATTGAAGTCAAAGAGCAATATAAAGAAATCCGCCCTATTATTACTGCTATCAATAATCTCATGTTGCGGGTCGATGCCGCCAACCAGCGCGAAAAACGTTTTATGGCAGATGCCGCCCATGAACTCCGAACCCCTATCGCTGCTGTGATTGCACAATTGCATTTATTGATGCAAATAGACAATGTCAAAGAGAGGGAAGAGATTGTCAAAGATATGCAAGCCGCTTTAAATCGGGCTGCTTCACTGTCTCACCAACTTATTGATTTAGCACGCTTAGAAGCTGAAGACTTTTCTGTCAATAAAGAGCAAATTAATATACCTACTTTAATTTCCCATATCACTTCATCACATGTCCCTCATGCGATTAGCCAAGATATCGATATTGAATTACAAAGTCCTGATAATGTTTTTATTACCACCGATAAACTTGCATTGACCACTATTTTTACCAACTTGCTGGAAAACGCGATTAAATATAGTGACAAAAAAGGCAAAATTAAGATCACCATTAGAGATTTAAGTCCGTTCGGTGCCACTATAACCGTGCAAGATAATGGTCGAGGGATCCCTGAAGAAAGTCGCCAACTGATCTTTTCACGTTTTTATCGTGTACCCGGAACAATGGAAACAGGAAGTGGCCTTGGGCTTTCCATTGTCCATAATCTTGCGACAAAAATTGATGCGACTATCCGAGTGACAGATGGGTTAGATAAGAAAGGTGTTGGATTTATTATTGATTTACCTTAATGATAATTTTGCCATTAAGATCATAGAGCTTAGACCGTTTTTTGGGCTATAATTTAATTCTATAAGTCTTTTTACTTATTTTGTTAAAGGGAAGGCTCATGTCTCAAGCATTAATTATTATCGACCTCATTGAAGATATTATAGGTAAGAATGGATTATCAAATACCAGTTACCTACAAGCGCAAGAACGTCATGTTGTTGAGAACGCTAATCAAGCGGCTGCTTTTGCACGTAGCCACAACATCCCTGTTATTTGGGTCAAGGTTGGGTTTGCTGATGATTATCAAGATATCCCAGCAGGCTCTCCGATGTTTCACCGTGCAAAACAGCTTAACGCATTAAAATTAAGTAGTTCTGGTTGTCATTGGGTTAAAGATCTTGATGTACAGCTCCGAGACCTCATTATGATTAAAAAAGGCGTTAGTGCATTTACTGGAAATCAACTTGCACATTGGTTACAAGAAAATCATATTAAACAGGTTATTTTTGGCGGAGTGAGTTCACTACTCGCAATTCAAAGTAGTGCTCGCCAAGCCCATGATCTTGGTTATCAAGTTACCGTCATTGATGAACTTTGTGCAGCAGCAAGCTTAGAGTTGCATCAACAAAGTATGCAAGCATTACAAGGAATGGCCACCGTTTCTTCACTCTCAGAATTTTTGCAAGGAAACGTCAAACCATCCTACTGATTATTGTTTTTATAGTGCTAACATTTTCTGGATATAAATATCGCGAAGCCGGAGTGCTAACTGCCCTGGCTTGCCCCCAGCAATTTTCTGCCCATCAATTTCAATCACCGGCCAAACAAGCGTTGTTGATGAAGTAATAAACGCTTCCTTAGCAGTTATTGCCTCTTCAACAGTAAATGCACTTTCTTCAACCGCTAAGTTTTGTTCTTGCGCAAGGGTTAAAATGGCTTGCCTTGTAATGCCGGGCAATATTTCATGGCTTAAGCTACGTGTTTTAATTTTATTTTCAGCGGTGATAATAAAAAAATTGCTGGAACTGCCCTCTGTTATAAAACCATCTTTGACAAAAAGGGCATCTTCAACTCCCTGAGAGCGGGCATATTCTTTTGCTAAACATGCTGCAAGTAATGCAACTGTTTTAATATCACAACGCTGCCAACGAATATCCTCAAATGTCACAACTCTAATCCCTGTTTTTACACGAGGGTTCTCAATAATAGATGCCTGCTGAGCAAAAAGAACCAATGTTGGGGGGATCGTTTTATCAGGAAATAAGAAATTACGTTGCCCCGCATTTCCACGTGTTAATTGTAAATAGATGAGGCCTTCAGTGAGGTTATTTTTTTCAATAAGTTGCCGATGAATATCAAATAATACATCCTCTGTATAAGGTAGTGCTAATTCCAATTCATGACATGACCGTTTTAACCTTGCTATATGGTTTTTAAAATCAATTAACTTCCCGTTAATGACAGCTGTTACCTCATATACAGCATCGGCAAATAAAAACCCACGGTCAAAAATTGATATCGAGGCCTGCTCCTCTGGGATAAACCGCCCATTGATATAAGTCATCATAGCGTTACTTTTCCTTTTCAAATTGCACACACCAAGTTATGTGATGAAATAGAGATCGACAGCCATGCCACACAATAAAAACGTCATTGTTGCAATAAAATCTATTTTAGACGCTCATTAATTGAGTGTTTTTTATTGATGAATATTAATGTGAGATCAAAATTCATCACTTTTAGATTGATTCTCTAGTATTAACAATAGTCATTGTTGTTATTTTTGTGAAATAGCTATTGAACTAAATGCTAATGCCCTATATTTTTAAAATTAATACAAATCAACCCCGTCAACTACTCTTTATTTGACATAAGGGAGAGCCTTATCATGCTTAATATCAATCCAGATCAACTTAAAAACCTTGCAGAGTCACAATTAAAAGGTCATAGAACGATTATTTATCTCGTTGCCTTATTATTGCTCATTGGGGGGATTGTCTGTATTACTAATCCGCTTGTATCTGGGATCGTATTCAGTTCTTTCATTGGCGTGGTGTTATTAGTCAGTGGCGTAGCCGTTATTTTGAATATTTTCTTCAACCGACTCTACGCGAATATGTCTATTTTATTCAGTTTAATCGTCGGTATCGCCTACCTTATTTTAGGTTATGCGTTCCTCTCAGACCCACTACAAAGCTTGTTATTTCTCGCCATTTTTGTCGCTATTTTATTTATTTTCGGCGGGGTCATTCGGATCTACGCAGGTACTAAGCTGTTTAGTTCAGCAGCCGGAATGATGAATATTTTGATTGGTATTTTAGATTTTATCATCGCCTATATGCTACTAAGCGGAAATGCTCAAACTTCCATCACCCTATTAACCCTGTTTATTGGTATTGAATTGCTCTTTAGCTCTTTCACCCTGTTCCTACTGGCTGGGGCCTTAAAAAGCACCAATAAATAGCCCATGATTGATGGCGAGTTTCCCCCTGTTACCTACCTAACAAACTCGCCATCAAATATTTTTTAAAAATTAAAATAATATTTAATCCAAGCTTGACTTTCCTTTTCCAATAGTTAAAATGCCATCAAGTGATCTAGATCACACTTTAACATTTGGAGTTCCCATGCATACCCTTAAAGAATTTATTAGTGATGTTCAAGAAGTTATTGAATTACTTGCTAAACGTTTTATGTAAGACAGCGCATATTTTATTACCTCATCTTTAGCGTTCTGTGCATATTTTTTTGCAATACAGCCTTAACTCATTAAGGCTGTTTTTTTATCCAACTATAGCGTTAATCACAGTTGCCCCCATATCACCGATTCCTCTCCCTCTACTTAGTCATCATAAATAACTAAATGAGATATGCCGCCTATTGACGAGCCATATCTTGTCAATACAGTCAGCCGTTTTTATTACCTGCTAATTAAGCCTCTATAGGTTTATTTAAGGCTCACATTTCGCTTTAAACGCATATTTTCGGCTTATATTTTTGGCTATCTTAGATTGTTTCGCTATTATGGGTGAGTTTTGGTTAAATTTATGTTACTATCTATAAGTTGTCTATAAAGTGGAAAATTGAACTAAAGCATCTTTCAGCACAATGGATGCCAATAAAGAAGGAGAACACATGCAGCAGCAACTGCTAGACTGGGTACGCCAGTTCAACCAAGATTATGCCGAAATTGCTTCACTGTTAATCGTATTAGGCTTAATTCTTGTTGTCGCCTTAATTTTGCATTTTATTCTGCACAAAATTATCCTTCCTCGGATAGAGAAAAGTGGTCAGAAAAAAGGCAGTGGCTGGCAACGTCAATTAACCCAGTTTAATCTATTTAATCGCATTGCGTTTGTTATCCAAGGTGTTGTCGTCAACATCCAAGCCGTTCTATGGCTTCATTCAGGCTCTACCGCACAACAGATATTAAGTGTTGCTTCACAGGCTTGGTGCTTACTGTTTGGGTTACTTACGTTTTTCTCTATTCTCGATATTTTGCTTAGCGTATTACAGCGCGCCGCAAAAACAGCTCACCTGCCGTTACGTGGGATCTTCCAAAGCGTAAAACTTATCGCATCCGTACTCATTGCAATTATGATCATTGCACTGCTAATCGGAAAATCTCCTCTGATCCTACTCAGTGGATTAGGTGCAATGACGGCGGTCATGATGTTGGTCTTTAAAGACCCAATCATGGGGTTAGTCGCAGGGATCCAACTCTCTGCAAACAATATGGTTAACATTGGCGATTGGCTTGAAATGCCTAAATATGGCGCCGATGGTGCTGTCACCGACATTGGTTTAACAACCGTTAAAGTGCGTAACTGGGATAACACTGTTACAACTATTCCAACTTATGCCTTGATTTCAGACTCATTCAAAAACTGGAAAGGGATGACTGAATCAGGGGGGCGTCGTATTAAACGTAGTATTCGCCTAGATACCACGAGTATCCATTTTCTTGACCAAGAGCAGATTGACTCTTTAGTTAAGGCGAATCTTTTAGAGCCCTACATTGGTGATAAAATTTCTGAAATTAAAGTCTTTAACTCGTCTATTCCCGAAGATAGAGTGACACCACTTAACCAGCGTAGGCTAACCAATATTGGTACTTTCCGTGCCTATGTTGAAGCTTATTTGAAGGCACATCCTAAAATCCATAAAAATATGACAATTATGGTAAGGCAGCTTGAATCTGACTCAAATGGGTTACCTATTGAAATTTATGCCTTTACCAATACCACTGTTTGGGTTGAGTATGAAGGGATCCAATCTGATATCTTTGACCATATTTTCTCCATTCTGCCACAGTTTGAACTGCGCGTTCACCAGTCACCAACAGGCACAGATATGCGAGCTATCGGTCAAACAGTCACTGGATCTAATACCCAACAGTGATTAATTAAGTTAATTTATGGTATTACAACTTAGGTAGTAGTTTTTAAGAGGGGGAACCCCCTCTTTTCCTCTATTTCTCTCACCTCTCTATATAAGTAGTCACATAACGATAGATAATTTAAATGCGACTATCCCCTCTAGATAATAGAAAAAATCCTATAAAAATTAATGTGATAATAATTAATTTCCTCTAATTTATCAGGGATATTGTTGATGTAGGTCATGTTGCTGATGAGTGACTTTTTTTAACATATAAAACAAGAAAGTGATGTCGAACTTTACATATAGGCAATGTCAATGCATAAAACAAATAAAAATACTCATTTTGGAGAGCTGAGTCGGAGGGAGTTTATTCAAACCTCTGCAACGGTTGCTACCGCTGCTGCTGTTGCAGGCTCAATCACTCTTCCTTTTACCGCTCAAGCAAAAACACCAGAGATCATGCCTGATGAAGTCAACGAGAAAATCAGTTACAGCGCTTGCTTAGTTAACTGTGGTAGCCGTTGTCCACTCAAAGTCCATGTTAAAGATGGTGTTATCAGCCGTATTTCTAACGAAACCATGTACGACGACTCAACTTTGGGCGAACACCAAATTCGTCCATGTTTACGTGGTCGCTCTGTACGTTGGAAAACCTATAACCCAGATCGTTTGAAATACCCAATGGTACGTGTTGGTAAACGTGGCGAAGGTAAGTTCAAGAAAATCAGTTGGGATGAAGCGACTACTATCATTGCAGAAAAACTAAAATACACTATTGATAAATATGGTAGTGATGCCATTTATTATCAGTATGGTACGGGTTCGACAGGGGCGAATTTACATGGTCGTGCGGCCTGTAAACGTTTATTAAGCCTAACCGGTGGTTTTCTCGGTGACTACGGCACCTATTCCTATGCTCAATTAATGGAAATCACACCGTATGTATACGGTAGCGTTGAAGAATCGCTCCTATCTGAGATCCAAAACTCTGACTTAGTCGTGATGTTTGGTCATAACCTTGCCGAAACGCGTATGTCTGGTGGCGGTCAATTTTATGAAACATTGAACGCACTTGAGAAAAGTAAAGCTAAAGTCATCATTATTGACCCTCGTCGCACTGACAGCGTGACGACGCTAGGCGCAGAATGGATCCCAATCTATCCTGGTACGGATGCCGCGCTGGTTGCTGCATTGGGTTATGTGATGATCCAAGAAGGCCTAACTGATGAAGCGTTTTTGAAAAACTATTGTGTCGGTTGGGATGAGAGCACACTCCCTGCTTCAGCGCCACGTAATGGCTCCTACAAAGATTATATTTTAGGAAATGGCCCTGATGGCATTGCGAAAACACCTGAATGGGCAAGTAAGCTAACAGGTATTTCTGTTTCGCGGATCATTCAACTGGCTCGTGAAATTGGTAACGCAAATCATGCTTGGATTTCACAAGGTTGGGGTCTACAGCGTACTGAGAATGGCGAACAGGCTTGCCGCTCCATTATGATGCTACCTATTATGTCAGGCAACATCGGTCGTCCAGGTACTAACACTGGCCTATGGGGTAATAGCATTGCTTATCCTGTTGCCGGATTTAGTTTACCAAACCCTGTCAAAGCAACGCTGCCATCCTTTATGTGGACAGAAGCGATCGTGCGCGGCAAAGAGTTAACCGCAGAAAATGGCGGTATCAAAGGCGCAGATAAGCTAAACAACGATATTAAGTTCATGTGGTGTTACTCCAGTAATGTTATTGGTAACCAGCACGCTGACTTGAATAAAACACATGAAATTCTATCTGACGAGTCAAAATGTGAATTTATCTTAGTTTGGGATAATCATAATACTCCATCGGCTAAATACGCTGATTTACTGTTGCCAGATGTTACTCCTGTTGAGACCAACGATCTGATCAACAACTCTTACGCAAGTGGCGCATATCATTATCTGGTGCGTTTACAAAATGCTATCGAGCCATTGTGGGAAAATCGCCCTAACTATGATGTATTGGCCGAAATTGCAGAAAAAATGGGTGTAAAAGAGCAGTTTACTGAAGGTCGCACTTATGAGGAGTGGATTGAGTATTGCTACAATAAAACCCGTGAAACTATGCCTCATCTACCTGAATTTAGTGAAACAGATGGTGCAGGCATTATTGACCGTCGATTTGCTGATACGTCAAAACACATTGCCCTAAAAGATTTCCGTGATGACCCGATTGCGAATCCACTGAAAACGCCATCAGGTAAGATTGAAATCTATTCTGAGCAGTTAGCAGAGCGTGTTAAAAACTGGGAGCTTCCTGAGGGCCAACGTATTCCTGCCATCCCTGAGTACTGTGCAAACAAAGAAGGTGTTGAGCAGCAACGTAATCAACAGACTTACCCTCTGTTAATGACCGGTTTCCACGACAAAGGTCACGTCCATTCAAGCTATTTTAATGTTGAAATGTTACGTGAAGCGATCCCTCATCAATTCTGGCTTAACCCAATCGACGCGCAAGAGCGTGGTTTAAGCAATGGTGATATTGCAGAAATTTTCAACGACCGTGGTCGCATTCAGATTAGAGTTAAAGTGACTGAGCGCGTATTACCGGGGGTTATTGCGGTTCCACAAGGCGCATGGCGCACTTTGGATCAAGCAGGATTAGATACAGGAGGCTGTATCAATACCCTCACCTCACAAGTTCCTTCACCACTAGCGAAAGGAACACCACAACATACTAATCTTGTTGAAGTGAAACGCGCTTAAGGAGTTAATTGATGAAACAGTATGGCTTTTATTTTGACTCCACAAAATGTACTGGCTGTAAAACGTGTCAAGTCAGTTGTAAGGACGAAAAAGATCTCGATTTAGGCCCTAAATTCCGCCGTGTATACGAATTTGGTGGTGGTAGTTGGCAAAAACAAGATGGTATTTGGCAGCAAAATGTCTATAGCTACTATTTATCTATCTCTTGTAACCATTGCTCTAATCCAACCTGTGTGGAAGGTTGCCCAACAGGGGCGATGCACAAACGTGCCGAAGATGGTCTTGTCGTTGTTGACCAAACCGTTTGTGTCGGTTGTCGTTACTGCGAATTACGCTGCCCATACGGTGCGCCGCAATATGACGAGAAGAAAAAACTGATGAGCAAATGTGATGGCTGCTACGAGCGCGTTGCTAAAGGTATGAAACCCGTTTGCGTTGAGTCATGCCCACAACGTGCATTGGACTTTGATGATATCAATGTCCTACGTGAGCTTCACGGTACAGAGTGTGGTATTGCGCCTATGCCAGACCCTAGCCTTACCAATCCAAACATCGTTATTAAACCACATAAAGATGCCAAACCTTCTGGCGATAAAAGTGGTGAACTAAAAAACCCTGCGGAGGTGTAAAATGCATGAATTACCACTAGTCTTTTTCACCGTGTTGGGGCAGTCTGCTGCTGGGCTATTTTTATTAGCTTATTTAAGTAAAAAAATAGGTTCAATTGATGAAAAGCAACTGAAAAATGCCAATATCCTCGCCTTTGTTGTGATGATTATTGGGTTAGGTATTGGTGGCCTACATGTGGGCCAACCACTGCGCTTTTTCAATATGTTGCTAGGTGTTGGTCGCTCACCGATGAGTAACGAAGCCTTTTTAAGTGGTGTCTTCGTCACTTTTGCCGCTGCAACCTTGTTTTTTACACTCTTTTATAAACAAGCATTACTACGTGAATTAGCGAATATTGCCGCGGTTATTTCAGGTGTGGCGTTTGTTTGGTCAATTCCACAGGTTTATAACATTGCTTCAATCGCAAACTGGAATACGGGCTATACTACGCTGCAAATGTGGATGACCATGTTAGTTGGCGGTGGTGCTTTAGCAATAGCTATTGGCGCTCGTGGATTAGGGATCGCCTCTTTCCTTATCGGTGCGTTGGTTATTTTCGCTAGCCGTGCGGGGTATCAAGCGTTCTTATCCGAAACCGGTCCAGCATTGAGCGCTGAGCAAACTGGCTTCTGGGGTTTCCAAGTCGTTGTCTTAGTTATTGCTTTGGCAGGATTTATCGGTATGGCATTAAAACAACGTGCACCAAAAGCGACATTAGCGACATGTGCGGGTGCTGTTTTACTGGCTGAACTTGCAGGACGTATTGCCTTTTATAACTTATGGCAAATCACCATGTAGTTCCACGAGTATCAATTTAATAATCACGTTAAGAGCCTGCGAATGTAGGCTCTTTTTTTAATTAGCGTATAAACACAAAAGTAATAATTAAAGCCACCAGCATCACTGCGACCTTCTCAATACAGTATTCCATTTTAAGGCAATTTTCTGCATTAAAAAATCACACATTACCGCAACTAGCGCGATAATAAATGTCCCCCCTATAATATAAGCGAAGAGGATATCCGCTACTATAATTTCAATTATTAGACCCTCTATTTGATGGCTGCGTGGTAGAAGTTCTATGAACCAAAGGAGTATAGAAAAAAGGCCTGGGATCAAAAAGTACAATAAGTAGCGGTGAAAATGATTCAAACTTTTTTTGAGATAAAAGTAAAATACAGGTATTAGAAAGAGCCAATAACCGAGTAAATATAAACTCATTGATTTGTAGTACGCTAGCAATAGCAGATAAGTATTTGCCCCTTCTCTATAAAAAGGAAAAAATAGCTGCTGTACAGCTTGAAGATAATAACAAATTATACCAAAACAAAGTGATAGACATGATATCAACGCATTATGGTTATTAGAAGGCATTAGAGAGGTCCTTTTCACCTGTTTAAAATAACCTTAGTAATAAATCTTTTAATAAAGCGAAAGAATGCAGCAATACATTCGCCTTTTTTCTCACAATAATCAATAAGTGATACCACTAAATCTTCTTCATTTTGTCAACAGGGGTTTGCAGTGTTTCCATTCACGGCAAACCTAGCCACCCCAGCGTTTAGAAACTACCTAAAAAGCGGAATTTGGTTGCTGTAAAAAGGCAATTTCCTCTTTAGTAGAAGGACGCCCCAATATCTGGTTTCGATGTGGATAACGACCAAAACGATCAATAATCGCCTTATGTTGCATTTCATAATTTAGCGTATTGTCATCCCCTAAGCCACGAAATAGCTCAACCGCTTGCTGATGAATAAAGCTTGATTCAGAGTGCATAAACGGCATTAAAATAAATTTGCGTTGAGATAGTGGCAGCAAATTATAATCTGCTTGTTTTATCGCTTCTTGAGCCAATACCAGTGCCATTTGGTCTTGGGCAAAAGCTTTCGGTGTATCACGCCACACATTGCGAGAGAACTGATCTAAAACGATAATCTCAGCTAAGCGCCCACGAATAGAAATACGCCAATAAGCTAACTCTCCTTTTGCTGCACGCTCTAGTGTTCCGCCGAAACGCTGCATAATAAGAGCATCAAACTTTTCATTTTTTTCAAACCACTGTTTTGAGGTTGACTCCTCAAACCAAAATGTTAAAACGTTTTCCATGGTATTCATAATCGTTATAAGCCTAAATTTGTTAGTGATAAGTTATTTTTTATCGTAAATAAAACCTTATAGTATTGTTATGAGCTACTTCTTAAAACTGCAATCTTCAGATAAATATTTTGTATTTTTGCGAAGCGCTTCCAAAATCAGCGAGTAATAGTGCATATAAATTAATCATCAAGGATAGATAGTCCATTAAAAATCTGATAAAAAATAATCAGATCCCATGTGTTAACTTATTCTGATAGGTATTATTAATAATCCAATAATCTTGAGACTAAAGGAATGTTACTAGACACCGTTTATCCCCCTTATGAATAACGTATTCATCGCGGCATTGTTACACGCTCAATGATTTTTACTTCACTGATACGCTTCTCACTATTAATACAACCAATATGGGTTATCTAGACAATGTTTTGAGGAGAACATAAGTAAGTCTACTTTTGCCATTTAAACTATTTGACTTAATATTAAATAAATTTATTTCTCCTTTTCCCTCTATTTATTTTTCTTTTTAATATTTATTTTTGTTGCATAGAATTTTTTCACAGTTAATTTCTGTTAATTTACAAGTGAAATCGAAATCAAATCATCATTAATTGATTTTTTATTTATTTTTTATAAATGATTTGAACAAAAAATATATATCCTAAATAATATTCCCTAGATATACATCCTCTCATCATTTAGGAATTTATAATGGAAAATAAATACAGTCTAAATAAGACATTACCAATCGGTATTAATGAGACAGGTTTTCGTGAAGAATTCGATAGTATGGGGAAAATAAATGTTCCTGCCGACCGTTATTGGGGAGCACAAACTCAGCGTTCATTACAGCATTTTAATATTGGCAACGATTTAATGCCAAAAGAAGTGTATCACGCTTATGGTTATATCAAAAAAGCTTGTGCGTTAGTTAACTGTGCTGCTAACCGACTTCCTGAGTGGAAAAAAGAGGCGATTGTTATCGCTGCGGATGAAACTATTAATGGTCAATTGGATGAGCATTATCCTCTTTATGTTTGGCAGACTGGCTCTGGCACACAATCGAATATGAATGTGAATGAAGTTATTTCCAATCGTGCAATTCAATTGCTTGGTGGAACGTTAGGAAGTCAATCGCCCATAGGGCCAAATGATGATGTCAATATGGGGCAGTCATCTAATGATACCTTCCCAACCGCGATGCATATTGCTGCCATTTTTGCACTTGATGAGCAATTAATCCCAAGTATTGAAAGTTTAATTGATGTTATTGAGAAAAAAGCCAGCACTTGGATGAATGTAGTGAAAATTGGCCGTACTCATCTGGAAGATGCCGTGCCTTTAACTGTTGGTCAAGAGTGGTATGGTTGGGCAGGTCAACTCAGAGATGCTCTCGAAGATATTAAACGTAGTAAATTAGATCTTTATAAGCTCGCGGTTGGCGGCACCGCGGTTGGTACAGGTCTCAATGCACCAGCCGGTTTTTCAAAAGATGTTGCCGATAAAATAGCTGAGTTGACTCAAAAACCCTTTATTACTGCACCCAATAAATTTACTGCGCAAGGCTCTCTGGATGCGTTAGTTCGCACACACGCATCTATTCGTGGATTAGCTGTCGCACTCATTAAGATCGCCAACGACATGCGCTGGTTAGCTTCGGGTCCTCGCTGTGGCTTTAGTGAGTTAATTTTACCTTCTAATGAACCAGGCTCTTCAATCATGCCAGGTAAGGTTAACCCAACTCAATGCGAAGCAATTGTGATGATAGGTATTCAAGTGATGGGCAATGATACTGCAATCGCCATGTCAGGCAGCCAAGGTAACTTTGAATTAAATGCGATGCGCCCTGTTATTATCAATAACTTGCTACATTCAATTCGTATTTTAGCTGATGGTTGCCATAAATTTAGAGAGTTTTCTGTTGAAGGTACGCAATTAAATACCGCTAAAATCACTGAGTATGTCGATAACAGTGTGATGTTAGTTACCGCTTTGTCACCTATTATTGGTTATCAAAATGCGGCGCATATTGCAGAAAATGCCATAGCCAAAAATATCACTTTAAAAGAATCCGCTATTGCCTCAGGAAAAATAAGTGAAGAAGACTTTAATAAATATGTGAATCCAATCGATATGACTGGCAATGGTTTATCGGGTGCTTAACCCATCTTTTTATGATGATTAAAATAGCAATACCACAGTAAGCAAAACAAGATACCCCCTTGAAATAACATTATTATATATTTCAGGGGGAATAGCATAAGTGATATATTACCACCTAGTGACATTAAAATTTAGCTTAACCGGATTTTGGCTTAGACCTATTATTTTCGCTGAGTTCACCCACAAAAAATACAACTGTGTGGCGTAATTTTGGAATAATCCACCCTTTACACTATTCGCCCTTCGCTGACGTCTAGTCAATGTACACCACTGTTCTATAATAGAAGCAATATGTATTATGATAGTTTGATCAAGCATTTTATTCACTATGCTGTCGCGGCCGATACACCTATACACGTTAGCTAATTCGCTGTAGAACCAAATTGTTAAAAATAAAATACGTTCGATTTAACCCTTTTTACGGTTGCCATTCCAATAATTTTATTGATTTGCTATTTAATGCCAATTTAAAATGATTTTTCACGCAATTACATACATTTGATAAATGCAATGGTAAGATCCGCGTAAACCCAATTAATGCTCGTTTATATCAACATTTATCGGGTTAACAATTGTCATTGCATTATTTAGATCATCAACAGTCAATTCAGCCACCACACTGTGGCATGGTATTAACCCAATACTCGTTGGAGGAGCGGCTCGAAATGGCAGGACATATGGTACTCATTGGCTGGGCATTATGGGTAAGTCCTTGTGGCACAGATGCCTGTGATGCATTGCCTGTGACTGAGACCATTTTTACACAAGATCAGTGTATCACCCGTAAATCTTATCTCGAATCAAAGCGCCCTAACCTCTATTTTATGTGTGGTGAAGTCTATCGCGATAGCGAAGAAATCAAAAAAGACGATAAGCACAGTGTGCCCGCCCCTAACCCACCATTGCGTGCACTCCCTGAACGTATTTCGCGATAATGGTTATTTAAACGGGAGCAAGTAAACACTTGCTCCAGAGTGAACTAGTCATTTATTTCTGCAATTACGCTATCTGCATCAATATAATCACCCTTATTGACAATATATTTCAGCGTACCGGCACGGTGAGCGATTACCTGTACTTCCATTTTCATCGCTTCCATGACACCAATAACCTCTCCTTGAGCAACCGTGTCGCCTTCTTCAACTAACCAACTAAACAGTACGCCTGAAATAGGGGCATTCACTTGCTGATCTTGTGCGACCGCTTGATGATTCGTTATTGAAGCTTGCTCTGTCGATGGCATCGCTAACCCAGCTAACCATTGTGTCGGTAAACCAAGCTCACAGCGCTTCCCATCGATTTCAATAAAGGTACGCGTTATTTGTGGGTTATTTTGTGGTAATTGCCGTTTTGCTGGTGCAATCTCAACAGAAAATTCAGTTTCAATCCAGCGAGTATGCACATTAAACCTTTCACAAAAGTCAGCATGCTCCATCACCGCGCGATGGAAAGGCAGTACGGATGCCACGCCTTCAATCGAAAATTCGCCTAAAGCACGGCGAGCGCGCTGGATAGCTTGTTCGCGTGTATTGCCAATGACAATCAGTTTTGCCATTAAAGAATCAAACGTACTTGGGATAGTCGCCCCTGCCACAACACCGCTGTCTAAACGGATACCCGGGCCGGATGGGGGATCAAATTTAAGGATAACCCCCGGTGTGGGTAAAAAACCATTTCCTGCATCTTCTGCGTTAATACGAAACTCAAAAGCATGCCCTCGTGGTTTAGGGGTTTCGCGGATACTTAATGGTAAACCTTGTGCTATCCGTAATTGCTCAATGACTAAGTCAATCCCTGCGGTCTCTTCGGTAATAGGGTGTTCAACTTGTAAACGCGTATTCACCTCAAGAAATGACAATTTGCCATCTTGGCTTAACAAAAATTCGACGGTTCCCGCCCCCACATAATTGGCGTGACTACAAATATCGACAGACGCTTTAATCACTTGTTGTTGTAATTGTTCTGATAAAAATGGCGCTGGTGACTCCTCCACTAATTTTTGATTTCGTCGTTGTAAAGAACAATCACGCGTTCCCACGACAACCACGTTGCCAAATTTATCCGCAATAACTTGCGCTTCAATATGCCGAGGATTATGTAAAAACTGCTCTAGGAAACACTCGCCTCGTCCAAAAGCCGCTGTCGCCTCTCGCACCGCAGAGTGATATAGCTCCTCTACCTCTTCCATGTGCCATGCTACCTTTAAGCCTCGACCGCCACCGCCATAGGCGGCTTTAATCGCAATCGGCAAACCATTGGTATGGGCAAATTCAACGACTTCTTTGGCCTCTTTGACAGGCTCTTTGGTTCCTGCCACTAAAGGTGCGCCGACCTGCATTGCAATTTGACGAGCTTTGACTTTATCACCCAATATGTCAATGGTTTCAGGTTCTGGGCCAACCCAAATCAAGCCCAACCCTTGTACCGCACGAGCAAACTCTGCACGTTCTGATAGAAAACCATAACCAGGGTGAACCATGGTTGCCCCTGATTTTTTCGCTACCTCAAGTAATTTATCCATATCCAGATAGCTTTCGGCGGGTGTACTTCCCGATAATCCATATGCTTCATCCGCCATCTGAACATGCAATGCGTTAATATCGGGATCCGCGTAAACCGCGACTGAATCGAAGCCAATATCCCGACACGCACGAATAATGCGAACTGCTATTTCGCCACGGTTTGCGATCAGTACTTTATGTTTAGTTTGATTATTCATTGTAGGCATAAGTATCCCGACTCCCTTCATATTCTTTAAATACCCCGATTGGGTTAAATTGTATTTGGGCATTAACGGGTAGCTGCCCCGCTAAATCCAAGTGATATTCACATACCGCACCAATAACCGGATAACCTCCAGTTAACGGATGGTCATTCAAAAATAAGACCGGTTGTCCATTCGCAGGGATTTGAATTGCCCCAATACACGTTCCCTCACTGGGTAACTCTTGATGTATTGCACGCTCAATAGCCGCATCGCCCGCCAAGCGTAACCCGATACGATTGGATGCTGCCGTAACCTGCCATAATTGTGACGTTAACCGTTGTACCGCCTGTGGAGTAAACCAATCAGTTCGAGGCCCTAAAATGATATCTAGCACCACCACATCACTCGTACTTGGGTAGTTAAATGCAGGTTGTTCATCAAGTGAAATAGCCGTTGGTTGTTTAAGTGATTTAACCGCTAATGTCTGCCCTACCGTTAATGGTGCAGGCCCTACCTGTGCTAATGTGTCAAAAGAACAGCTACCAAGTACAGGCGTACTTTGGATGCCACCGCGTATCGCAAAATAGCTACGCACGCCTTTTGTTGCCGTTCCTAAGCGAATAATATCCCCCGAGGCTAAATGAATCGCTTGATATTGCTGTGCGCAATAGGTAACACCTTCGGCTGTCGTAATTTCGATATCACAACATGCCCCTGTGACTGCTACCAATAACGGTTTATTTGCCTGTGCTTTAAAACCCCCTTGGGTAATTTCCAGCACTGCTTCATGGATTGCATTTCCTACCAACCGATTTGCGCTTCGTAGCGCGCCTTTATCCATAGCTCCGGATTCAGAAATTCCCAATGCAGCCTGCCCTATTCGCCCAATATCCTGTAATAACGTTTGTAATCCTGTGGCAAGGACAGTGATATCACTACGTTGGCTATCCTTATGATGCGCAACTGTTGGCTGAGGTAGGCTATAGGTGATCCCCGTTTTCGCAGCATCAACAAAATTGACACGATACCCCGGTTTTAACAGTGCAGGCTCTGTGCGATGTAAATCCCATACAGCCGTTGGTGTAACGCCAATTAATTGCCATCCCCCTGGACTTGCTTGAGGATAGACGCTACTGAACTCGCCAGCTAAAGCAACAGAGCCAGCCGGAATTCGGATCCGTGGTGATGGCCGACGTGGTACATTTAATTGGACATTTTTTGCAACCATATAAGCAAACCCTGGTGCAAAGCCACAAAAAGCCACTTGGTATTCATTGTTAGTGTGTCTTCTTATTACTTCATCAATTGACACCCCTAGGTGTTCAGCAACATCAGCAAGATCTTCACCGTTATAGTGAACAGGGATAGTCACCAACTGGCCTAATTTAAGATCCGCCTTCGAAATATCTAACCTTTCAATTTCATCAATGATGATATTGGCATTCGTAATAACAGGATTAAAGCGAACTAAAACGGTTCTTGCTGCTGGTGTAATTTCTTCAATCGCAAGCTGACGTGACATGTTACGCAGCACATCCGTCAGAGCCATTGTCTCTTCAAGACTTTGTAGCTCAATCATAAAAGTGCTTAAATTGACAGGTAAAAATCGCATTAAACCCCCTTATACATGATAGGCTGCATCAGGAATATCCGTTATAAACATATGCCCCGGCGCATGGCTTAAGGCAAATGGGACGCCTGATTTCATCACGGCTGCTTGTGGCGTTACACCGCAAGCCCAAAACACAGGTATTTCTCCCTCTTCAATGCGAACTGGATCGCCAAAATCAGGTTGCATAATATCGACAATCCCTAATTGTTCAGGGGCGCCAATATGAACAGGGGTTCCATGAACCGATGGAAAACGCCCTGTAATACTGACCGCATCCGCTACACGATCCGCAGCGATAGGCCGCATTGAAACCACGAGCTCTCCATGTAATCGCCCTGCTGGACGGCATAACCGATTGGTTTTATACATTGGCACATTGGTTTTATCCGTGATATGCCGTACATCAATACCCGCTTCTATCAATGAAGTTTCAAAAGTAAAGCTGCAACCGATTAAAAAAGTCACTAAGTCAGTGTGTTGATGATAAATCTTGCTGGCATCCGTGATCTCATCCACCAGTTTCCCCTGTTGCCAAACGCGATAACGAGGGATATCCGTTCGCAAATCGGCCCCTTCAGCCAAAATGGTTTGCCAACTCCCCGCTTCGCATACATCCAGTACAGGGCAGCTTTTCGGATTGCGTTGTGCATACAATAAAAAATCAAAGGCCCAATCTCGGGGCAACGCAATCATATTGGCTTGAGTCAATCCAGCAGCCAAGCCCGCCGTCGGTTTATCAAAACCTTGTCGAATAGCTTCTCTTGCGGCTCTTGCTGCCATAATCGCTTTTTCTGACGCCTTAAATAAACTTGTCATAGGGCCCCTCCCGAAAAAGCTCTGATTTCAACACCATGCTGTTGTAATAACTCACGCACATTTTGCGCCATCGCTAATGCCCCAGGGCTATCACCATGAACACAAATAGAGCCCGCTTCGATCGGCGTAAAATCCCCTTCAATTGATATTACTCCCCCTTCATTCACTAATTGCAGCATGCGCTGTGCAACTTGCTCAGGATCATGTAATACCGAACCGGCTTCCCGACGGGAAACCAAAGCACCATTAGAGTGATAAGCCCTATCCGCAAATGCCTCTGCAATAACGGTTAGCCCTCGCTCTTTGGCCCATCCAATCAGTGGAGAGCCTGCAAGTGCAACCAAAACTAACTGTGAATCGATAGCGCATATCGCCTCAATAACAGCCATTGCTTGACGCTTATCATGGGCGATGGTGTTATACAGTGCCCCATGAGGCTTAACATAGCTGATTTGGCAACCAACCGCAGTTGCAAGCCCTTTAAGTGCACCTATTTGATAAATAACATCAGCGCTCAGTTCATCCGAGGCGATATCCATATTGCGCCGCCCAAAGCCCACTAAGTCTGGATAGCCTACATGTGCCCCTACCGTAACATGGTTCAATTTCGCCGCTTTTAATGTTCGCAAAATACCTTCTGGCGAGCCTGCATGAAAGCCACAGGCGATATTTGCACTACTGACAATTTTCAGCATGGCTGTATCATTGCCCATTTTCCATTGACCAAAGCTTTCCCCGAGATCACTGTTTAAATCGATGATTTTTTTCATTGTTCTATTTGACCTCTATTTCAAGTAGTTAAAAATTGCTTCAACCGACATAGCCCCCATATACCATGTTAATGCACAGACAATGATACCGGACCATAACAACCAACGTGGATAGTGATAGCCGGACATCAAATCGGCACGTTTCCACCCGATATAAACAAAGATGGTTAAACCAATCGGTAAGATCAGACCATTAAACCCACCAGCAAAAACTAATAATGCGGCAGGTGCGGTTCCCATCATTAAGTAGACCGCCAGCGATATTGCGATAAATAAGATGGTGGCAATATTACGTTGCCTTTCTGTGATGGATTTTTTAAACGCGGTAATGAAACTCATGGAGGTATAAGCAGCACCGATAACACTCGTTAATGCAGCCGCCCATAAAATCAACCCGAAAATGCGTAAGCCAAAATTCCCAGCTGCCGCTTGGAAAGCTTGAGAGGCAGGGTTAGCAGCTTGGCCTGATATATCAATTGTCACGCCACTTGCCACCACACCAAGAATGGCAAGAAATAAAATATAGCGCATTAATCCGACAACTAAGATCCCTTTAGTTGCAGCGCTTGAAACAACATGGATGTTTTCAACTCCAACAGCCCCTTTATCTAGTAAACGATGGGCACCGGCATAGCAGATATAGCCCCCTACCGTACCGCCAACAATGGTAGTAATCATCGCAAAATCAACGGTATCTGGTAGCACGCTTTGGCGTAATGCTTCACCAACGGGTGGATTGGAAGCAAAGGCCACAAACAGCGTTAAACCGATCATGACTAGGCCTAACAAAATGATCACGCGGTCAATGAAGGTACTCGCTTTACGGGAAGAGAAGATATATATCGCTAACAAGGCACTGAGCAGCCCGCCCCATTTGGGGTCTAACCCAACAAGGGCATTTAACCCTAATCCAGCCCCTGCAATATTACCGATATTAAAAATCAAACCACCAAAAATCACCAATACTGCAAGCAGATAGCCACTTCCGGGGATGGTGGCATTAGCGATATCCGATGAATGCATTTTGGTTAGAGTAACCACTCGCCAAATATTCTGTTGCACCACAAAGTCAATAATAATGGATGCCAAGATCCCAAAAGCAAACGCGGCTCCTAAGGTAACAGTAAACGTTGCTGTTTGAGTAATAAAACCTGGCCCTATTGCAGATGTCGCCATTAAAAATATTGCCCCAATCAATGAGGTACGCCTATTTTTTATGAACTCTGCTGTGCTGGTACTTTCTTGAGCTGCCATGTGCATACTCCTTTCGGATTGTTTTTGTCGTTATCGATGTTGTGTTAGTTATAAAGGCAATAATCATGCCATTGTTCTACCAATACATATTATTGTTAATCTATCTTTAATATATTGTTGAACAATTAATAGTGAATGGCGAATTAACAAGCAATCAAAATCGTGGTTTGCGATTTAAAAATCAAAGACCGATCACTTTTTTAACAAAACACATAAATAATTAACATTTTTTGAATGCTAATTACGGCGAAATGCACCATATGAGTGCAAGAAACGATGGATTTGTGCTGAGCATGCACCAAAAGGAGCCTTGAAGCCGACTAGGGAATATGTGAAGATAAACTCTTACACTGTTCCTCATTGGCTCATACCTAAAACCTATTGATATGACTAAACAACCTGTTGTTCAGACCTTAGCTGTTACTATCGCCGAAACGATCCGCTACAAAATCACGGTTGGGGAACTTACGCCAGGCCAACGTTTGTCGGAAGCCGCTCTTAGTGAAGAATTAGATATTTCTCGTAATACTCTGCGCGAAGTATTTCGTGTTTTGACACAAGAAGGGTTACTTACTTATGCACCAAATAAGGGCGTATTTGTTTCAGTACCCGATATGGCGGCTATCATCGACATTTACCAAGTACGCCGATTAATTGAATGTGATGCATTGAAGCAAGCCTATGCCATGCATCCTGCCGTACAGAAAATGAAGCAAGCCGTCAACGAAGCTCGCGAACAAGAAAAGATGGAAAATTGGATTGGTGTGGGAACAGCCAATATGAAATTTCACACTGCCATTGTTGAGTTGTCTGATAGCGAAAGGCTAATTAAGCTTTACCGTAATATCGCCGCTGAGTTACGGCTAGCTTTTGGTCATCTTAATGATCCTAAGATTCTATATGCCCCTTATATCGATAAAAACCAATCGATATTAGAGTTATTAGACGCCGGGCGTAACCTTGAAGCGGCTGACACATTGAGCCGTTATTTAGATTTATCAGAGCGAACCTTGCTCGCCGCCTTTAAACGAAAACAAGCCGGCTATTAATTCTCTTTATTAATAAAGTGTGAAAGCCATCAATCCAGTACTGGTCAATCCTGAGGAATTCAGAGCCTGTTTACGCAAATAGGATCCCCTGCTTTTCTGTCATCAACTATATTGGTAAATAGGAGCAAGATTTCAATAACTCAGTGCTAATTCTTTCTGGTAAGAGGCATTAATCTATTTTTTGCGATTTAAAGAAAAACTTATCTAAATTAGAGGGCTCACCATCTCATGCACCTAAAATAACAAGTTAAATTGACTTTTAATCTGTATTTCCTCTTGTACATAATTTTAGCTACATCAAGCAGCATAAAAGAAGATAAATTAATTTTATCTATAACGCTAATGAGATATCGCTTGCTGCTTTTACTTTTTGCTCGTATAGATACCTTACTAGGACGAAGTAAAATTTGGATATTCAGCGTCTTATTTTATTGTTCTGAATATAAGTATTCAGGACAGTTACTTTCAACGCCATAACCGAGAGAGTAATATAGTTTAAGAGCTTTAAAGTTTATTTTATCATAAAAATAAAGCCCTTCAGTACTTAAACAAGTCGCAAGATTTAAAGTGTGATGACTGTAACTTACAGTGAAATTTGATGCATCTTGGGCTGTAAAATGAATATTCATCTTATTGTTTTCGTCATAAATAAAAGCAAAAAACAGGCCATTATTGTTATCATGCAATTCTTTTTTGTAACTATATTTAAGTAATAAATCGCTATTTATCGAGTTATATCCATCATTACCTTTTTCAGTCTTTTGAAAGTCACGCCCATTCATATGGTAACACTTGACTTTATTATTGCATTCATTATTTATACAAACCGTGGCCGTTTTGTTGTTTAAATTACTTTCAGTTGAATACAGTATGATTTCATTAGGAAAATAGGATAAGAAGCCAGCACTTAAGATATTGTTATCCATTGCAAATGTCATACTGCTGAATAAAAATAAAATTGACAATTTATAATTCATTTTATTAATAGCCCGTCTCATATACCGATAAGAGTACCATACTACCCTCACTTGGCTTTAATGTATATATTATTTCTTCCATATCATGATTTATTTTTATTTCTAGATTGCTTTTGTTTTTCCATGTATAACTTCTCCTTTCTTTTCTTTAAACTTTCGTAACTCGATTTATTTTCCAGTTATTTCCTTGTTTAACTAAGATAATCTGTAAATTTAATTTTGGCTCAGTGCCGTCACCTAAAATTAAACTTATTTTTGAGTAAGCATCAGTTTGCTTAATTTTCAATATCTTTATACTTTTTTCCCAAGAGGGATAATTATCCTGAGATTTTATAAAATAATTAACATCTGTCTCAATCCAAGTTCCATCCCAGTTACAAACAATATTCCCTCTATTTTTTCTGCACTCTTGTTCTTTTTTACAAATTTTTTCCAACTCTTTTTCATCTACATCCGAATCATAGTGACATATTGACGAATAGTATAATTTTAATGCTAATTCAGGGGTTACATAGTTCTCCACTAGACTTTCTTCATTTATATTTTTGAAATAGCCTTCATAAAAATTCACAACAACTTCTTCGGGAGATAACCCTGAACTTGCAGTTGATGAAACATTATTTGTCCTAGAATTGTCGTTAACATGCCCATTAGCTATGCCTATTAGTGGAAGTAATACTATCGAGAAGATAAAAATGTTAATTCGATTAAACATACCAAGTACCATCACCAATTAATCTTAAAATTTCCCAATGAATAAAATACACATAATCTCAGTGGTGCTAAATGCCCAATGAAGTTCTAAACAGCACCCGAAAAGTTGTCAACCCATATCAGGGCTAATCAAAGCTCAATCAATAATCTATTATGTTTCTTTCTCATACAATAGGTACTCCATCCTCCCCTGTTGATCAAGTGCCTCTATCACACAATTCCTTGACTTAGATTTTACATTATTTTAAAAAATTAGTTTTTTATAATTGCCTTTTTCTGCCTATAACTTATTTTCCTTATCCATTAAATAGATAAATAGAAACAATCTATTCATTCGTTTTATTTAGAATGATCCTCACTCAGCATTTAACATTTTAGTTACACCACGAAAACAATTAATTAATATTGATGGTTAAGCATTTAACTACCAAGCCCATTCTTACTCCACCGTGGCAAATCAATTATGAAAAGAATTATTACAATTTAATACAAATCAACGATAAATAATGATTGCCATGCTCAATTAATCGACTAAACAACTCAATATTTACGATCTAACAGTTGTAGTTTTAACGAATATTCGCTATAAAAATTGCGATAGAAAAAGTACAAACATAAAAATTATTAATATATTTGAGATTTCATTATGACTTCAAACCACATTTCGACAAAAAAACCATTTAAATTTGGCCTAGGATGGCAAATTTTAGTCGCACTGATTTTAGGTGTTATCGTAGGCGCTTTTTTGCATGAAAGCGTAGAATATAAAGATTGGTTAATCGTTAATGTTCTATCACCCGCGGGTAAAATATTTATACAATTAATTAAAATGATCGTTGTTCCGATTGTAATTTCAACATTAATTGTCGGTATCGCGGGGGTAGGAAATACGAAACAACTTGGGTCACTCGGGTTTAAAACCATCCTCTATTTTGAAATTATCACCACTATTGCAATCGTTGTCGGGATAAGCTTCGCCAATATCTTCCAACCTGGTGTTGGTATTGACATGTCACAGTTGACACAAGTTGATATCTCCCAATATGAAAAAACCACCCAAGAAGTTGAAAGCCACCCTTCGGGTATTATCAATACCATTTTAACCATGGTGCCGAGCAATATTTTTGCCTCTATGGCCAGTGGGGAAATGCTACCCGTCATTTTCTTTGCCGTCCTGTTTGGTTTGGGCCTCTCCTCATTACCTAAAGAGAAGAAGCAACCATTATTAGACGTTTTGCAAACCTTTTCTGAAACCATGTTCCGCGTCACTAATATGATCATGTTGTATGCCCCTATCGGGGTTTTTGCACTGATCTCCGTGACTGTCGCCAACTTTGGTTTTACCTCTTTAGTACCACTACTAAAATTAGTGATTCTGGTTCACTGTGCAATTTTGTTCTTTGCCATTGTGGTACTTGGCATTGTCGCTCGTTATTGCAAAATTAATATTTTCACCTTAATGAAAATTTTAAAAGACGAGCTACTTTTAGCCTACTCCACCGCAAGCTCTGAAACCGTGCTTCCACGTATCATGGATAAAATGGAAAAATACGGTGCACCTAAATCAGTAACCAGTTTCGTTATACCAATTGGCTACTCATTTAACCTCGATGGCTCAACACTCTACCAAAGTATTGCCGCCATCTTTATTGCTCAGCTCTATGGAATTGAACTGTCTATTGGTCAGGAGCTTATCCTTGTATTTACCTTAATGATCACCTCTAAAGGTATTGCAGGCGTACCTGGTGTCTCCTTCGTCGTTCTCTTAGCCACTTTAGGCAGTGTCGGTATTCCACTGGAGGGCTTAGCCTTTATTGCTGGGGTTGACCGTATTCTCGATATGGCTCGAACTGCACTAAACGTTGTCGGTAATGCCCTCGCAGCCTTGGTAATTGCCAAGTGGGAACATAATTATGATGAAGAAAAAGCACGTGAGTATGAGCAAACCTTTTAACGGTTGATAATCCACAATCCCTTTCCACACACCGAGCAACGACTCGGTGTGTTTTTATCTATTTCCTAAAAATTATAATCTAACATCGATTGAGATCTTATTAATATATTGATTAAATTTCATCTTAGATTATTAATGTAAAACCGTGATAAACAACACAATTTTTAATAACAGCGAGTAAGTATATTTACTTTACTGACTAGGCATGTTAAAAAATCAGCTTATTCAAATTATAATATAAATATATTCTATTATTTGTTTTCTAACTTACTGTTTTATTAACATATCGCTGTTAATTTGAATTATTCAATCCGGTTTAGTATGGCACGTTAAATAGCGATCTATTTATATCGTTTTAACTGTGGCAGAAATTAATTTAAGCTATTTACCAATATTAATAATTAATAGCCATTTTTTCTTATTAAATCCGGAGTCGATTTTATGTATAAAATACTTTTCTTAAGCTTAATTACAGCTTGCTATACCGGAAACCTAATGGCAACTGAGTATTTCGTTGATCCCACCTCGTCTGCCGCATTGTGGGTAGAAAAAAACAAGAGCGATCCCAGAGCACTGGCTATTCGGGCTAAAATAGCGTCTGTGCCTACGGCTATTTGGCTTTCTAAAATCCATGAAAATGAGACTGAATTAGCCCAGCAAATAACAAGTTATATTTCACAAGCTGATAAGCAAAAAACTCAGCTTATGTTTGTGTTATACGCTCTACCTAACCGCGATTGCTCAGGCCAAGCCTCCGCCAGCAACACTACTAATAGCCAAAAATATCGAACATGGATTAATCAATTAACAAAAGCAATTTCAAACACTGAGCTTACCATTATTTTAGAGCCTGACGCCTTAGCGGATATGAGTTGCCTAACGCCATTGCAGCGCAAAGATAGAACAGATTTACTCAAATATGCTGTGACTCAATTTAAAATAAAAAGTCCTAATGCGCATGTATACCTTGATGCTGGCAATATGAAGTGGCAACCCGCAAAAACAATGGCAGAACAACTCATTGCAGCGGGAATAAAAGATGCCTCAGGTTTTTCACTCAATATTTCTAATTACTATGCGACCGAGCCCACTATAAAATATGGTGAAGACATTAATCGATTTTTAATGGCGCTGATAGGGATAAAATCCAATATGATTATTGATACCTCACGCAATGGTCATGGTGCACCAGCATTGCCAAATCAATGGTGCAATCCACTTGGCCGTAAGATAGGTGAAGGCCCAAAAGATATTTCAGCAACCGTTAAAACCGCTTGGATAAAGCCACCGGGGGAATCAGATGGCGACTTTTCTCCAACAGCTAATTGCCATGGCGGCCCTAAAGCAGGGGTTTTTAGCCCTGATTTAGCGATACGCCTGATTAAAGGGGAATAATAGATACAAGACCAAGGCGAGAAAGTCAGCGCAGGAGAAGTGCCGATAATAGGTTATGGGTATTGGCATTTTTCCGATAAATTATTTTGTGTCAATTTATCACTACGATAATTTAACTTAATGCTGTACCATGAGTGCCAATAAAAACAGTGGAGAATAGGGATAAAATATGGATGCTCTTTTCGAGGCCGTCGCTAGGTTTTTTGCTTTTTGTATTGAACTCTTGTTAAATCTTTTTCAACTTTTCGGTATTAGAATTACAATATTACTCATTGCTTTTATTGGCCTATATTTTCATGGGTTTCAACTCAAATGGGTATTAGGCTATATCATTCTAGCTATCGTTTTATATAGCCCATTCATCTATCGGAAATTGAAACAAAGGCAATAACGCTATTTGAGTGAGCCTATTTGCTCTCTTTATCGTAAAGTTAACTCACTATCAATTATCTTTCGTTAAGCATAAAAAAACACTGTGCTACGCGGCGTTAATCGCAGATAATAGGGGGATTGTATCGAAAATATCTATATTAATCCCCCAATAGCATGATATTTCAATAGTATTATGACTCTTCTTCGAACTCTTTTTTATTCAAGATCCTATAATATAGGCTAGATTCCCAATAAGATAAGCCCATCGGATAACCTGCATCAACATAGTCACATTCGCTATTAAAATTGATAGCAGAAAATAAATTTTCTGGGTCAGATGCTGCCCATTTAATTACCTCAATTGCCGTTTCTTTATCATCTGGTATTGCATCAATGCCCCGCCCCACCAGTAAACATCTTTGTATTTCATCTTCAACTGCTTGACGTAAATTATCCGCTCCTTCCGTCAGCATCATATCTAATTCAATCGTTTCTAATAGCAAAAATGGCTGTTTATGCTGCTCTAAAAATTCAAGGGCTTCTTTGATTTCTTTACTCGCATCATAACCATTTTCTAAAAATAACGGTTCAATTGAGGTAAAAAATTTCTTTAATCTTGCAAACCCGATATCAAAATCACTTGTCAACGCATAAAAAGGTGTTTTTTCCCCTTCTTCTTCATGATCGTACCCATGATATAGCAGTGACTCACATAATTTTGGGTTTCCAGACATCAATATACGATAGGTCATTGGTATTGCATATGACCATTCAGAAAGTCCATTCGCAATATCTGGTCGGTCATAATAAGAGCTTGGTTGATTAGATATACTGTAAAGGTAAGAGCGGTTTGCCATAAAATATCCTTTTATATAAAAATGCTTAAGCGAAATGACTCTAGCAATCTCAAAGTGATATAGCAATAACTAGGCCTAACTTTATTAGCCGATAATTATTTTTGAATATCATTAGAAATATTTTCAGGAATTATCTGATGATTTACTTATTTCCTACCGCAATACACTATTTTTCAGTGGAGAATAAATACGGTGATACGTATCGCTGATCACTTCTTAACTTTATAATCAATATACGTATTTTTTTAAAGGATCCTTTAAGGGCATCGATACAACTTACAGGCGCTCAGCTCATAAAAATAACAGAAAGTATAGGCGCTGTTTTCCCCGATAAAGCATCTTTTGACCCTAAACAAGCTTTTCAAATAGAAGAAAATGCAACGGTACAAACAGCTCAAGGCAAATATTACGGTACAGTTTTATACGCTTTTATTGTGAACTCAACCCTAGAGATATCTGCAACATTACTTGAGTTCGATGAGGCTCCTTATATCCGAGCAGCGCAACACAATGCCCAAATAAATAACAATAAAGACCTTTATCAGGATGATTTTGAGCAATTAACCAATAAATATAGCCATTACACTAGTTTTCAAATTAATGTGACTTGCGGATTTCGACGTAACGGTTCTGAATACTATTATCATATCGATACAATGAAGGTTTACGACTCAATGGGGGAGCTATTTGATCTTATTAACGATACTCAAGAAGCGATGAGTGTGATGGGCGGTTGTTCAATGACAGTCACAAAACTTTATAAAAGCAATATTTGGGAAGTTCGTTCAACGGAAGGGGATATTGTGCACCATAAGGTACTTAATAGGGCCATCACAGAATGCTTTTTACTTTATACTGACCATCTATATGATGACTGGCCTAATGATGCAGAAAGGCTATATTTATAAAATAAGCCAGCTAATCAATTAATATATCAGCCATTTTATGAATTGAATAACTAGCAATACTCTGTTAATTGGTAATCACTGGAAAATGATACGCGTAATACTAGTATGGTGGACATATAAAAATATTTAGTGTGTATTTGATAAAAAGTCCAGTTTATTCTTGTTTAAAGGGCTTATCAGTGGCTTTCACTACCATGTCATTACACTCCGCATAAATAAAAAATAATTTATCGGAATGCCTATATTAGGAATAAAGCTGCTTCTCTCAATGTGACTAAAAGGACATAATAAGGCTTTTTATGAAATAGAATAGCCGATGCATTTTAAAATAGCCGCTTTTCATAAAGCGGCTATGGATAAGTAAAAATTACGGTTTTTCCGGCCACTCAATATTAGGTGCTAAAGAAGTATCAACACGATTTAGTAAAACGCGGTATTTTTTCCACGCTTGCAGCGCTGCGGCTTCTTCATCGGTTGCCAGTCCTGTATCGATGGAGTCTTGCAGATAAGTCAGCATATTATTTGCTTCATCCAGTCGTTGTGATTTCTCCTGTTCAGCCTGCGCGATTAATGCGGCTTTTTGGGCTTCTGTGTCAGTGACCCATTTTTTACCGTTCCATGCATCGAATTCCGTTTTTGGCTCTAAAAGTGTGAGTGTTTCAGGTAAATCGCCGATAAAATCGACTTCAATCGGTTGGCGGGTTTCTGTGCTGTAAGCCGTTTTCCCTCGGTTATCTGTCACAATTTCCCATTTTGAACCATCTTCACTACGCACAACAGCAAAACCTGTTTTGGTTGGTAGTTCAGGTGCATCGGTATAAGCTCCCGCGGACACGCTGACATCAAAGTAAATATATTCCATATTTGCATTGAGATATTCACGAGTGGTCGGGTCTGCAATATACGTTTTAATCCAACCGGCTTTTGTTGCTAAACCATTTTGACCGATTTCTGCTTGTTCAATTTCTAAATTGTAGTTTTTCATTATGCTGCTCTCACGATATATAAAAATGCAATGTTACGGGGGCGAGTTTCATTTGCCATAATTCCTGTAGAATTTGGATTACTGCCTTGGAACTCTGAACCATCATTTGTATAAAATAAGTAGTTATCACGATCGGTACTAGCTGAACCTACGTATCCGTTTTTAACAGTCTTACCAAATATTGCATTCGCATTACTTGCTTCCCCCCATCCTGAAATATGTTTGTGATGTTCTGTGGCACAACGCTGGAATGATAAAACTACTCGCCCATTATCAATATTCCGACCAGCATCAAGACCTCGGATAAATTCACCACGTAGATCAGGTAATTTTCCAGATGGGTAGGCTTTAGTAAGCAAAGGGTAAGTCGTTTTATTAAATGCCTGACCATTGCAGATTAAATATCCGCTAGGGGCCGTGGCCTGAGGCCAAGGAATAGGAGCACCGACAGGACAATCACTTAATTCAGATGAACCGGAAACTTTTAAATTTCCATTGTGGTCTTTTGTTGTATTGCCCGTCGAGTATAGTACTGAAGGTGGTGAAAACACATTTGCTGATAAGATTCTAAACGACAAGTTTTTATTCCCTGTTGTCCTGCCAATTTGAAACCCATAATTTCCGTCTCGGACATTAATAATATGTGCCGAACCGTTATTTCCCCACGGATTACCAGCATTACCAGGGATTGCGTAAAAACCACAACCCAGCGTTGTTGCTGTGTTATTTTCAATAGATTGAGGCAAGCTAACTCCAACGCCATAATCACCCACAAGCATTGCCGTACCTGAACGCTTGGGAATTGTTACAACTGAAACGTTTTTGGCATCCTTATCTCGATAAATGATATTGAGCGCCCCAAAAGAGGAGTCTTCGAGCGTTTCAATCACAACTCTTTCCATTGAGTTTTTTCTCAACTCTACACCGACATATTCAGATGACTTAGTTAGCTTTAAATCCCCTATAGCCGCAGGATAATTTGTATTCAACTTCCCATCTAGCCCACTCTTCAGCGCCGTATTTGTCGCATAGTCTCCCGCTGGGGCATAATTCCCCTTTGGTTGATACTTAGTATCAGACTCTGATTTTGAGTAGCTGTAGCCTGACGGGAGGTAATTACCTTTAGGTTGGAATCGAGTATCCGATTCAACTTTAGTGTAGCTTTCCCCTTTTAGTGCATAATTACCTTTAAGTTGAAATTTAGTGTCCGTATCTGTTTTAGTGTAATAATTACCCAACCCCAAAAACACACCCAGCGTAGACCATGCAGCTTGCGATTTATCCGGTTGTTCCCCTTTCGTTTCTTTATTGGAAACATAGATAACCCCATTCCACTGAACGATGGCCGTTTTTGGGTAAGATAGCGCCGCATCCCACTCCGCGACACCACGCTGCGTCAAGTACATCAACCACTCATCAACACGCTTACCTATGGCGTTAAACCATTCCAATGGCGGCTTGCCAGCAGTTCTGTCTAAAGTAATCCCCCACCCACGCAATACATCTGGGAATGTTTCAATTTCCCCCGTTTTCGCATCTTGCGCGAATATTTTTAAGTCTGGCTTTTTAATGACTGACATTCATTAACCTCGTGAATTTTCCATCGTTAAAACCAAATGCCGATTGATCCCCCACCCAACCAAATGGGTGTGCATCGGTAATAACGAGATATTGATAATTAACCCCTATAGGCCTCGATAAAATATCGAGATCTTTGATGGCATGGATCCGAAACGGTGTTAAATAATTGGCAGGGATAACCACATTCATCGACATATCATAATTGTCGATAATAAAGGCTTGCTCCCCCAATAAGTGACGTAAGGAATAGGTAATATTGGCGATATCGGGTTTTTGGTAATTTTTAATGATCTTGGCTTTGATAAAAAAGCGGTAATCATCATCACCCAATACCGATGATCCTTTGAGTGAATCACCATAACGATAAAAGGCCCCAATATTGAAGCCTAGCGCGCCTTCAATCCCCCGAAAGCCAAAATAGTCTTTCGGCACCAATGACTTCATGACCCGATGAAGACCGACATGTTTGCCGATTAAATCGAGTCCATACCCCGTAGCAGTGTCGATATTTAAAATGGTCGATAACGTAATGACCGATTCAAAGAGTTGCTTTGTTTCAGAAAGCAAAAGCCCGACGGTTTGTCGGGCTTTAGGTTTTCCTCGGTACTGCCAAATCAAAAAGTCTTCGCGTGGTTTACTCAATCAGCACCTCCACATCTTCTGGCCTGATTTGTGCGCATTGGCGAACCCCTATTGAAACAGCATCGCGCCCATTTACGGTAATTGATTTAATGTAAAAGCCTTGTACTGCATTTACTTGGCAAGTTAAACGCATCGCATAAACCGATTCACCAATATCAAATTCAGTGGCGGCTAACGCGGCTTTAATGGCATCGGTATCGATATCATGGAAGCCTCCCACTCGTTCAAGTAGTAATTTGACTTTAACATTCACCAAAGCGGCGCGATCAAAATAGACGGTTCGCGGTGCGCCAGCATACGTTTGTGTATTACTGATACGCCCAAATACCCCACACCCGCCCACTTTCTTACTTAAAATCGTTCGCCCAATATCATTATCATGGCCACCAATAACAACGGCATTTAATGTGTGCGGTGGAATGCCTTTTTCATCCGTTTGATTGGTGTAGTTTTCGTAGACCTTAGCTTGTTTTACATCCGGTAAATCAAGCAGAGCGCCTTCTAGTCCTTGATAATCATCATGATTATTGATGGCATGCGAACGCATAAAACGTAATAACAAATTGCCATCCGTTTCCTCAAAAGCGCCCTCT
Source organism: Providencia sp. PROV267 (assembly GCF_028477825.1). Lineage (NCBI taxonomy): Bacteria > Pseudomonadati > Pseudomonadota > Gammaproteobacteria > Enterobacterales > Morganellaceae > Providencia > Providencia sp. PROV267. The sequence goes on along the minus strand of NZ_JAMPLX010000002.1, from coordinate 9,879 downwards.
TTTGCCGCTTTTGTGGTTGTGATGCTATCAACCCCAATGGTCACCGTGTCCATGGTTAAGGGGCGATTTGCTGGCAACGAAAAAGCGCCAAGCTCCTGACTTCGTAGATCCACTCTTGCGGAGCCGTTACTCCCTAACGTGACATCCGCCAATGTGACCCACTTGGTGCGATTATCATCAGACAATAAGCTTCCTTTATGTACGGTAACGCCCTGTTTACCTGTGATCACCACCTCATTGAGATAACTGTAATCGGCCCCTCGGCGAACAATGCCGGCATACATTGCGCGTTGTTCTAGCCATGATCCAATGGCCTTATAGGGGTCAAGCATCTGCGCTATCAGGGCAATTGCTTGATTAATATTATCTATCTCTTGAGAAAATAGGCCGATCATTTGGCCGTCAGGGCTATCCGCATCCAGATTAATGTCATCCCCATAGATACGTTTAAACCCTTCCGTTAAGCGTTGGTGAACGTCAGTCAGCTTATCAATCACTATGCCCGTTTCAGTAATTTGGAGCATCTGTCATTACCTCTTTTTTATGGCCGTAAATATCAATATAAGTGACTGATATCGCCATCAACCTTGTATCAGGATTGAGTTGAATATCAAATTCGGTAATTTGCTCAACCCCTTGCGTATTTAATACACTCGCTTTTATTTCAGCCTCCATCGCTATCAAATTAGGGTTTTTGCGTAAATAATCGAACCATTTAATGCCATGTTCGCGATTAAGAAACCAATCCTGTTTCAATGACAATAGGCGAGTTAGCACCGATTGTGCGATAGCTTCCGAGCGAATGTTGTAATCTGCTCTCCCTCGCCCAAAACACCAATCATGGTTATCATCAAGCCGACGTACTTTCATTAGTTAGGACCTCCTGTATTGCCTCCTCCCGTTTGCACTCCGCTGTGCGTGTGGGTATCGCCAATATTTTTGCCATTATGTTTAAGTGTGCCGCCGGATGATTCACTATTACCATTCACTGAATGGTTACCTTTAATCAACGCATTACCTGTTAACTGATAATTACCTTGGTGTTCAATATCGCCTTTAATCATGATCTTTCCCGACTGCATACGAATAAACGTTGAGCCATCATCCGTTTGTAGCGATAGTGAATCACTCGAATAATTAGGAATTTTATTGGGTTGACTACTGCCTTGAGGTAAAAAGAAGGCATCGGATAGGTCATGAAAACGGTGATCAAGCGGTTGCGACTGTTTACCGGAAACATACCAGCCGTCAATGCAACGCTCGGCAAAAATCACCAGCCCCTCATCCCCCTCACGTACAGGCACTGTGACACAGAAACCACCTCCCCGATAAAATCCAACCGGAACATCGACTAACGGCGGCAACGCAATCACTTTTCCCTCTTTAGTGACATGGCTGATCATTAATTCAACCGTCGCACTATGCCCATTGCAAGACAGTAATTTACCGGGCAACGCAGTATGAATATCGTAGCGCTGGTTCTGAGCGTATTGATTCATCACATCAAGAAGTGTTGGCTGTTTCATTGTTTCACCTTATCAAACGTACCATCAACACAAACGAGCCTGCTATACCAATCCCTCTCCATAAAATCGCCCGTATGACTTAGCTGCGTAATTTTATAGTCACCATTAAATTCAGATGTAATGGATTGAAGCCGAATGAGGGCACCAATTTTTAATGTAGGATGACATAAACAGGTTATCGTCAAGCCATCTTCACTTTTTTCGGGTTTACCAATTAGCCCCGTTTCTTGCGATAAAACAAAACTTTCGTTATCCGTTATCACCTTTTGTTTTGGCAATAACATGAGTTGCCCATCCTGAATAGACCAATCTGACTGGTTATTTTTCGCGATTTTATGCAGTAATTCCCTTGCATCACCAAACATCACTTTTGCACGCGGAAGTTGACGATCATTTGGCAACTCTATAACGCCAATATCAATATCCATCGCCTGCGCATTTTCTGTTAAAATATCACGATCGCGATTACCCGAAGATAATGTTTTATTAACTAACGTACAGGTATAAGCCTTAAATCCATCGCCACAAATTAATTCACAAATAATATCTTCCGCACTTTCAGTTACCTTAACCTCAATAATATCCCCTGCATAAATTAGTTGCAGCTCTTCATAACCAACCGAAAGTGCTGCCCGATTAAATACCTTGCTGGTTAATAAGTTTCGATGTGACGCATTAAGGTTGTAAATACGGATAACAGCAGGGTTAGGCTCTGGTGTTAATGTTTTTTTGATATCAAACGTGACGCGTAATTGTGTTATTTCGAAAGATTCATCATCATTACCAATAACAAGCTTAAGTTGTCTGCCTAATTGTTTCATACCAAAATCCTTTATCAACAATATAGAGCAAAAGCCTTTCACCTAATTCACTTTGTGATATTGAATTAATACCAAAACGTGATTTATCACTTAACGTCAAAATAAAGGGGAGATTTTTCTCTATTAATGAAGGAGCATTAACAGCTAATCCCTGCATTTGTGTAATAACTTTATTCTCATTGGTGTCGAATAAATCAAACTGCCAATTTTTTGAAATTTTGTTGTAGTACAAAGTTAGCTTTAAGGCCTTACCAAATAAGGTAAATAATTGCTCTTGGATCGGCTCGTGAGATACGGGTATTTCATAAATCATGAACGTCCCCCTAATGTTTCACGGAAAGTATGGGCAGATTTGGCCTCAGGCTGAGTTCTTCCCATATTACTTTTTTGAGGTTGTTGTTTTAAATCAGGGTGTAATCCTTTTGCCGTCTGACTCTCGACAATAAACACTTCCTCTAAATTTAAACTAAATTCAACCGCCCCAGGCTTATCCTGTGTCGCGCCAATACTGGTTAACATCATATTCTTGTACAAACGAAGTCCTGTTTGTACATCAATCGGCTCCCCCATTTTTTGTATTGCCAATAATGATTCATAAGCACGACCAGCACGATCTAATGTCTGCGAACTATCAGCAAAAGGTTTCAATACATCCGGATACCAAGGTGCAATCACCTTCTGCACTTTATTGGCTAACACCCGTCCTATCGTTATATATTGCCCCAGCATCGCTTCCGCTTGCCGTATTGATGACGATATTTCTAACGGCAGAGGGTATTCCCCCATAGCCTCGGTATCGAACCCTAAAAAATCATTAAAATATTTCGCAGGTTCATAGCCCACTACCGTTCCCGTAATACTCAGTGATTTCGGCTCAAGAAATGCGTGATCAGCAATATCAGCCCCCGATTCAACGGGGTTTTTTGTGATCCTTAATGCAGAGGTATGAGTCTCGCGGATCGTACAATCAAGTTCAAACTGACCAATCGTTCTTGTAATAACAGACGCTCGACCAGTAAATATTCCGCTTGTAATATCCATAATCTATTGCCTAAATAAAAAAGGCCACATTAAGTGACCTTATCAGTTGAATTGAACCCAACTCATTCTTTAAAACGGCGGGTTAATCAGCATTCGCACTCTTTAAGGAATGGTATGCAATCTCATTAACATATTGATTGATCCCCTCTACCGCCAATACACCCGCTTGTCGGCTATCCATGGTATGAATATCTTGTTTCACATTAACATCCCCTTGGTTAACAACAATGCTCTTATGATTGCTAGTTGTGACATTAGATAAATTGGGATCAGCTAGGTTTTGCTTAATTAAGCCGCCAGCAAGATTTGAGATTTGTACTAATTTTTTTTCACTTTGATATTTATCGTCAATAATACCCAGTGCTTTTAATATTGAAATAATACCCGATGTCAACTCATCAAGCTTTTGGTTTACCCAATTAAATGCCAACTCGAAAGGCTTTTTAATTAATTCAGTCACCCCATTAAACGTATTCGCAAGATCATGAATAAACTTGCCAATATCGGTATCACTGAGATCAAAAAGATTTCTAATAAATTCCCATCCCGCTTTAAATGGTGCGGTTAAGAATTCCTGAATTGCGGCAAATGCTAAATTAAGTTTTTCCGTCCATGACGTTGAATCGTCGGTGAATATTTCATATAACGATTGTATCAAATCAAATGCTGACTGAAATGGTGCCAATAGGTAATCGATAATCGCAAAAAATACTGTACTTAAACCATCAATAAAGGTTTTTGCAACACTCAATACCCATTCAAAAGCCATTTTCGCTGCATTTTTAATGACATCCCAAGCCTGAATAACCCCTTGGATAAGCACTTGCCATAATGCTAAAAATGCCGTGGCAAAACCATGAAAGTAGTGTTCAAATCCTGCCCAAATCTCCTTCAATCCCTCGGTCATGCCCTCCCATGCTTCCCCCATCATCGCCGTATTACCACTGAATAAGCCAAAGAGTAGCTTTAAGGCATTACCTATATATTTAAAGAAGCCACGGAAAATCATCACAGCACTATCGATAGTGAGCGCCCATGCTTGAGCAATGCCATCGAAAATCAGTTTATTTTCAGCATAAAAAGTATTCCACCAAGCTAATACTGACTGTATCCATTCAATGGCTGGCGCCCAAAACTCACTAAATTGTGACTCACCACCGTCTAGATAAGCCATGAGATCCCCGAGCAGCACCATCAGTCCAGCCACCGCAGCCGCAACCCACATGACAGGGTTCGCGGCAAAGGCTATTAAAGCGGCTTTTTTAAAGGCCGCTAACACCGCTATAACGCCAATGATTGCCGCTTTCCACCCTATGGTTTTTTCGACTAAGAGATTAATGGCACGACCCGCATTCCCTATCGCTTGTATGCCTTTACTCCCCCACACGACCAGCTGAGCTAATCCCTCTGATATCAGTGTCTTATTCGCATCTAGCCATTCATTAAAGCGATTAATCACCTCCGTTAAGTTAGGGAGTAGCCCTAGTACGAGTTTCGTTTTTATTGACTCTATTGATAAGCTAGTTTTCTTCGTGACTGATTGATATTCATCAGCTTGCTGTAATTCTTTCTCAGAAATGGTAAATAACACACTTTTTTCCTGAGAGAGCTCTCTCGCCCCTGCTACCGCGCCACCAATAAAGCTAAAGAATTTATTCGACATAAAATCAATAGCCGTCACGAGACCAGAAACCACTGCTTTCAAATTATCAATCGTTAAACCCGCATTACTTAATTTCTCACCTAATTGGCCAATAACTGTTGCCGTTGAAGTCGCCGCCGCGCCGAGGGCAGTGACGACACCTTTTAGTTTAACCACTTGCTCTTCATTAAGACCGATAATGGTTAGAAGTTGTTCGATTCCCATCTTCTGCCCTCCGCTGAGACAACAAACGCTCGACATAGGCCTCATGAAAATCAAGCACATCGCCGAGCGTTGCTGTCGTTCTAAGATCATGACCGGTATATTTGCCTTCCATAATGGGCAGCATTTTTAACCAATCTACATCTGTTATGCCGTTAGATTGACCAAACTGGGCATATTTACCTTGGATGCGACTCCATCGGGCAAAAAATCAGCAAAATGAAAGACTAGGCCATTAACAATAAGTGGATAATAATGGGAACGATAAGTATTAAAATGGGTATTAAACACATCCACTTTATCAAGCTGAATAACATTGCCATCGGCATCTTTTGCTATCACCCATTTTAAGATGAATTTTTCGATACCTTGCATTTCTGTGGAGCCAATATTGGCAAGTACGCCCCCCACATCGATATCAACCTGTTCACCATTCATTGCAATGCAACCTTTTAGCATCCCCAATAGCTTCATGGCATGGGTTTTCGCTTCGATAAAGTTGCTATGACGATGCTCATAAGTGATGTTATCTTTTTCCATCAGTTAAAGGCTCCTTTACCCAATTTAGTGATCACACGTTCAAATTGGATCACCCATGACTGCGCATTATGGCCAGCCCCACGTGTTTGCGTCGGCGGTGTTGTGAAAAAGCCAACATGCCCCACAATCTCATCACCGTTCCACGTATCCTTGATATACAATTCAAGCGGCGCGGGAGCAGATTGGCTGCTGAGCATTTGATTACGTAGATTCGATAAAAAATGATTATCTGCAGAGTGTTGCAGTAACTTCAGTGTTAATATTCCCGACTGGTTACCACTAAAAACATAAACCCCACGCCCATTAGCGCCGAACGTCCAAGCACCATCATCGCCTACAGGAGCAATTGATAGCGCATCTGCAGATTCATCAAAGGCTGTGATTTCATAACCATTGATACTAACCATAAGACTTTTGTGATTATAAACAGACATAGTGACCTCTTAGCGGTTGAATTGAATTAATAAATCTGCTGAATGACCCGCACCCGCGAGCTTAATTGCACACATAATCGGCATCATTTTGCGTGCTTCTCGATCCGCTTGTGACTGAACATCAAAGCTATCCGAATAAAAATAGAAACCTTCATCTAAGCGGTCACCAAAAGTCACCTCGCCAATATCACTGCCACGCCAGATCCCCCCTGCTAAGAAGCCATTGCGTTTAAATTCGTTGCCAATGACAATCAAGGAGCCAATTAGCATCGCTTGGCCTTTATCGGTTTGAGGAATTTTTGTAGGGCTTGCTTGTAAGGTCGTGAAGGCTTGTTTTTGGCACGCATCGATAAACGCATCCAGCCCCATCACTTCATCAATAAATGTGCCGCCGAGCATCGTGCCTTCAGCTAACATATTGATACCGTCATAATCGGTATAAAAATTGATCCCCAAACGACGGCATTTTTGTGCCGCATCTTGAGTCACGCGATCGTCAGAGCGTACCGACGTTTGTTGCTTAAATTTGACAGTTTTTGCGGTGTTCTGTCCTTGCCAAACCGTTGAAACAGCAATCGCCAACAACTCAGCACCGGCATGGTTATCTCCCGTTTTGTTGAATTGCACCATCAACCGACCACTGTTTTTATCAAACAGCTTTTTCAGTATGTTACTGTTGTTCCACTCAATCTGCTCATCACGCGTCGCGGTATAGGCCATAACTTTTAAGTCAGCCGCGGTCACCCATGCATGAGCATCATCAAGCTGTTCATCGGTGAGAGAGTCTGCGAAATAGACGCCATACCAGTTTTGATAGACATTTTGTAGTTTATGCAAGGCTTCGGAAGGTAGTTCTGCATTAACAGTTTGTGCGGCGGCTCCCACCGTTAGCGTAGCTTGGCCTTCTTCCAATTTGAGTAAATTACCCACATAAGTACCGCTAGTGGATGGCTTCACATAACCGAAACGCGTTTTTGCATCTACTCCTGCCGTTTTCGATTGAATGATCATGCGCTTACCGATGGCATCCCACACCGCTTGTACGTTGGCATCACTAGGTAGCTTTTGATTAATAACTTTTGCAATGTCTGAAAAATCAATAGCTTTACTAAAGTCGAGGGCCGACAGTAAAATATCAGAGCCCGCAAGGTTCAAAGTCATTGCACCATCAGTAATCGCCTTTAATACATTCAGTCCAACAGAAATCGTTGAGCCTTTTAGCGCATTCGCGGTTGCGGCAATTGTCTGTTTCTCTTTCGCAAAACGCGCGATCATCGCACGCTTCAATTTAGGACGTGCAGAAAACAGTGCTTGTGCTGCTTTATAGGTTGACGATTTTGTACCAAATAAATTAGCAACATCTTGTTCATTAGAAACAAATACATAACGCGAAGATGCATCAACAAACGCATTGCCCATTTCAGACGTAAAAATTGCAATCATACTTAGATCACGACGTTGTACGGCTGCCGCTTGGGGTAAAATTTGTGCATTAATGATCTCTTTAATAGATAAACTCATAATGGTTCCTTTAGCGTGGTTATAACGACCGATTCACCATAAGTCAGTGATGATTCGATACGATGAATATGTGATAGTGTTAAATTGAGCTGTGCTCTTTGTTGCTTTCCTTCAGGCTCCTCCTCGGGGAAATATTGAATTTCTGATCCGTGAACTAATCCCGCCCCCATGGCTTTAAGTTGTTGCAAAGCAAGGTATGTGTGCATTTGCGCGGCTAAATCTTCAATCAATAAGAATGCCTGCTTACCTTGTGCGGTAATCGAAACCGTGGTTTCCCGTGTCATCGTCACCACTTCTCTACTGTTTTCTGCTTCGAATTTAACTTCCGTACCGATAGAATGAGATACCAATGGCGTGACAGTGATAAAGTCATCCCATTTCGATACATCGGTATAAACACTGCCATCAAGAACGCGTTCTTCCGGTAGTCGTGTGAGCAGCACGATAATTTGGCGCAATTTATCTAGGTTGAGCCGTGAAAGCATTGTTGTTTCCATGTGAATTCCCAATAATTAGGCATAGACAATCTTCCGCGCTATCGGTGATAGTCGGTTGTTTTATCTGCTATTCAATTAGTTAAAGATGTAATAAACACTTACTTGAAAAAGAGGGCGTGGCGTTGTTGTTCAATCACTCTGATGGCTTGCTTATCTAAATTACATTGTTCGATAATAGTTAATAATGTCTCATTCAGTAGAAGCGAATCACCCCAAGTTAATTCGAGAGGAATAATCGGGGGTAAACAATCATCGAGTAAATAATCTGGGATCGCCATTTGCGGCTGTGGAACGTATTCTTTCTGAATGTTTGTGCAACTGGACAGTAGCATCACTAGGCACACGATGAGTGGCACAAATAGTGTCAGAAAGCCTCTTTTTAATAACTTCTTTGGTTTGTTCAGAACTAAGATCCACCTCATTTCGTTGGTTAAGATGATTTTTGGTAATTTTATTGAGTTGTGCTGAAAATTTTAAATACCCATTAAATAAAGCCTGTTGCGCTGCCATTTGATGATTCAGTGACATATATTGGCGATTTAACTTGTCATAATCACGCATTACCCACCACAACCAAAAAGCTAGGACCAGGCTGGTTGCCGTAAATACCTTGGTTAGCGATGTCATAGAGGGTAAGCGCGGTATGACAATTGAAAATGTGGTCCGTCTTTAAAATTAACCCAGTCACCTCCCCATTCAATTTCCACGTTTAATTCCGCCGCGGCCTTTTTCATTGCTCGAGCAACCAGCTCGAACTTAGACCAATCATTCCATGGAATTTGACGGTGAATTAATGGAGCGCAGTCGACAGCATGCCCTGTTAGGTGCCGACTATTCATCGTTTGACTTTGTCCATTAGCCACTAATTGCCGTTGGCGAGCTTCATTGCGTTTTCCTTCAATAACCATGAAATCAACACGGCTCAATTTGATCGCTCGGCGCACCACTTTGACTAAATCAGGATGCACACCCCGTAAGTTTTGTTCACTACGCTGGCTAAGAAAAAATTGATTCATCATTAAACTCCAAATCGATTTTTAATAAATTGGATGATCATCTCAAAGATGCCATAGAGTTTTTTTGTTCCTAAAAAACCGATCACAACACCACAAAATTCGGCTAATAAGCTCCAAGACTCGGTATTGCCATTTTGTGCTAACCACCATTCAATAAACCGGATTGTGCCCACACTCAGCAAACCACACATCAACGCTTCCAATAAAGATTGTTTCCAAAGCATCCCTTCGCGTCGTTCACGAATATAGGCAATCGTTGTTGCAATAAAAAATCCGCCAATAAGCGGAAGATAATATTGTAGCCAACGCAAAATTGGCTCCCACCATTCATATTTGTCAGGCATAAATCTATTCACTTTATATAAGTGTTCTAATAAAAGCTTCTTTTACCATGATAACTTTATTGAACCATACTGAATAATTAATAGGCATTATTTTAAATAAAAGGCATATAACAAAGAGATAAAGTTTTCATTCAGTAAAATACTCTTTTCATAAACATAGTTTCATTAATCAGTAAAAAATATTATTCCTATTCATTAAGGATTCATTCATAATTGACCTGATTAAAAACGCTCAGTATTAACAGATTAATTCCTTTTTTGCGCGCGCACAAATT